>CALUII010000087.1 GCA_944320665.1 uncultured Alistipes sp. | reverse complement strand
CACGCCTGCACCTTTCGCCGCGCACCTTGCAGACGCTGCGGGACCGGCGGCAGATTCCCTTCACGGTACTTGGCAACTGTCTGTTGCTCTATCCCGAATCGGGGATCCGGGCGGTGCTTGACCGCAACCTTCGGCCGGCTGCCGAGTAACAGACAAAGGACTCCTCCGATTTTAAAAATCGGAGGAGTCCTTTGTGCCATATTGCTTTATCAGTTTATTCTGGTAATAATTGATCGCAGATCTTCATAGGACGCAATTACGCCGTATTTTACATTGCTCGTTGAAACCTCATTAAATAATTTTTTTGCACACTCTATTTTAGCGGTTTCTACCCCTCTGAGATCCATTGATCTCATTGATCCCTTGGTTTCAGCAATAAAGAAAACATGTCTGACCTTCCCCGTATCGAATGCAATGGCCCAATCCGGAGCGTAGTTTCCAACGGGAGTTGGTATCTGGAAGGATCGGGGCAGTTTGGCGTAAACACATACCTCTGCCGCCGCATCCATATCTTTTGCAAAGTCCCGCTCTTTTACAGAATCAGAAAAGACATAATCCAAAATGTGTTTTTTCGCAGGATATGCCTTATCCAGACTTTGTATGGGCTTCTCTCGGGTGAATATGCTGCTGTCGTATTTGCCTTCAATCAGATTGTAGGATATGTGCTCGATAATCATCGTCGCTTTTTCCTCCCGAATCAGTTTGATCGTATTGCGGATAAACTCTTCGGGGTTATTGCGGAACATGGTCAACTTGGATGGAGTCAGACCATTGAGTATCTTGACTACCGAACGGCGTGTCAACGTGGCTCCCCGGGCAATCTCGCCGACGAGATCGTACGCGACTGACGATGTGGATAAGGTATTCAAGGTTTTCGAGGCCGAAGATGTTTCGTCGAATGCATCCACCGTTTGTTGCTCGCCGGAGACTACGACATACCGCAATTGATTGACGTGCAATTTGGCGTTTATGCTTTCTATTGCATGGTTGATAAGTTCATTGCTGTCGTAGTGAACCGTATAGGCATATTTGTGGTTGATCTCGTTCCACAAGGCCTGGAACTCTTTCTTGTTGAAGTTTTCATTGAGCCTGTTGTTCTGAACATTGGGCTTGTTCCCGTTCTCGAACATCTTGCTGACGGCATCTTGGGTTGCCTCATCGTACAGGGCGCGGATCAACATCTGAATACCTTCAGCCATCGGCGCGAGTTTCCGGGACATGGGGGCAAGCGTATTGTTTTCCAGATCGGATTTGTATTGTTCGGTAATCTGATCCTTGTCGTCAATATAGTCGTTTTCCCACAAATAGCTCCGAATGGCAGTTGCCTCCTCTTTGGTGATTGCATGCTTTTCACCATCACACAAAACAAACATCCCCGTAAAGTATGCAACATCGGCTTTAGTCGGACGATCCCGCAATACCTCCTTGGTTTCACGCTGCAGGGCGTCGACAAAACTGCTGTAACTCTCATTGGCAATGACCGTCAGCCGGTTCAGATCGTGTACGTTCTCACCCAGGGTTTCAAAGTCCATGCGCACACCGTTCCTGTCCACACACAGACGCAGTCCACGGCCTACCTCCTGACGCTTGGCCACGGCGGAATTGGAGTGACGCAGCGTGCAGATCTGGAAGACATTCGGGTTGTCCCAACCTTCCCGCAGGGCCGAGTGCGAGAAGATGAACCGCGTGGGCTCATCGAAACTCAACAGACGCTCCTTGTTCTTCAGAATCAGATCGTAGGCCGATATGTCGTCGGAGATATCCTTGCCGCGTTTCACTTCACTGTCCACGGAGCGCCCCTTTTTGTCGATCGAGAAGTAGCCCCGATGAATGTCGCCCACGCTGAACCGTCGCAGATATTGCTGATAATCCGAATCGAAGAGCGACAACTGCTCGTTGAGAATGTTCGTGTACTCCTCCTCGAATATCTGTGCGAATATCTCTTTGACCTCGTTTCCCTCCGCGTCGTAGCTTTTGTATTTGGCCACCTCGTCGACAAAGAACAACGACAGCGTCTTGATTCCCCTGGCAAAAAGTTCGCTCTCCTTTTCGAAGTGCGACATGATCGTCTCCCGAATCTGCACCCGCTGCATGGCCAGTTCGGTGGTGTCGCCGAATACCTCTCCCTTGTGGAGCGTAATGCCGTTGAGAAAGGTCACGGAGTTGGCATAGGGATCAATCTCCGAGATGTCGAATCCATCGTATTGAGCCAGCCCGCTTTCGCTGATCAGCTTGTCGCCGACCCCGAACGTGTGAGCTTTGCGCTTTATGCCCGACGGGGTATTTATCTCCAGATCGATACGGGCCATGGGCGGCCTGTTTTTCGACAATACGATGCTGTCGAGGTAGAGATAACTCGACAATCCGCGCAGATTCTTGATCTCGAAGCCCTTCACCTGAATCTTTTTTACCAGTTTCATGTTGTAGGCATCGAGTGCATCGAGCGCGTAGACCGTATTGTGCCGGGTCTTGTGCGTGGCCGAGTAGTTCAGCATAAACAGCGGCTGGAATTTGGCCAGCGCCGTTTGCGTGACCTCGCCCTCCATCTTCTGTGGCTCATCCATGATGATAATCGGATGGTTGGCGGCAATCACATCAATCGGCCGACGGCTTCCGAAACTGTCGGGCGTGGAGTATATAATACGACTCTCTTTACTTCGGCCACCCTCCTTAAAGGAGGCAGCAAAAGCCTGCGTATTGATAATCATTACACTTAGTCCGGCATCCGACGAGAATGAATCAAGTTGCTTCAGATTGGCGCTGTTGTAGATAAACCAGCGGGCCTTCTTGCCGTAATACTCCATGAAGTGGTCTTCGAGCATTCCGAAACTCTTGGCCACCCCTTCGCGGATGGCGATGCTGGGCACCACGACGATGAATTTCGACCAGCCGTACCGCTTGTTCATCTCGAACATCGTCTTGATATAGACGTAGGTCTTTCCCGTACCGGTCTCCATCTCGATGTCGAGACTGCAGGCGCCCAAACCCCTGGACAAAGCCTCGGAACGCTTGATGTTGTTGCGGTCCTGTATCTTGTGGATGTTCTCCAGCAGCTCCGAGGCGTTGAGCCAAACCTCCTGGTTCCGGTAGCCGGTCTCCAGCTCACGTTCATCCATCCGGGTTTGGTATTCCTTCTCCCGCTTGCCGAGGTCGCGACGGTATGTGGCATTCCCCTGCGAAGGCTGTCCGGCAAACACATCGACCGTACTCTCCACCGCATCGGTCTGGTATTGCTGTATCTTGAATCTGAATTTCACGGTGTATATAATTATTCTTCGATTATGCCCAGCCCATTACATCTGGAACAACGTGTTTGAATATATGAGTTTCCATTGCATGCGCTGCAACGTACTCTCGTGTAGGGATTTCCATTACAATGTTCACACGTCTCATATCCTTCTGTTCTGACGGGTTTAACACCTATAGTTCCTAATCCATGACATGCCCGACAGGTTGCAAATCGGGAGCATTCTCTATAACCGTAACCTTTGCATATATAACACTCCTCAGTGCATGAACCATGGCATCTAGGACAAACAATCCATTCTCCCCGAATGTTTGTCCTCCCGGAGCCTTTGCATAGCGCGCAAGTACGATGGCCGGCTCCACCGCAACTATTACATTCTACATATCCATTACCATCGCATATGGGACAATTAACTTGTCCGCTGCCGCCGCAGGTGCTGCATGTGATACTTTCCCGGGTTTGTCGGCTTACCCATTGTTTGCCACTTCCGTTACAGTAGCTACACGGCACATTGATATATCCTTCGCCGTTACATTGGCTGCAACGTTGATTTACAGATCCTGTTCCATTACAGTCGGGACACTGTCTGCTGACACTTTTGTAATTCTCCCAAATCCGGACTCTGCTATTTGTATTTCCTCCACAAGATACCAGAGAGATAATAACAAAGAAAGAAAATATGAGATTCTTCATCGTGTGATAAATTGAAGGTTAGCAATTAAGTTATTTCATCTCTACAAAATCCGACGGATGGTCTCTTTGCTGTAGGCGTTGAAAATCTGGTCGAAGTTGTCCAGCACGTTGTCCGTGGCGGCTGAGGCGTCGCGCATCACAAAATAATAGGGCTGCATGCGGGCAATCTCCGTAATCACCTGCTCGTCGATGTCGCGGTCAAAGCAGGCTAACAGGTAGTTGTCGTCGACCGCATAGACCTTCTTGCCGTGAATCTCGCGCTCCTCGATGCGGCTCGACAAGGGCAGATTGCACTCCGGCATCACCTGGAACAACAAATCTTCCGCCGTACGGTCCGGCTTGATGTTGTCCTCGAAGGCCTCGAAACCCAGGGTCTGTTCGATGGGCGTCTGGGCCGGGGTGTAATAGACATCGGCCATGTTCGAGGAGTCGAGTTTCAACACGCGGAATCCGGTGTCGAGACGGTCGATTGCCTCCTTGTCCTTGTTTTCCTCCTTGATCTTCTTTCCGGCCCGGCGAATGCGTTCCTTGCCGATTTCGCAGATGTTCGGGTATCCGGCTTTGTAAGCTTCGCTTTTGGGGTCGGTCTTTTCGGGCAGCTGGACCATAATAAACTTGCGGTTTCCCCCATCCTCGGCATTGAGCTGCATCACGGCATGGGCCGTCGTGGCCGACCCGGAAAAGAAATCAAGAACAAGAGAGTCGTTATTTGTATAAAGAGATAGAGTTCTCTTTATCAATTCTACGGGTTTGGGATAATCAAAGAATTTATGACCATCAAACAGTTTTTGTAGTTTTTGTGTTGCATCTTGTGAGTGTCCTACATCCTCCTTTTTCCATAAAGTCATAGGGGTCATACCTTGTTTCCGTAATTCTGAAAGGAAACGTTTGATTCTAGGCACGCCATTTCCATCTGGTCCGAACCAGATTCTATTATCATTGAGTCTCTCTAAAAAAGCTTTTTTAGAGAGACTCCAGCTGCGCCCAGCTGGAGGCTCAACAATACGTCCCGATGGAGTTGTTATCGGGTATATATTTTCAGGGACAGCAGGGCCTACTGAAATATCACTTGAGGACCAAACCCCTCGGGGATCATTATCTGGATTTATGTATCTACTATCGGCTTCTGCTGTTCGGGGAATACCATTACAGATGGCTATATCTATATTTTTTGCATAGCATAAAATATAATCGTGGGAAGGAGAAAAATGTTTCATTAAGTTCACGGGCGAAAACGCTCTTTCCCATATGACTTGGGCAATAAAATTGTTTCCGCCAAAAACTTCATCACATACTTTTCTCAAATTATGATCTTCGTTGTCGTCGATCGAGATAAAGATCACCCCGTCGTCCGACAACAGGTCGCGGGCCACTTTCAAGCGGGGATAGATCATATTGAGCCAATCGGTATGGAAACGCCCGTTGGCTTCGGTATTGCGCTGCATCGGGTCGATGGTTTGGTTGCCCTCCTCATCGAACAGCCCGCTGCGCTGCTCAAAATCCGTTTTGCCCTGGGCAAAGTCATCGTTATAGACGAAATCGTTGCCCGTGTTGTAGGGCGGATCGATGTAGATCATCTTCACCTTGCCGAGGTAGTTCTCGCGCAGGAGTTTCAGCACGTCGAGGTTGTCGCCTTCGATGTAGAGGTTTTGGGTGGTATCGAAGTCGACGCTTTCGGCACGGCACGGGCGCAAGGTTTTCGAGGTCGGGGTATTGGCCAGCCGGATAGCCGCGCGTTTGTCGGGCCAGGTGAACTGGTAACGCTGTTCGGGGCCTTCGACCACGTCGTGAGCCAGGAGTTGGCGGAGTTTGTCGAAGTCGATGGCCTGTTCGACGCGACCGTTGCTGTCGATTCGTTCGGTCAGACACTCGGGGAACAACGCCCCGATTTGTTCTATATTTCTATCGGCCATATCCGCCGTCTGCATCTTCAAACGCTTCATCTGATTCTTCGTTTTTCTTTAACACAAGAGGAAGGGTATATTTTACACGGCTTATAGTCTGATTCTCGCTCTTGGATTCGACATTACCGCCTACATTAAAGGCTACAACCTTGATGCCTGCCCCACCGCTTTTACCGTCAC
>CALUII010000086.1 GCA_944320665.1 uncultured Alistipes sp. | reverse complement strand
CAGAAGCTTTTGATGAATACAAAAGATTTAATACAAATATAAGTATTAATGAAGTTCTTGGTATAGAAAAAGATGATTTTGTAGATAAAATGTATGATTTTCTTAAAGATATGGTTAATGAGAGAAAAGATCAAGGAAATAGTAAGACTAAAAAATAATAAAGACTCGAGTTTTAATAGCTCGAGTTTTAACTTTTATGTGCATATTACATAAACTATTATTGGAGTTGGTTTTATGTATAAATTGCCTATGTTACCTTATTTATTTCAAGATTTAGAGCCATATATTGATACTCATACGATGGGACTTCATTATCATAAGCATGAACAGAATTATTTAAATAAATTAAATGAGTTATTAGATAAAAATAATTTTGATTATCGTTATGGTATAAATGAGTTATACTATCATTTAGATGAATTTAATGAAAGTGATAGAGAAGACATTCTATATAATTTAGGTGGTGTCTTAAATCATAACTTATACTGGAAGAGTATTAGCCCTAATAGAGTTTTACCAAGTGGAAAATTAAAAGAAGATATAGATAAGAAATATGGAAGTATTGATAAATTCTTTTTAGAGTTTAAAAACAAAGCAATGAGTTTAAAGGGTTCAGGTTATACCTTTTTAGTAGTAACAAGTGATGGTTCTCTAGATATTATAAATTTATCTAATCAAGAATTACCACAGTCTTTTGGGTTTATTCCTCTATTTAATATGGATATGTGGGAACATGCTTATTATTTAAATTATAAAAATGAAAAAGGAAACTATATTGATAATTTCTTAATGATAGCAGACTTTACTAATGCTAATAACTTATATAATAGTTTGATGAAATAAATTACAAAAAAATATTGCATCACTAACAATTGTACGATAGAATAAATATATAAATATTTAATTTGGGCGCTGAGAAACAGTGCCTTTTTTGTATCTATAGAAATGGAGGATGATTATGAGTATAAAAGTATTAGATAAAGATGAGAAAGTTGTTAATAGTCTATTTAAAGAGATAGAAGATATTATTATAACTAACAAGACTAAAGTAGCATATCAAATTAATAATATTTTAGTAGAAACTTATTTTAGTATTGGTAAAGTTATTGTTGAAAACGAACAAAATGGGAATATAAGAGCAGAGTATGGTAAAGAAGTTTTATTAAAGTTATCAAAAAAGTTAAAAGATAAGTATGGGAGCGGTTATAGTTTATCTGGATTATATAATATGAGGCTATTTTATACAAGATATAAGAATTTCCAACCACTGGCTGGAAAATTGAGTTGGTCCCATTATTGTTATTTAATATATATTGAAGATGATGATGAAAGAAGTTTCTATGAAAGAGAATGCATAAATTGTAAATGGTCTAAAAGAGAGCTAAAAAGGCAGATAGATTCTTCACTATTTCAAAGATTATTACTTTCTAATGGTAAAGCGAATAAAAAGAAGGTATATGAATTATCTAAAAAAGGACAAAAGATAAGTGAGCCTACTGATATATTGAAAGATCCTTATGTTTTTGAGTTTTTAGGAATAAGAGAAGAAAAACCTAATCTTGAAAGCGATTTAGAGAAAAGATTAGTTAATCACATATCAGAGTTTCTAATGGAGCTTGGGAAAGGTTTTATGTATGTAGGTAAACAAGTAAGAATAACTTTGGATAATAATACCCATTATTATGTAGATTTAGTATTCTATAATAAAATATTAAGGTCATATGTTTTAATAGATTTAAAGATGACTGATATGAGGCCAGAATATGTAGGGCAAATGAATATGTACATTAATTATTATAATAATGAGGTTAGAGATGAATTTGATAATGAAACTATCGGTATTATTCTTTGTAAAGGTAAAAAAGATATAACTTTGGAATATGCTTTAGGAGGTATGAATAATAATATATTTGCTTCAAATTATACGTATTATATGCCTAATAAAGAAGAATTAATTGATGAGGTGGAAAGGACACTTAAAGAAGTTAACAATTAAGTTAAAATGTTTATTTGTAAAATACTTTTTTCTGTTAATAATATTAGTGTAAAGTTAATCTCTTTTGTTTGTAAGATGTATTAAAATAATTTATACTATTATTAGAGATAGAAAGGTAGTGTATTATGCTTTTAGATATAATAATTTTATTAGTAGGCTTTGTAATAATCATTAAATCATCAGATGTTTTAGTAGATGCTGCTTCATCTTTAGCTTTAAAGTTAAGAGTACCTAAGATGTTAATTGCATTAACAATAGTATCATTTGGTACTTGTGCTCCTGAAGTTGCTATATCTTTTAGAAGTGTTGCAAATGGTGATGGGGTAATGGCTTTTGCAAATGTTGTAGGTAGCTCAATTGTAAATGTTTTCTTAATTATAGGACTTGCTAGTTTTTTAAGACCTATTAAAGTAAGACATGCTACTGTAAAAAAAGAATTACCTTTACTTTTTATTGTTACAACAGCTTTTTCTTTCTTAATGCTTGATGCAGTTTTTAATCCTTTAACACCAAATACTTTTTCAAGAAATGATAGTTTTATTTTAATATTATTATTTTGTATGTTTGTTCTTTATTTAGTAGGAATGTTATTTAAAAAGAATAAAAAGTGCGATGAACAAGAGATAAGTAAGTATTCTGCTATTATGTCTTGTCTACTTTTAGTTGTTACAATTATCTTAATAGTTTATAGTAGTGAGATGATTGTAGACTCTGCTAAAGCGATTGCAAGTGGACTAAATATAAGCGAGAAGGTAATTACAATGACTGCTATTGTAATAGGAACAAGCTTACCTGAGATGATTATGACAGTAACAAGTGCTAGAAAAGGTGAGTTTGATATGGCTATTGGAAATATTATTGGTACTAATATCTTTAATATTTGTATAGTTTTAGGGCTTCCTATTCTTATATATGGTGATATTGTCTTAAAAGGCTTTGGTTTTATAGATATACTTGCTGTATTTCTATCTTCATTTCTTTTATTTGTCTTTGCAAGAAGTGAAAGAGAAGTTAGTAAAAAAGAAGGCACTATTATGTTAATAGTATTTGTCCTTTATTATGTATATATGTTATTCTTTTAATAAGAAATGCAAGTGAACAAGTAAGTGAACAAGTAAGTGAACAAGTAAGTGATCAAGTAAGTGGACAACAAACTGGACAACAAAGTGATACAGTTGGTGATACACAAAGTGATACAGTTAGTGATACAGAAAAAGAATATTTAATAATGTATTAGAGCTTTTGAATAAATAAAATGAAGTGATAGGATATGAGAATAAAAATAGATATTTTAAATAAAGAACAATATGAAAGTTATAGTAAAGAAATAATAAATATTTTTGAAGAAAACTTTTTTTATGAATGGAGGTTTTCTTTATTCTGATAACTTTATGATTACATCAGATTTTATAGTTATTGCTAGAATAGATAATACTATTGTAGGCTATATGGCAGTTAGTGCTAATATAGAAGAAGAATTAGATGAAAAATATGATACTTATATATAAAAAATTGAGCACAATTGCTTAGTAATTAAACATTTTGTTGTTAGTAAAAAATATAGAAATATTGGTGTAGGTACTAAGTTAATGGATTATATAATTAGATATGCTAAATGTAATAGTATTAAATGTCTATACTTATGGACAACACCTGATAATTTGGCGGCACTTAATTTTTATAAGAATAGAGGATTCTATAAAATTGGTGATTATAGACCAGCTAAGTATATATTTCAAGGATTAGAAAAATTTCACTCTATAATGATGGTAAAAAAACTAGTGTCAAATGAGTGACAATCTCTTTAAATTATTCTTTAGTTTTGTTATACTGAAATAGTAATGATACGAAAGAGAGTGATGGTT
>CALUII010000085.1 GCA_944320665.1 uncultured Alistipes sp. | reverse complement strand
TTATACAAGTTGGACCTAGTCGGACCTAATAGTAATATTCTCTGTCAAATCAATACGGTATTCACCGGTTGCTTACGTTGATTTATCATTTACACTGATGAAATCAGATTGGCAGTCTGATCTCATTTCATAATACTAATTTTTACTTGAATATTGTTTGTACTATTTTGCTGACAAAGATGAGCCAAGTCAGCATGCATCCTGCATTTTGAATATATTATGAGTTTCCAATCTAATATCTCAATGAGCGCTAAGACATCTTCATGGTATTCAGACAAATTGCATTTTACGTTAATCTCCTAAATCTCCGCTATGATGATTCCCTTACGGGATAGCGCAAGCACAATAGGGGGTTATCAGGTAATGTATAATGGAATATTGTTATTGGTGTTAATTTTTCTCTATTACTTTTTGATGTTTTATTTTTTCGTAATTATCAATGCAATGATCCAGTTTTGTGACTAAATCATTTAGATTTAGTATTTTCTCTCCATCGATAATGCATTGATTTTGATATTCCAAGTAATCTTCCAACCGCTTGTCTATTTCGTACATATCAATCCAATTCCAGTATTGCCATCTAAATGTGTGCTCTTTATATACAAAACCAATATACCAACCATAGAACATTTTAATCGGCAGTGTGTCTAATAACTTCCCTTCTGTTATTTCTATCTTCTTGCTTTCAATAAGTTCACTTAGGAATTTATCTCTATTGTTTAGTGTCAAGATGATGCCTGTGCTGCTCGGATATAAAGATAGTCCATCATGAGACCAACGAATGTAATACTTATCACGATTGCCATAATGACCGGTATTAATTTTTGCAATTAGATTAGTATTGACAATTCTGTCAAACGCAGTATTGCACTGGATGTTATTATTCACAAGAGATATGGAATTACATAAAGATTTACCCATAAGTAGATTATGGATAGGCATTGGATAAATATTGGTTCTCATTAAAATATTATTACGCCATGTAGCAATAGAATAACTGAAAATGAATTTGTCATTATGTGAAGATGATTGAATTTGTTTTTCCCAGTCGTTACAATATGATAATAAAATACGGTTAGCAATGGCTTCTTTTTGACCGTATTCTGTTAATCCATTCACATTAAAATATTTCTTAGCATTCTCCCATTTTTTTGAAAAATTACCCCAATCATCCATTATTCCGTTTTCACTGGTAAACAAAAAACGAATGGCACCCTTAAAGAAGGCATAATTCTCAGCTTCGATAATCTGTGTTTCGTCAGGCCCTATTGCATTTGCATTAGCTTTTTTCTCAAGAATCTGTTTTGCCTTGGCGATTTCCTCATTAAAGCGATTGTTAATTTCTGATTTTAAAGGTTCTTCTTTCAGATGTTTTAGTTCGTTATAAATATCTAGAGGATTATGAATCTTATCAATAAGGCTAATTGCTGCTTGCATTGCGCCAATACTTCTTATTGCAGGAGTATCATTTCCATCATAATCAGAAACTAAGTTCCAGATAAAACGCATCCAGTTTTTTAAAGAAGAGCCATCTTCATCAGTTGTGCCTGATTTGAAATATTTGCATATCGCATAGAAAACGACTCTCTCCATTTGATTGAGGGTTGTTACCTCATATATCTTGTTGCCTGCATTGTCATCTATCCTTTTCCATCCTTCATCATCTTTGCAATACTCTGGGATAAAATGAAAGTCTTTATTCCAGCTACATCCTAATATATCGTGTATATTTTTACATTTTCTAAAAGCACTATAAAAATTATTCAGGATTGTATAAATATCGTTGATTATTCCTGAGTTCAGAAAATGTTTATAAAGATTAAACGAGGTGTAAGTAATTTTTTTGTCGTTGTCTTTTGTGTTTTTTAAATCACTAAAATAGTCATAATAAATATCATGAGACGCATTGTCGTCTTTCAAGCCTTCTTTTGTGATAGTGAGATTGTAGAAGTAGCGATTAAAGAAAGCAAAATAGATTTCATCCACTCTTCCCAAGTCTTTACCGTTTTCCCAGAAAATATCAGTCCATTTATTGTCAATATTGCAGGAAAAAGCCAAAGCATAAGGCATTTCTCTACCGTCATAGTCAATGAGTTTGTTGAAAAATTCGCTTTCTGGGTTAGAACTATCTTTCATCCAACCGATTAAATCAGCCTTGAAATTTTCAAAACTTGTTAAAGCTTTGCCACGTGCATTCATTTTTATATACAAATCATCAGAAACTGGAATTTCATTAGAATTCAAGGGTAAAAAGTTGAAGGTGATTTGGTCTTTTTCTGTCAAAAAATTCCAGTATGATGGGAAATCCTTATAATCTTCAAACAGTTTCTCAATGCCATCGACAAATTCTTTGTCCTGACTATTTGTATTGTTAGTACCACCCAACATCCTGAGCATAGCTTGGATGGTCGGGTCTTGTTTCCATGTAGAGAAAAACCATGTTTGACTGATTATGTGTTTTACTATGTGATCAGTTTTTTTGTATTCCAACTCACACAGTTTCTCGCAAAATTCTCGTGAAGATGTTCGTGTTTCATACGAGAATTTTTTTAGCGTATTAATTGTCTTGACAATTTCTTGTTTCGATGCCTCAAAATCTTCTGGTTTAACAGATCGATCTTTAAGTTTCTTTTTTTCGTCTTCTGTAAATGAAGCTAGGTTTATCTTTCCCGCATTATAGGCTACATACCAATGCAATAGCCAAAGAGTGGTCAGTCGTTGCTGTCCATCAAGTGGGTACATAATCTTGTCCTTTTCTGTACCATAGACAAAATCAAGTTCTATTGACTCGTTTTTTAAAATGGCATTGCCCAATTGTTCTAAAAAACTCTTTCGTATATATTCTTTACCTTTGCGACCTTGTGCATAATCGCGCTGAATAATTGGAATAACTATTTTCTTTTCCGAAATAAGCTGCCAGAACGTATATTTATTTTTATTGTATCCCATGGAAAATCCGTTAATTACAGTTTGTCAATATTTTCATTCTGATCTTCTATGAAATCTGCGATAGATAAGACCTTATTTATATCTATAAGGTATGCTTTGGCATCTTGTTTCTCCCAACAACGCAAAACATTTGTCTGTTGGTTATAGTATTTTAAGAAAACATTCTTTGTACAAGGCGGTATAAATGAAATTCCATTTTCCCCCTTGTCCTTTTGAATAATCCGTCGCCTTTTGGCGGGGAAAATCGCATTACCATAACTTCTATTTGTCTTGGAATCAAGCAAGCAATAATTCCAGATCAAATTCTTCTGATTGATATCACCTTCTTTTTTAGGCCCTTGAAGTCTTTCACTGCCCTTGTTTATATGTTGATCAATTTTAAAAGCCAAATTGTCGAAGTTGTCAGATTGATCTGTTGCATTGATAAATTGATTAATCTCGCTTATTATATTCTGATCAGTAATTTCGTTCAGACAATCTTTCAGCCATTCTTGTTGGTCATTGAACTTGGTTAAGGGGTTAGTTGTATCAGAGTCAATATGCTCCATATCCCAATTTTCTTTTTTCATCAAATGAAAAGGGAATTTATAGAATATAGACATACCATATTTGTTTTCTTCTAACTTTCTGTTTTGGGTAATAACTGTTTGGAGATTATAAAGAAGCAAAAGCGGATAACATGCAGTTTTGGGCTTGCCTTTTTCATATTCCTGTAGTAAATTATTGCAACCTTTCAGCTTGTCTTTGATTCTCATCTTTACGTAATTCACAAACGACTCTTTTTCTCCATCGTATTTTTTAATCAAAGATTCAATTTTCTCGCCTCTTTCAACTAGAAAACCTACATAATGATATAATTCTAATTCATTGAACCACTCCTTAAAGATCTGGAAGTAATGTTTAATAATTTGCCAAGTTTGTCTAAGCCACTCTGAATTTATTTTATGCTTGTTCAGATTAAAATAAAAGTAGAAGTAGCGGAATGTTGTATGCTCGTCAATACCAATTTCTTCATTATATTTTTCATTCACTATTTTTTTTAATGTCTTTTCATCAAGATTTGTATTGGATATATTAATAATATTTTCGGTTACTAATTCTTCTAATTTTAACGCGTCTTGTTTTCTTATCATATCAAAGATATAATCAATTCTTGTTGGCTTGGCATATTTAAGTTCGTTCTGAATAAACAGCCAAAATTCGTCATTCTGCAGTGTGTATTCAATTTTATCCCATTCGTTCGCAATTTCAATCTGTTGTAATCTAATTGAGTCTTGGTCTTGTTTCTTGAAATTTGACGCGTTCAAGAATAAAGCCTTAATTAGTTCCGAATCGGTCAAGGCAATCTTGCCTATATTCAGGCGAGTAAATACTTCAATAGGATATGCTTCTTTGGTCTCATACCAGATAAATTGGACTTTTGATTTTAATGTTTCAAGAAACATCTTTTTGAAGCTTTCATTTTTTCTGTTGAACCAGTTGTAAATTATGACATAAGCTTTGCGCATATGGTAAAAATCAATATTGCTTCCAGCTTCGACATCACTTTTTTGAGAAATGTTTTTTAGAAAATCTTTTGATTCTGTACGTGTCTCATATTCTAGGTCATAAGATTCTTCATGCAAAACAGTCAAAATGATCTTGATTGTTGTCAATCTTTGCTGGCCATCAATAACCTCCCAAGAACCTGATAGAAGTTGTTTTACCTCATCTATGCTATTAGCCTTCTTAATTTGCGAGAGTATATCTTGTTCTCGTCCTTTAACTACCAATGGCTGAATGCAATATATATTATTTGTTTCGTTGTCAATAAATTCCTTTATGTCATCTAATAGGTCTTTTACTTGTTGCTCAGTCCAGCGATAACCGCGTTGATAACTAGGTATAAAAAACTTCATTCCAAGTAAATTACGAACGGGTTTTAAGGTTATGTCATTTGGCATGTTGATTATAGAGCTTTTAGTTAAATATTTCAAATTCCTTTTTATGCCTATTTCTGGATATATATTTTCGATATGTAATAAGCAGGCAATTAATGAATAAACTCGTGAGTGTCGGCAGAAATAATATATTGGCTCGCCATAGCAAGCCTGACACAAAACTAAACGAGCCTGACACAATCAGATAAGACCTTTTATGATAGGACCTCGTAAACGAATATCTTGAGATAAACACTCTATCAAACTTGAAAAATCTTTCCCATGTCTGATCTCGCATTCCCAGACGATGATTACTTTCCAACCGGATTCTTCAAGTTTGCGTTTTACGACTGCATCCCGTTCCCGGTTGCCTGATATCTTGTTAATCCAGAATTCCGTATTGCTCTTGGGTGTATATGCATATTTGCAGCCGGGATGTCCGTGCCAGAAACATCCATGAACGAAAATGACCGTCTTGTATCGAGGAAGAACGATGTCCGGTTTCCCGGGGAGAGTTTTGACATTGACACGATAGCGAAATCCGCGGGCGAAAAGGGCCTTGCGAAGCGTAACTTCCGGCTTCGTACCCTTGCTCCTGATTCGGGACATGACCTCGGATCTTTTTTCGTGGCTCCAGATATCCATGTCGCTTGTCAATTGGGAAATCCTGCCTTCTTGAGCTTCTGCAGGTTGAAGTAGAAGGCATACTTCATCCTGTCAGTTAATGGTTTCGTCCCGTCGGCGACATCCTTCATGGCCTTCCATTTCCAGTCCTCAAGGATTCGTCGGCGTTTGTCCCATTCTACCATGGACTGTATCA
>CALUII010000084.1 GCA_944320665.1 uncultured Alistipes sp. | reverse complement strand
AAACCGCTGAAGAGCTGGTCTGGATGAATACGATTCCGACGTTGACGGTTGTGGCTCGAACGGAACTGGTGCGCCGTTTCGTGGCTGAGATTCGTCCCGAGACACGCGGATGGCTGATGGGCGACTACCCCATGTGGCTCTATCTGGCAGCCGAGTCGAAGATTCGGTTCATGCCCGAGGTGACCGGTGTATATCGGGTGCTGAACAATTCGGTCAGTCATGCTCCGACAATAGAGAAACAATGCCGATTCATTGATTCGGCCCTGGAAATACAGTGTTTTTTCCAGGAACGTTACCGTCTGAGTGTAGAGAAGCGCAGGATGTGTGAACGGGCGGCGCTGAAAAAGATGAAACTATATGCGCGGGCGAAGCAATGGCGGGGCTATGTCGTGACGTGGAAAGAGATGACTAAAAGTCATCCATCGTTCATTTTCAATGGAAAATCGTATGCATATTTGACTTATTTTCTTTTATAAGAGGTAAATTTGCAAACTTTTTGATGTGCTGAATCATGGAAAATAAGCAACCTTTGGTGAGCGTTTGTTGTACGACTTATAATCAAGAGGCGTATATTCGTAGATGTCTTGATGGAATTTTGATGCAAAAAACTTCATTCCCGATTGAAATATTGGTACATGATGATGCTTCGACGGATGCAACGGCTACTATTATTCGTGAGTACGAACAACTTTATCCCAATATTATCAAACCAATTTATCAGGTCGAAAATCAATATTCAAAGGGAATACACATTTCTCAGACGTTCCAATATCCCTATGTCCTCGGAAAATATATTGCTTTATGTGAAGGGGATGATTATTGGACTGATCCGTTGAAGTTGCAAAAACAGGTTGACTTTCTGGAGTCACATCCTGACTATGCGATGTGTTATACCCAATGTGTGTATTTCTATCAAAATAGATCTGTTTTTGCAACAAAACCATGGGGAGGGGATGCTGAACAGGTTGAAGATCTTTTACGAATGAATACTGTGCCAACTCTTACAGCTGTAGTAAGGACTAATGTATTGAAACATTATATTGCAGACATACATCCTGAGTCAAAGTGTTGGCTGTTAGGAGATTATCCGATGTGGCTTTATTTTTCTATAGTTTCAAAAATTCATTTTATGAGAGAAATCACAGGAGTATATCGGGTATTATCAAATTCAGCTAGTCATGCTTCGACTGTAGATAAGCGTATACAATTTATTACAAGTATCTATGAACTACAGAATTTTTTTATACAAAAGTATCAAATAATATGTGATTTAAATAGCCTGACTCGAGAACTATGGTTAGGAAAATTGAATATATATGCTAAGGGAGGAAGATGGCGTGAATATATGCAGTTGTGGTGGACAATATGTAAGCGTCATCCTGCTTTTTTGATGGATATTCATCCATATCAATATCTGTGTTATTTCTTCATACCATTATTAAGAAAGAGACATTGGTAAAATGATAGTGTCTATTTTATTATTAATAGCTAGTTTTTCTTACTATAAATGTCGTGATATCTTGGCTCCTACAGTGTTATCACCGGCATGCTGGGGAATTATATTGTTATTATACAATATTTTGGATCATGGAATGTATGAGATATCACTAAAAACAAAGTTTATTATTTTAACTTGGAATATTGTTTTATGGTGCAGTGCTGCTTTTTTTAGTAAGGTGAACATAAGAAAAAAAGATCGAGGAATTCATCATATATATATAAATACAACAATACAAAAACTATATTGGATTATTACGATTATTGGTACACCTTTCCTATTGTATATCGCTTATAAACAAGGTGTAACAGGGGATAGCGATTTTTTGTTTAATCTCAGAATGGCAAATACAGGAATAGTTGAAAGTAAATATCAATATGGAATTTTTGCGTATATAATACCGATTGCGTATGTTTTGTTGATATGCGAGATGTTGCAATATCAAAAAGGTCAAAGACGTCTACATTTATTTGTTATTATTATATTGAATGTTCTGTTCGCATTCATAACGATGGCCAAAAGCAGTTTCTTATTTACTTTTGGAAGTTGTATAATTATATTGTTTATCAAGGGGAGGATCTCTTTAAGGCAGGTTTGCATTGGAGGATTAGGATTGGTTGCATTAATGTCGTCCATCCAATTGCTTCGTAGTTCGGATAATAATGTAAATACTGTAATATCCGATATGTTTTATACATATATTTTTGGTGGACTTCCAGCATTTGATCAGATAGTTGAGGCAGATACTCATTCTGCTGTACCTGCTCAATTTAGCACTTCTTTTTTGCGAGCTGTGGGTGATAAATTAGGTGTGATAGAGCATGTAGATATTCCGCAATATTCTCCAGATATATTTGCAAAAAATGGATATTTATTTGTTCCTATGCCAACCAATGTTTATACAACTGTTGCTCCTGGGTGGATGGATGGAGGCTATATAGGTATTAGTTTCTTTGCTACGGTGATAGGAGCATGTGCCGGCATATTTTATAGATTGGCAAAAAAAGGAAAAACAGTAGGTGTTTTACTGTATCCATACATGGTATGTGTATTGGTTTTACAATTCTTCTCAGAATATATTTTTAATAATTTTTCTTATTTTCTACAGCTTATTTTATTTGTGTATTTATTATCATCTTCCTCATTTGATAGCAACAAATATGCTACTCATGATCTTTAAAAATGATTATGCTTATGGCTCAAATTGATATTTTGATGGCGACCTATAATGGAGGAAGTTTTTTATCTGCGCAATTATGTTCTATTATAGGACAAAGTTTTGATAATTGGCGCCTTTTGATCCATGATGATGGAAGTTCAGATAATACAATAGAGATACTTCGACATTATGCATCGATGGATTCTCGAATCGTTTTTATTGATGATGGTGTTAAATGTGGGGGCGCAGCTGCTAATTTTTTATATTTAACTCATTTTGTCGAAGCGCCCTATTTTATGTTCTGCGATCAAGATGATATTTGGTTTGATAATAAGATAGAGGTTTTATATAAGAAAATATGTCAAGAAGAACAAAAAATACCTATTGTAGTGTATTCCAGATCTTATGTATGGATGCCGTCGCAAGGAATATTAGGAATAACTGGATGGCATGTTTTTCCACAAAGGTTAGAACATGTAATTTGTAACAATGGAGGAATTCAGGGATGTGTAGCGATTGCAAATAGAAAATCATTGGAGTTCCTTGTAAATTATAAGGGCCGAGTTGCAATGCATGATCATTTACTTTTATTGTCTGCGATTTCCTTTGGACGGATAATTCCTGAATCGTTACCCTTGATGCTTTATCGTCAACATCAAGGAAATGTAACGGGACAGTCTCAAGATTGTCAGACTATTGTGCGCCGATTGTGGCGTAATTTTTGTATAGCACGGCCTGTTGTTGATCAAAAACATTATGAGGCAGTTCGTGATTTTTTTTATCAATATCGAGCATCCATGACATCGGATGTCTGTAAGGTTTATGAAGCTTATCTTTCTCTTCCAAGGTGTCATATGTTTCGTAAATTGATAATAGTTAATAGATTCGGATTTATGCGGAATGGGTCACGTTTCATGCTATTGATAAAGATATTGATCCATCCATATATGTAATTAATGATAATTAATGAGAAGAATGAAAACATTGACAATTTTTACGCCAACCTATAATAGAGCTCACCTTTTATCACGCTTGTATCAGAGTTTACGTGAACAAACATCCAATGATTTTGAGTGGTTGGTTATTGATGATGGAAGTACAGATAATACTAGAGAACTTATTGCTGGATTTCAACAAGAAAAGCAAATATCTTTAAAATATGTGTATAAAGATAATGGTGGAATGCATACTGCTCATAATGTCGCTTTTGAGAATACTGTAACCCCCTTGGTGATGTGTTGTGATTCGGATGACATTATGGATAAAATGGCTGTTGCAAAGATTGTTGAAAAATGGAAAGAGGTGGTTGAAAAGCGAGAGGAGACAAAATATGCCGGGATAATTGCGAATTGTGCAGTTATGGCAACAGGAGCGATTCTGGGATCTGATTTTCCAATGCATTTGCAGGCGATAACGTTTTATGATGTTTATTACAAATATCATGTTGTGGGTGATAAATTGTTGGCTTATCGTTCGAACTTAATAAAACAGACCTCACCATACCCTTCATTTCCAGGTGAGAAATTTACACCATTGGATATAAAATACTTAGAGATCAAACAGCCGTTAATAGTGTTGCATGATAAATTGATGGTAAAGGAATATCAAGCAGAAGGCTATACAAATAATATTCCCATCGTTTATACAAAAAATCCGCAAGCATTTGTGTATTATCACATTTTTCGTATGCGTCGAGTAACGAAATTATTTGTGCGTATTAAATCTGTAATTCACTATATTGCATGTAGTCATCTGACAGGACAAAAACGTATAGTTCAAGATTCGCCATTACCAACATTGACAGCATTATTATATCCATTAGGTTGTATATGGTATTATAAATTATTAATGATAAAGAAAAAAATACAAGGTCGGAGTTTTTCGCAGTTATGAAAATACTTCATATTATTAATAGAATGAGTACTGGTGGGGCAGAGAAAATGTTAACAGAACTGGTCCCACACCAGTTGAGTTTAGGTAATGATGTGACTGTTTTACAATTGTGTTCAGGTGAGGCATGGCTTGAAGAAAAACTTGTTGCTGTTGGCTGTCCTGTGATTTCAATAGGGAAAAAACTGCGGGATGTTTATAATCCATTAATAATATTTCGTCTACGAAAGTATTTACATGACTATGATATTATTCATGTTCATTTATTTCCAGCTCAGTATTGGATAGCTCTTAGCTGCTGCTTTTTGAAGAAGCATGGGCGACTGGTAACCACAGAACATAGTACATATAATAAAAGAAGAAAGATCATAGGCATAAAATGGCTCGAGCGTTATATATATCATCATTATGATTCGATTATAGCTATTTCACACGCAACAGCTGCTGAATTGCGAAATTATTTGGGGCCAGATTTGAAGATATCTACAGTATTTAATGGAATTGATACTACGGTAATTTTTAACGCATCAACTTTAGACAGGTCTCAATTATTTGCTGGGGCAGAAAATACAGTGCTCTTAGTTCAAGTTGCTCGTTTTTCGATGCAAAAAGATCAAATTACAACAATTAGAGCATTACAATATTTACCAAAACATTATCATCTTGTGTGTGCTGGTGATGGCCCGAGACGAATAATCTGTGAAGAGGAAGCAGAAGCTTGTGGTGTGAGATGTAGAGTGCACTTCCTGGGGACATACAAAAATGTACCAGCCTTATTAAAGGCTTCGGATATTGTAGTAATGTCTTCATCTGTTGAAGGATTTGGATTAGCTGCAGTAGAAGGTATGGCGGCAGGTAAACCGGTTGTCGCTTCAGATATTCCTGGACTAAAGGAGATAGTACAGGGGGCAGGGCTTCTTTTTGAGACTCATAACCCAGAGCAATTAGCAGAACGGGTAATTCAATTAGAATCATTGGATTTGTATACTGAGATTGCAAATCGTTGTATAAAGCGAGCTAAAGAATATGATATTTCGGATATGGCGGAGCAGTATAATAAAATTTATCAAACTTTGTTGATGGGGCAAATATGAAACAAATGAAGATATTGTTTTCAGATAATACGTTGTGGGGTTTATTGAACTTTCGCAGCAATATCATTTCTCATTTTAGGAGTAAAGGATATCAAGTGGTGTTGGTTGCACCTAATGATGTCAATAGTCAGGCATTTGATATACCGTATGGCACTCGATATATATCTGTGGAAATGAATCGTACGGGGATGAATCCTATTTCAGATTATAAATATTATCGTCAATTGAAAGATATTTATAAAAAAGAACATCCTAATTACGTTTTTCATTATACGATTAAACCCAATATCTATGGATCGATAGCATGTAAGACTTTGGATATACCTTCATCTTGTATGATTGCTGGTTTAGGACATATATTTACCAGCGAAAGCATGAAAATGCGTCTTATACAAAGGTTTTATAAATTTGCTTTGCGTTATCCTCAGAAAGTGTTGACATTGAATAAATATAATCATGACTTGTTAATTGCTCGACATATTGTCACTTCTGAGAAATTGATTTTATTGCCAGGAGGAGAAGGAGTCGATTTAAATAAGTATAGTGTATTACCAATGCCTAATAATACACAACCAATTTTTTTAATGATTGGACGTGTGTTATATGAAAAAGGATATAGTGAATATATTAAGGCTGCGATGGTGTTACATGGTCGTGCTCAATTTGTATTAATGGGGCCTATTGATGAGCATCCTATGGCTGTTCCTCGCCAGGTTATTAATGAGGATGTGCGTCGGGGATATATTCAATATATTCCTTTCTCACCAGATGTAACATCTCAAATTGCACAAGCCGATTGTATTGTATTACCTTCATATGGAGAAGGGTTATCTAGGGTTTTAATGGAAGCATGTGCATTAGGCCGTCCGATCATTT
The DNA here is from genome assembly GCA_944320665.1 of uncultured Alistipes sp. GTDB lineage: Bacteria > Bacteroidota > Bacteroidia > Bacteroidales > Rikenellaceae > Alistipes. The sequence goes on along the minus strand of CALUII010000084.1, from coordinate 810 downwards.
GTAGTGATATTGCTGGGTGTAGAGAAACTGTAGATGAGGGGGTAAATGGCTACTTATGTAAACCGGCAGATGAACAATCATTGATAGCTGCTTGTTGTAAATTTATTGAATGTACATTTGAAGATAGAAAGGCAATGAGCAAGGCGAGTCGCAAAAAGGCGGAGCTTGTTTTTGATGATAGGTTAGTTTGTAACTATTATGATCGAATATTGAGTATGAATTTATAGATATCCTGTTAAGTCCTGGTAATGAAGGTATCCGATGAAAAGTGTATATAGAGAGGTGATCGCTACAGGAATTTTTATCCACGGAGCCTGTTAATCCTTCGCCATCAGGAAGATAAATGAATGCGACCGCCTTGCCTGAACGCTTTATACAAAAGGCCTTACACAGGAACAATTGGGAGGTATCCAGGATATCTATGGCGAACACAACAGCAAGGCGAGCATTTCTCAGATGCAGGTGTACTTTCGTGAGGAGGTCTCTCAATGGGCTTGGTGTGTGCTGACGGACTGGCAGGTCTGGGTGATGTCATCAGTGCGGTCTTTCCCGGAACGCCGCTGCAACGCTGTACGTCGCACCTGAAATACAATCTGCTGAGCAGCGTGCGCAACGGCGACAAGGGAGAGCTGGTCGAGGATCTGCGGCAGGTCTTCCGTGCGGGGGATCACAGCTATACGGTAGAGAGGAACTGGGAGCAATGGCAGAGATACTATTCCAAAGAGTGTGTCTGGGGAATAAATAAAAAAGTCTACAGATTTTTTAGATTTGTAGTGACGAACCAACAAAAACTAAAAAAGGAGTAGACTT
>CALUII010000083.1 GCA_944320665.1 uncultured Alistipes sp. | reverse complement strand
AGGAGCATAGTTCAAGGGTAGAATAGCGGTCTCCAAAACCGTTGATGGGAGTTCGAATCTCTCTGCTCCTGCCAGAAATATATAAGGAAAAATCTATGTTCAACTACGTCAAAGAGTCCTATAACGAACTTGTGCACAAGGTTACGTGGCCGACTTTTTCGCAGCTTCAGAGTTCGACCGTCGTTGTGATGGTCGCTTCTGTCATCTTTGCGATCGTCGTGCTGGTCATGGATATGTCGTTCGAGACGATCCTGGCGCAAGTCTACAAGTTCCTCGGGAATGTAGGTCGTTAATAGAACCAGGTAACGATGAGTGAAATTGCCAAACAGTGGTATGTAGTTCGTGCCGTAGGTGGTAAGGAGAACAAGGTCAAGGAGTATATCGAGGCCGAGATTCGTCATAACCACCTCGAGGACTATATCTCACAGGTGTTGATTCCCACGGAAAAGGTCTACACCATTCGTAACGGAAAGAAGATCTCCAAAGAGAAGGTCTCCTATCCGGGTTATGTGTTGGTAGAGGCTGCCTTTGTTGGACAGATTCCCATGATTATTCGTAACGTCCCCAATGTGCTCGGTTTCCTCGGTGATACGAAGGAGGATAGCCGCAAGATGATTGCCACCCCGCTGCGTCCGCAGGAGGTGAGCCGCATCCTCGGCCGCGTCGACGAGATGAGCACGATGGAGGAGGAGAACGAAATACCCTTCTTTGTCGGCGAGACTGTCAAGGTTACGGACGGTCCTTTCTCAAGCTTCCAAGGTACCATTGAGACGGTCGACAACGAGCGCAAGAAGCTCACGGTATCGGTGAAGATATTCGGGCGCAAGACTCCTATGGAGTTGAGCTTCACACAAGTAGAAAAAGAATAAAAATCAAGGAAAGTTATGGCAAAAGAGGTTGCTGCTTTTATCAAATTGCAGATCAAAGGTGGTGCCGCCAATCCTTCGCCTCCGGTAGGTCCGGCGTTGGGCTCGAAGGGAGTCAATATCATGGACTTCTGCAAGCAGTTCAACGCGCGTACCCAGGACAAGGCAGGCAAGGTGTTGCCGGTAATCATCACGGTTTATAGCGATAAGTCCTTCGACTTCGTTGTTAAACAGCCGCCCGTAGCTGTCCAGCTCAAGGAAGCCGCCAAGATCAAGTCCGGTTCGGCTCAGCCTAACCGCGATCGTGTAGGTGAGGTTACGTGGGAGCAGGTTCGTGAAATCGCGCAGGACAAGATGCCCGATATGAACTGCTTCACGCTTGAGGCTGCCATGCGTATGGTTGCAGGTACTGCACGCAGTATGGGCATCAACGTCGTTGGTGAATTTCCTAAATTGTAATTCAAGATGAGTAAGTTGACGAAAAATCAAAAGATTGCCTACGCAAAGGTGGAGCCCGGAAAGGCTTACAAACTGACCGAGGCCGCTGCTCTTCTGAAGGAAATCACCTTTACGAAGTTTGATGCTTCGGTGGATATCGACGTCCGTCTGGGTGTCGATCCCCGTAAGGCCAATCAGATGGTGCGCGGCGTTGTGACGCTGCCCCACGGTACGGGTAAGACGGTACGTGTACTCGTGCTTTGTACTCCCGAAAAGGAGAACGAGGCGAAAGAGGCCGGTGCCGATTACGTAGGACTGGATGAGTATGTGGAGAAGATCAAGGGCGGTTGGACCGACGTTGATGTGATCATCACTACTCCCAATGTAATGGGTAAGGTCGGCGCCCTGGGACGTATTCTGGGTCCGCGCGGCCTGATGCCTAACCCCAAAACCGGTACGGTGACGATGGAGGTCGGCAAAGCCGTAAAAGAGGTGAAATCGGGTAAGATCGACTTCAAGGTCGACAAGTTCGGTATCATCCACACTTCCGTCGGCAAGATTTCGTTCTCGGCAGACCAGATTGCTGAAAATGCAAACGAGGTGCTGGGCATGATTCTCAAGCTGAAACCGGCTGCTGCCAAAGGTTCTTATGTTAAGAGCATCTATCTCTCGACTACGATGAGCCCCGGCTTGCAGATTGATTCCAAATCAGTAGACAACAAATAGAAGGAGGAATACAAGAGATGACTAAGGAAGAAAAACTGGTTGTAATCGACAACCTCGCCGCTCAGCTCACGGAGTATCCTCATTTCTACATCACCAACATCGAAGCCCTCAATGCCGAGCAGACTGCAACGTTGCGTCGCAAGTGCTTCGAGAGCAAGGTGAAGCTGGTCGTGGTTAAAAACACGCTCCTCACCAAGGCCCTCGAGAAGGTGGAGAAGGCCGAGGCTGATCTGGTAAATGTATTGGAGGGTTCGACCTCGATCATGTTCACCGAGGTAGCCAAGGCTCCGGCCCAGGTTATCAAGGAGTTCCGCAAAACTTCCGACAAGCCCGTACTGAAGGCTGCGTATGTGGAGGGATGCGTATATGTCGGTGACAATCAGCTCGAAACTCTGTGCAACATCAAGAGCAGAGAGGAACTTATCGGCGATATCGTCGCCCTGCTGCAGTCGCCTGCGAAGAACGTTATTTCCGCATTGCAGGCTAATGCAGGACAAAAGATCGCGGGTCTCGTGAAAACGCTCGAAACCCGTAACAATTAACCAATAAGAATCAAAAACAAAATTAATAAAGATTACTACTATGGCAGATGTAAAGAAACTGGCTGAAGAACTGGTTAACCTGACCGTTAAGGAGGTAAACGAACTCGCAACCATCCTCAAGGAGGAGTATGGCATCGAACCCGCTGCTGCTGCAGTTGCAGTTGCTGCTCCGGCCGCTGGCGCAGGTGAGGCTGCTGCCGCTGAGAAGACGTCGTTCGACGTGATCCTGAAGAACGCCGGCCAGGCCAAGCTTCAGGTTATCAAGGTCGTTAAGGACATCGCAGGCCTGTCGCTGGGCGACGCTAAGGCTCTGGTTGACGGTGCTCCCAAGGCTGTCAAGGAGGGTGTCTCCAAGGAAGAGGCCGAGCAGATCAAGGGCCAGCTCGAGGAGGCAGGTGCTGAAGTTGAAGTTAAGTAGTTCTGACTACTTAGTACGTTTCAGACAATGCAGGTGTCGGGCTTACGGTGAGCGTAAGCTCGATGCCTTTCTTTGGTCTAAGGATCGGAAGTGCCGTTTGGAGCTGTGTCCGGTCTTTGGCGTTTGGATGCTCTCGGGGGGCTTAGGCAGCCTGCAACGAGGGCATTGACGGGATTAAGCAATCCCGTTTTCGGGGAGCGTAACATCATTATCCCGAAGTACTTACACTTCAACTAAATTTTTGGATTTCACCGATGTCCGCAACAAAAACACAACCAAGAGTCAGCTTTTCGACAGTCAAGAACAGGGTTCCCTATCCTGATCTGCTGGAGGTACAGCTCAAATCATTCCGGGACTTTTTCCAGATGGACACTACGGCCGAGAATCGTAAGAACGAGGGCCTTTACAAAGTGTTCCAGGAGAACTTTCCCATCACCGATACGCGCAATAACTTTGTCCTCGAATTCATCGACTACTACATCGATCCGCCTCGCTATTCGATCGAAGAGTGTCTCGAGCGCGGCCTGACCTATAGCGTACCCCTGAAGGCGAAACTGAAACTTTACTGCACCGATGACGAACATGAAGATTTCGGCGTCGTCGTGCAGGATGTCTATTTCGGAACCATCCCCTACATGACCGAACGCGGTACGTTCGTGATCAACGGTGCCGAGCGTGTTATTGTCTCGCAGCTGCACCGTTCGCCCGGCGTTTTCTTTGGCCAGAGCGTGCATACGAACGGTACGAAGCTCTATTCCGCGCGTATCATTCCGTTCAAGGGTTCGTGGATCGAGTTCGCTACGGATATCAACAACGTGATGTATGCCTACATCGACCGTAAGAAGAAACTCCCCGTTACCACCCTTTTGCGTGCAATCGGTTTCGAGACCGACCAGCAGATTCTCGAGATTTTTGACCTCGCAGACGAGGTCAAGGTCAACAAGGCCAATCTGAAGAAGGCCGTAGGCCGCAAGTTGGCTGCCCGTGTGCTTTCGACCTGGGTCGAAGACTTCGTTGACGAGGATACGGGTGAGGTTGTTTCGATCGAGCGAAACAACGTCATCGTCGACCGTGAAACGATCCTCGAAGAGGAACATATTGACGAAATCATCGAGAGTGGCGCCAAGACGATCCTCCTCCACAAGGAGAATCAGTCGGGTGTCGACTTCTCCATCATATACAATACGTTGCAGAAGGATCCCTGCAACTCGGAAAAAGAGGCCGTTGTTTACATTTACCGCCAGTTGCGCGCTTCGGAGCCGCCCGATGAGGCTACGGCCCGCGACGTGATCGAGAAGCTTTTCTTCTCGGACAAGCGCTACGACCTGGGGGATGTGGGTCGCTACCGCATCAACAAGAAACTTGGACTGGATACCGATCCGGCGATCCGCACCCTCACGCGCGAGGACATCATCGCCATCATCCGTTATCTGATCCAGCTTATCAACTCGAAAGCCGAGGTCGATGATATCGACCACCTGTCGAATCGTCGTGTACGCACGGTGGGCGAGCAGCTTTCGAACCAGTTCTCGGTCGGTTTCGTGCGCATGGCACGTACGATCCGTGAACGCATGAACGTGCGTGACAACGAGGTCTTCACGCCGGTGGATCTGATCAACGCCAAGACGCTGTCGAGCGTGATCAATTCGTTCTTCGGTACGTCGCAGCTCTCGCAGTTCATGGACCAGATCAACCCGCTGGCCGAGATCACGCACAAGCGTCGTCTCTCGGCCCTGGGTCCCGGCGGTCTGTCGCGTGACCGCGCCGGCTTCGAGGTGCGAGACGTACACTACACGCATTACGGCCGTCTCTGCCCGATCGAGTCGCCTGAGGGCCCGAACATCGGTCTGATCTCGTCGTTGTGCGTCTATGCCAAGATCTCGCCCATGGGCTTCATCGAGACCCCCTACCGTACGGTGGAGAACGGCGTGATCGACATGGACAACTCGCACATCAAATACTACTCGGCCGAGGAGGAGGAGGGCAAGATCGTCGCACAGTCGAATGTGCCGATCGACGATCAGGGCCACTTCCTGCAGCCCGACCGAATCAAGGCGCGTGAGGGTGCCGACTTCCCCGTCGTGACGGCCCAAGAGGTGAATCTTATGGACGTGGCTCCGAACCAGATCGCCTCGATTGCCGCCAGCCTGATCCCGTTCCTCGAGCACGACGATGCCAACCGTGCGCTGATGGGTTCGAACATGATGCGCCAGGCGGTGCCTCTGATTACCTGCGAGTCGCCGATTGTCGGTACCGGTATCGAGAAGGACATGATCTCGGACAGCCGCATCCAGGTCGTTGCCGAGGGCGAAGGCGAGGTGGTGTTTGCCGACGCTACGCAGATTCAGATCAAGTACGAGCGCACGGAGGACGAGAAACTGGTGTCGTTCGCCCCGGAGGTGACGACCTACATGTTGCCGCGTTACCGCCGTACGAACCAGAATACCTCGATCACGCTGAAACCCATCGTGCTGACGGGCGAACACGTGACCAAGGGCCAGATCCTTACGGAGGGCTACTCGACGCAGAACGGCGAGTTGGCCCTGGGCCGCAACCTGAAGGTGGCCTTCATGCCGTGGAAGGGTTACAACTTCGAGGATGCCATCGTGATCTCGGAGCGTATCCAGCGTGAGGATATCTTCACGTCGGTGCACGTCGACGAGTACATCATGGAGGTGCGCGATACGAAGCGCGGCGTCGAGGAGTTGACGTCGGATATTCCGAACGTTTCGGAGGATGCCACCAAGGACCTCGATGCAAACGGTATCATCCGTGTCGGTGCCAACGTGCATCCGGGTGATATCCTCATCGGTAAGATCACCCCGAAGGGCGAAAGCGATCCGTCGCCCGAGGAGAAACTGTTGCGTGCGATCTTCGGCGACAAGGCCGGTGACGTGAAGGACGCTTCGCTCAAGGCGCAGCCCTCGCTGCACGGTGTGGTGATCGACACGAAACTCTACAGCCGTGCCGGCAAGGAGAACAAGAAGAGCAAGAGCGCCGAAAAGGCGGCACTCGACCAGCTCGACGAGAAGTTCGCTGCTCAGATCGCCGATCTGACCAAACTGCTCGTATCGAAACTCTGGACGCTGCTTCAGGGCAAGACGACGACCGGCATTACGGACTACTTCGGCGTGGAGATCTATCCGGCCGGAACGAAGTTCTCGCAGAAGATGCTTGAGGAGATCTCGCGCAAGACGGCCGACGAACGTACGGGTGTGGCCATGGGCTACCTGAACCTGGGGGCCTGCCACTGGACGGGCGACGAGCACGTCGATGCACTGATCGAGGCGACGGTCAACAACTACATGATCGAGTGGAAGAAGGCCGACGCAGCCATCAAGCGCGAGAAGTACAACCTCACCAACGGCGACGAATTGCCGCAGACGGGCGTCATCCAGATGGCCAAGGTCTACATCGCCAAGAAACGTAAGTTGAAGGTGGGTGACAAGATGGCCGGTCGTCACGGTAACAAGGGTATCGTGGCTAAAATCGTGCGCGACGAGGATATGCCGTTCCTCGAGGACGGTACGATCGTCGACATCTGCCTGAACCCGCTGGGTGTGCCTTCGCGAATGAACCTCGGCCAGATTTACGAGACCGTGCTCGGATGGGCCGGCCGTGAGTTGGGTCTGAAGTTCGCAACGCCGATCTTCGACGGTGCCTCGCTCGAGCAGATCAACGAGTACACGGCCAAGGCCGGTGTCCCGCGCAGCGGACGTACCTATCTTTATGATGGAGGTACGGGCGAGATGTTCGACCAGCCGGCTACCGTGGGTGTGATCTACATGCTCAAGCTGGGCCACATGATCGACGACAAGATGCATGCCCGTTCGATTGGTCCCTACTCGCTCATTACGCAGCAGCCGCTTGGCGGTAAGGCCCAGTTCGGTGGTCAGCGTTTCGGTGAGATGGAGGTGTGGGCGCTCGAAGGCTTCGGCGCCGCCAACATCCTGCAGGAGATCCTGACGATCAAGTCGGACGACGTTACGGGACGTGCCAAGGCCTACGAGGCCATCGTCAAGGGCGAGAACCTGCCCAAACCGGGTATCCCGGAGGCTATGAACGTGTTGCTGCACGAGTTGCGCGGTCTGGCCCTGTCGGTGAAACTCGAGTAGCAGGAGGCCGCAATAGAGAAGTCACGAAAAACAAGAGAAGAGTATATGGCATTCACCAAAGATAATAAAGCGAATAACAACGGTTACAGCCGCATCTCGATCGGCCTGGCCTCCCCCGAGGAGATCCTGGCCCAGTCGAGCGGCGAGGTGCTGAAGCCCGAGACCATCAACTACCGTACCTACAAACCCGAGCGCGACGGTCTGTTCTGTGAGCGAATCTTCGGCCCGGTGAAGGACTACGAGTGTCATTGCGGCAAGTACAAGCGCATCCGTTACAAGGGCA
>CALUII010000082.1 GCA_944320665.1 uncultured Alistipes sp. | reverse complement strand
GGGTGGCGTCGAGCCCCAGTCGGAGACCGTATGGCGTCAGGCCGACAAGTACAACGTACCGCGTATCGGTTATGTCAACAAGATGGACCGTACGGGTGCCGACTTCTTCGCCGTATGTGCTCAGATCAAGAAACACTTCGGTGCTACGGCTCTGCCGGTCGTGCTGCCTATCGGTGCCGAGGATAAGTTCGAGGGTCTGGTAGACCTTATTTATAATAATGCGATCTACTACAACGACGACAAGACGGTTCGCGACAACTTCGAGATCCGCGAGATCCCCGAAGCCATGAAGGCCGAGGCTGCCGAGTGGCGCGCCAAACTCATCGAGGAGGTGGCCGCTACGGACGAAGCCCTCATGGAGAAGTTCTTCGAGGATCCCGATTCGATCACGCCCGATGAACTGCTCGCCGCAATCCGCAAGGCTACGATCTCGATGCAGCTCGTGCCGATGCTCTGCGGTTCGTCGTTCCACAACAAAGGCGTGCAGAAGCTGCTCGACTATACGATCGCTTTCCTGCCGTCGCCGATGGATGTACCCCCCGTTACGGGTATCAACCCCAAAACCGAGCAGGAAGAGGTGCGTCACGCTTCGGAGGACGAGCCCTTCTGCGGTCTGGCCTTCAAGATCGCTACCGATCCGTTTGTAGGCCGTCTGGCTTTCGTGCGCGTATACTCGGGCCGTCTGGATGCCGGTTCGTACGTGCTGAACGCACGCAGCGGCAAGCGCGAGCGCATCAGCCGTATCTATCAGATGCACGCCAACAAGCAGAACCCGATGGAGACCGTCGGTGCCGGCGATATCTGCGCTGCCGTAGGTTTCAAGGAGATCCGCACGGGCGATACGCTCTGCGCCGAGGACCATCCGATCGTACTCGAGCAGATGACCTTCCCCGAGCCGGTGATCGGTCTGGCCGTCGAGCCCAAAACCCAGAAGGATCTCGACAAACTGGGTATCGCTCTGGCCAAACTCGCCGAGGAGGACCCCACCTTTACGGTACACACCGATGAGGATTCGGGCCAGACGGTGATCAGCGGTATGGGTGAGCTGCACCTCGATATCATCGTGGACCGTCTGCGTCGCGAATTCGGCGTGGAGATCAACCAGGGTGCTCCGCAGGTGAACTACAAGGAGGCGCTGACCAAGACCGTACAGCACCGCGAGGTCTTCAAGAAGCAGACCGGTGGTCGTGGTAAGTTCGCCGACATCATCTTCGAGATCGGTCCGGCCGATGAGGGCAAGATGGGCCTCACCTTCATCGATGAGGTGAAGGGCGGTAACATCCCGAAGGAGTTCATCCCCGCCGTACAGAAGGGCTTCGAGTCGGCTATGGCCAACGGCGCCCTCGCAGGCTACACGATGGACTCGATGAAGGTGACGCTGAAGGATGGTTCGTTCCACCCGGTGGACTCCGACCAGCTGTCGTTCGAAATCGCTGCCCGCAACGGTTATCGTAACGCCGCTCCGAAGGCCGGCTCGGTCATCATGGAGCCGATCATGGCCGTTGAGGTCGTAACCCCCGAGGAGAACATGGGTGATATCATCGGCGACCTGAACAAGCGCCGCGGTCAGATCACCGGCATGGAGACGAAGGGTACGGCCCGCGTCGTGAAGGCCAAGGTGCCCCTGTCGGAGATGTTCGGCTATGTGACCGTACTGCGTACGATCTCGTCGGGCCGCGCAACCTCGTCGATGGAGTTCTCGCACTACGAGGAGGTTCCGGCAAACCTCGCCAAGGAGATTATCGAGAAGGCGAGTGGTAAACGTAAGGATTTAGAATAGTGAAATTATATGAGCCAGAAAATCAGAATCAAATTAAAGTCGTTCGATCATAACCTCGTCGACAAGTCGGCCGAGAAGATCGTGAAGACCGTAAAGAGTACGGGCGCCGTCGTGAGCGGTCCCGTGCCCCTGCCCACGCGCAAGCAGATCTTTACCGTGAACCGCTCGACCTTCGTCAACAAGAAGGCCCGCGAGCAGTTCCAGCTCTGCACCTTCAAGCGCATCCTCGACATCTACTCGTCGACCCCCAAGACGATCGACGCCCTGATGAAACTCGAGCTTCCCTCGGGTGTCGAGGTGGAGATCAAGGTCTGATCCGCATTCCGCGATGGAATCCGAGTGAAGAAAAGAGACTCACACTTTTAGATAACAAACACGTAATTTGACAAGAAATGTCAGGACTTATTGGAAAGAAAATCGGAATGACTTCCGTTTACAGTGCCGAGGGTAAGAACATACCATGCACTGTCATTGAGGCTGGTCCGTGTGTAGTTACGCAAATCAAAACCGTCGAGAAGGACTCCTACGAGGCGGTGCAGATTGCCTATGACGACAAGAGTGAGAAGCACACCAGCAACAGTTTGTTAGGCCACTTCAAGAAGGCCGGTACGACCCCCAAGCGCAAGCTCGCCGAGTTCAAGGGCATGCCCGAAGTGAACCTCGGTGACACGCTGACCGTCGATCTCTTCACCGAGGAAGACTGGGTGGACGTAACGGGGATCTCCAAGGGCCGCGGCTTCCAGGGCGTTGTGAAACGCCACGGCTTCGGCGGCGTCGGCGGCCAGACCCACGGCCAGCACAACCGTCAGCGTAAGCCGGGTTCGCTGGGCGCATCGTCCTATCCTTCGCGCGTCTTCCCCGGCAAGCGTCTTCCCGGTCAGATGGGTGGCGAGCAGGTGAAGGTGCTGAACCTGAAAGTATTGAAAGTAATTCCCGAGAGCAATCTGATCCTCGTCAAGGGTTCGATTCCCGGGGCAAAAGGTGCTTATTTAACGATTGAGAAGTAGTATGGAATTAGCTGTTTACAATATCCAGGGTCAAGAGACCGGACGTAAGGTAGTCCTTTCGGACGCAGTCTTCGGCGTGGAGGCTAATGACCACGCGATCTATCTCGACGTGAAGCAGTATCTGGCCGACCAGCGTCAGGGTACGCACAAGTCGAAGCAGCGCAACGAGGTGGCCGGTTCCACCCGCAAGCTCAAGCGCCAGAAAGGTACGGGCGGCGCTCGTGCCGGTAGCATCAAGTCGCCCCTCTTCCCGGGTGGCGGTCGTATCTTCGGCCCCGTGCCCCGCGACTACAGCTTCAAACTCAACAAGAAGCTCAAGCAGCTGGCTCGCCGCAGCGCGCTGACCTACAAGGCTCAGGCCGGTGCCATCAGCGTTGTGGAGTCGCCCGTGATGGATGCCCCCAAGACGAAGAACGTGGCCGCTATGGCCGACGCTCTGAAGGTCTCGGACAAGAAGGTACTGCTCGTACTGCCCGAGACGAACGTCAACCTGCAGCTCTCCTGCCGCAACCTCCCGTACGTGAAGCCCGTTCTGGCTCAGAATCTCTGCACGTACGACGTGATGAACGCTTCGGCAATCGTGATGGTCGAGGGCGCGGAAAATGTGCTCAATACGATGTTAGCTTAAAAACGCTGTACAAAAATGGAAATTATTATTAAGCCGGTTTTGACCGAGAAAATGACGATTCAGGGCGATAAGTTGAATCGCTACGGTTTTATCGTGGACGTGAGAGCTAACAAGCTGCAGATCCGGAATGCCGTGGAGCAGATGTACAACGTCGTCGTAACGGATGTGAACACCGTGAACTACATGGGCAAGTGCAAGAGCCGCTACACGAAAGCCGGGCTGCTCGAGGGCCGCATGAATAACTTCAAGAAGGCAATCGTCACCTTGAAGGATGGAGACAAGATAGATTTTTACAGTAATATCTAACGAAGATGGCAGTAAGAAAGTTCAAGCCTGTAACTGCGGGCACGAGACATAAGATCATCGGTACGTTCGACGAAATCACGACGAACGTTCCCGAAAAGTCGTTGCTGAGCGTGAAGAAGAGCACCGGCGGTCGTAACAACACCGGTAAGATGACGGTTCGTTACATCGGCGGCGGTCACAAGCAGATGTATCGTCTGATCGACTTCAAGCGCGCGAAGGACGGTATGGCTGCAACTGTGAAAACTATCGAGTACGACCCCAATCGTACGGCACGCATTGCACTGCTGGTTTATGCCGACGGTACGAAGAGCTACATCATCGCACCCAACGGCCTCCAGGTGGGTCAGACCGTGATGAGCGGCGCAGGCGTCGCTCCCGAAGTGGGCAACACGCTCTTCCTGAGCGAGATTCCCCTCGGTACGGTGATCCACAACATTGAACTCTACCCGGGCCAGGGCGCCGCGATGGCGCGTTCGGCCGGCTCGTATGCTCAGCTGTTGGCGCGTGAGGGCAAATTCGCCATCATCAAGCTGCCTTCGGGTGAGACTCGTATGGTACTCGTAACTTGCCGCGCTACGATCGGCGTGGTGTCGAACCTCGACCACAGCCTCGAGAGTTCGGGTAAGGCCGGCCGCGAGCGTTGGCTCGGCCGTCGCCCGCGCAACCGTGGCGTCGTGATGAACCCTGTCGATCACCCGATGGGTGGTGGTGAAGGTCGTGCGTCGGGTGGTCACCCCCGTTCGCGCAAGGGTCTGTTGGCTAAGGGTTACAAGACGCGTAATCCGAAGAAGACGACCTCGAAGTTCATTATTTCCAAGAAAAAGTAATTAAATAGAGTACATACATGAGCCGTTCACTGAAAAAAGGACCGTACATTGAGCCCAAACTCGAGGCCAAAGTCGTAGCTCAGGCCGAGAGCAACAAGAAAGCGGTAATCAAGACATGGTCGCGAGCAAGTATGATTTCGCCTGACTTCGTGGGTCAGACGATCGCTGTCCACAACGGAAACAAGTTCATCCCGGTCTACGTCACCGAGAACATGGTGGGTCACAAGCTCGGCGAATTCGCCCCCACCCGTACGTTCCGCGGGCACAGTGGTAACAAGAAAAAATAGGTAGAAAATGGGTGCAAGAAAAGCAATAAGAGCCGAAAAACTGAAGGCTGAAAAGAAGCAGAAGGCAATCGCCATCATGCGCGACTGCCCCACCTCGCCCCGCAAGATGCGCCTGGTGGCCGACATCATCCGCGGCGTGGAGATCAACAAGGCGCTGGGTATCCTCCGCTACTCGAAGAAGGAGGCCTCGATCCGTATGGAGAAACTCCTCAAGTCGGCAATCGCCAACTGGGAGGCCAAGAACGAGAACGAGCGTCTGGAAGACACGAAACTCTGCGTGAAGGAGATCTTCGTGGACGGAGGCCGTATGCTGAAGCGTATTCAGGCTGCGCCGCAGGGTCGCGCGCACCGTATCCGCAAGCGTTCGAACCACGTGACGATCGTAGTTGACAAAATGGTAACCGAAGAAAAGAAGTAAAACAAATGGGACAGAAAGTAAATCCGATAGCAAATCGTCTGGGCATCATCCGCGGTTGGGATTCCAACTGGTTCGGAGGCAAGGATTTCTCCGATAAGC
>CALUII010000081.1 GCA_944320665.1 uncultured Alistipes sp. | reverse complement strand
GCGGAGAGACAGATTCCGATTGTCTCATCGGTAAACATGCCACCCCAGGCGGCATTCATGACATTGGGCACACCTTGTTCGTCGTATGCTGCCACAATCAGTACGGGCATCGGGTAGAGCCAACTCTTCGATCCAAAGTCTTTCTTCATATTGCTTTGTGAAATTAGTCCATAAATTTTACGAAAATTACAAGAATTTAACGACTCGACAAAATCCGAATCTTGATTTGAAACGGATCTCACGACATTATTTCCCTGAAAATAGGAATCTTGTTGATATTGTTAGCCGATTGGTATGAAAAAGAGCAAAGTCATTACGTTAAGGTCATCATCTCGTTTATTCCCGATGTAGGAATGAATCTTAATCTTGAGCCACAGTATAGCGATATTGTTATTTAACGAATTTCAAAATGTAGGAGTCGCTTGCTTATGCCTCAGTCGATTACAAATGAAAAGTACAAGAAAAACACAACTAAAAAAGTAATGCAATAGAGCTTTTCTATTTTAATATCAATATCCTTGATGTTTTCTTCCATGCAGGTAGGTAATTGCCTCCAGATCGGCAGAAGACTCGAAAAACTGGTTTTTCTGGGCATTTGTTATGAAGTTGTTTGTGAGTATTGCCGGATATGCTGCGTGCCTGAGGATGTAGAAATTTCCCTCTAGATCGACATTCCAGTTAGACCAGTCAGCATGCATCGTCATTTACTGAAGATGCTTCTGATCTGTAACGAATTTCTAGAATATTAGCACGAATCTAACCGTGCAATTTGTGGATACTCCATTGATAGAGATGTCTACTCTCTGTCATACCCAAGATTTGCATGAATTGAAACGAGTATGAGATTATTAGCTTCAATTGTACGACAAATATTATTCACACGTCTGTTCTGCTTTGCCAAGTTGATATCGTTATTTGCGACACTAAGAGAGAGGCGTCATAGCCTCTATTTAGTAATTCTGTCACAATTCGAAGAACAATTCCTCGATTAAACCTATACTATAGGAATTGGCCATCAGACGAGTGCTTTTCTGCTGTCGTCTATAATATTTTTACACGATTATTTTTATTAATTATTGGAAATCAATGATTCCCAATGTAAATAAAAGGCTTGTTAAATATACATCTCAAGTATGAAATGCTAATTTTAGTATGTTGATGAATACTATAATTGGCGCTATTTTTGTAAAAATAAGCTATGCAAGCAATTCATATGTAATAATGAAAACAGAAATATTGATTCGTTTTGGACATAACGTCCAGCGAATTCGAAAAGAGTGTAATCTTACCCAAGAAGATCTCGCTGAAAAAGCAGGACTTCATCGCACGTATATTGGTATGATTGAGCGTGCTGAGAAAAATATCACTCTTTGTAATATTGAAAAAATAGCCAGAGCACTGAATGTTGATATTTTTTTCCTTCTTTCCAATGATCAATCTTGAAATTTCACCTGCATTAAAGAATAAGAAGAGAGAACTGCTTACCATGTACCGTCATTCTGTAACGTTAGTGTCTGAACAAATATGTTCAGCACCTACGCCACAGAAAAAAGCAAAGGTGGTTAATGATGCTATTAATGATATAAGAGACGAATATCATTCAAGAATTATCGAACAATCAAATACGGATCATTGGAGCAAGCAAGATTTGCTAGAGACCATATTGATGGTAGATTACTCAAGTTTTGTAGTGATGCTTGAGTCTCGTAATACAGTATGGCCCTATGAGTATATGACTTTTTCAAGAAGAATAGGTGAATTGTGGGAACCCTTCTGTAAGCTATGTTTTGAGTTCCCAATAAACGAATTGTCTCTGTATGCTCCACCTGAGTTCGAAGATGTCAAGGCTGCTTTAATTCAGGAGATTGCTAGCTATATCGCTGGTCTTAATATTACCAAAGAAGAGGAGACGCGATTATCGGCCTATTTTTCTCAGGTGTGGAATCTTGTAACATCTGGAGAAATACAGTTGAAATCAGATCTCCATTTTTTGAAAGACGGTCACAAGTACGTAGTTGATTTTAAGAGTGGTTTCGGCTCCAACGAGAAAGGGAATACTAATCGGTTGCTTATGGTTGGAAAAATTTACCAAGAAATGAAAGATGAGTATAATTGTCTTCTTTTCGTTCGTGCCACCGAAAACAACCATTATCTTGAAACATTAAATAATTCGGGATTATGGTCGGTTACGACTGGTGAAGCCACTTATGCGAAAATTCGAGAGTATACCGGATATAACATTTCACAATGGATACATAACAACATTAACTGGCTTGAGGATTTCTCTCCAGCAATGAGCGATCATGTTCGCGGAAATGCGCTAGAGCAGTATCTAGTATGGTAGAAGTTATGGGAGCCTTACAACGAATCGAGAACCACCTTCTTTTTTTACCTCGTAATGTATCCCCCTTCTTAACATCGCTCCCGGTAGGAATACAAAGAAATCTTCAGGGATCTCATCAGGGATATAGACAGATTCTCTTGGGGCCAAATGCTCTATATTTTCGTATATTTTGGAATACTTGCTGTTCCTACCTCTATTTGAGTGGCTTTTCCCTCTCGCTTGCTGAGGACGTTTCGGCATAATAGGAATCTCTTCAAAATGTACTTGTTCGGACAACTCAGGAAATAAAGTTTGTTCTACTATTACCTCTGGAGTTCTTCCCTCAAGAATGTCATATATGCAATTGCCCATAAGTCTTGCAAGCTCTGGTGGTACCGCATTCCCTATTTGCTCAAATTGAGAAAGAGACTTCTGCCAACTCATACGCGTCTTGTATCCCTTAAATTCAAAAGTGTCTGGAAATGTTTGCAAACGTGCAGCCTCTCTGGCTGTTAAGTTTCTGTTCTGAGAATAATGGATAGTTGTGGTGACAAAATTTGCGACGATTGTTGGAGCAGGTTCAGTTTCAATCATCCTACGATAACACTGTTTGGTAATTTTTGCATCACCAAGTTCTGGATGTTTTCTAATGGCGTCCAATGCAGTTTTGCCTTGCTCAACATAAGAGAAGCGTTTTACAATTCTAGGACTATGCTTCATTGGGTCATTGTTTAGATATTGGTCTGGATTCTGCCAGATGTCATCAATGGCTTCCTTCACAGATACTTTCTTGTTTGTCGGAGTAGGGTACGTATTCTCTCTACCAAGTCTATTACCTAAAATAATAATACGTTTCCTTGTTTGAGGTATGGAATAGTCAGAACAATCAAGAACTTTCCAACTAACATGGTAGCCAAGAGATGAGAGTATAGATATTGCCGTATTAAGAAAATAACCTTTCTGTAAAGTGGCAAATCCGGCTACGTTCTCTAGCATAAAGACTTTTGGCTGTTTTGCATTAATGAACCTCACGCACTGATAAAACAAATCGCCATCTTTACCTTTGAATCCGGCCTGTAGGCCAGAAATCGAAAACGGTTGGCAAGGGAAACCTCCAACCAGAACATCACAAGCAGGAACACTTGCAACATCGACATTCCTAACATCTGAGGTGACTAAATGATCTCCCAAGTTATGTCTGTATGTTTCACTCGCATTCTCATCAATCTCAACTGCCCACACACATTTGAAACCGGCTTGCTGCATCCCCAGCGAAAGTCCTCCACATCCGGCGAAGAGATCAATAAAAGTATACTTGTCTTTGCTCATTCTATCCCAAAAAAATTGTCAATAAAACAAAGATACAATTTTTTTCTCAAACCCGAATACTATAGTTAGCATATCAGTTGATTTGTAAACAACCGGAGAAGTGCGTGTAGCGAATTTATTCCACGCGAGGTATCTTCGCGCAAAAAAATGCTTACACG
>CALUII010000080.1 GCA_944320665.1 uncultured Alistipes sp. | reverse complement strand
TCCCCTCGGGACGTGCCGCCACCGATCCCGAACTGCAACTCTCCGACGAGGAGTTCACCTCCCTGCTCAACTTCATCCGCGACACGCGCCGCGCCGGACGCATCCACGCATCGTACGGCTGCGAGGGCTTCCTCGGCACCTACGAGGGTGAGGTGCGCGACTCGTTCTACCGCTGCTCGGCCGGCGTCTCGACGGCCTCGATCCGCATCGACGGCGCCATCTCGGGCTGCACGTCGATCCGTGCCGGCTTCCACCAGGGAAACATCTACCGCGACGACTTCTGGGAGGTCTGGCAACAGCGCTTCGGCGAGTTCCGCGACCGGTCGTGGGCCCACAAGGATCAGTGTGCCGACTGCGGCCTGTTCCGCTACTGCCGCGGCAACGGCATGCACCTCTACGACGACGACCGACACCTCAAGCTCTGCCACTACGCACGCATTGTTTCACCCCGATAAAAAACTTTTGCCCGTATGAAAAACAAATTACTTATCTTGCTTCTGGGCCTGTTGGGCTTCGGCTGCAGCGAAGGCGCAGTAGAATACGGCACGCCGCATGCGGATTACCGTTTCATTGGCCGCGTTACCGACGCAGCGCAGCAACCCGTGCCGCAGATCCTCGTCGAAGTCGGCAACCAGTCGGGCCGCACCGACGCCAACGGCAACTACGACCTGCGCATCCTGAACGGGGTAATTCCGCACGACGGGATTCGCTTCACCGACACGGACGGCCCCGAGAATGGCGGTGACTTCGCCTCGCAAACCATCCCGATCGACCCTAGGCAGGGCGAACAAACGGGCCCGGGTGACGGCGACTGGTACGACGGCGAGTTTACCTTCACGATCGACGCCGAGCTCGCGCCCAAGTCGAGCGACAACGAGTAGCAAGGTCATCCAACAGCCTTTCCTGCCTCACCCAAAAACATTCGTCTCATGAAAAACAAATTACTCATCTTGCTTCTGGGCCTGTTGGGCTTCGGATGCAGCGACAATTCAAACGGCTTTCCCGATGACATTCCCGTCGAATACGGCACGCCGCATTCGGATTTCCGATTCATCGGACGCGTTACAGACGCGACGCAGCAACCCGTGCCTCAGATCCTCGTCGAGGTCGGCAACCAATCGGGCCACACCGATGCCGACGGTAACTACGACTTGCGCATCCAGGGCGATATGATTCCACCGACCGAGATCCGCTTCTTCGACACGGACGGCCTCGAGAATGGCGGTGACTTCGCCCCGCAAACCCTCTCGATCGACCCCAGGCAAGCTGAACAGACGGGCCCGGGCGACGGAAAATGGTACGACGGCGAGTTCACCTTCACGATCGACGCCGAGCTCGCGCCCAAGTCGAACGACAACGAGTAGTAGTGCCGCCGGAAGAGCCCGCCGGGCGCAGGCTCCTCCCACGACACCCCGTCAAATCCTCACACCTCCGTGCACGACACCCCCTCTCGGGAATCTCCGCACGGAGGTTTTTCATTGCAGCATCCCGCATCCGACCGTAGCATTTCGCACGCGCACGTATGCGCAGATCAAACGAAATCGTTATCTTTGCGCCATGGAGCGTTTCTGGGACCACGACATCAAATTCGTCGCCGGCGTCGGCGAGGCACGGGCCAAACTCCTCGACAAGGAGCTCGGCATCCGCACCGTGGGCGACCTGCTGAGCCACTACCCGTTCCGCTACATCGACCGCACGAAGATCTACCGCATCGCCGAGATCACCGATGCCGCCGGGCTGACGCTCGTGCAGTTCCGCGCCCGCGTGACGGGTACCGCCTACGCCGGCAGCGGTCGCAAACAACGATTCACCGTCACCGTCGCCGACGCCTCGGGCACGGCCGAACTGGTCTGGTTCCAGGGAATCAAGTGGATCGAAAAACGGATCGAGGTGGAACGCGAATACCTCATCTTCGGCCGCCCGTCGTTCTTCCGGCAGGAGCTGTCGCTCGTCCACCCCGAGATCGAGACCATGGAACAGTACCTCAGCCGCAAACCCGAAAGCGGCATGCAGGGCATCTACTCCTCGACCGAACGTCTTTCGAGCCTGCTCGGCACCAAGGGGTTCTACCAGATCGTCGGCAACGCCTGGCGGCTCGTGCGCGACCACATCGACGAACCGCTGCCGGAGGCGCTGCGCACGCAATACGGACTGCTCACGCTGCGCGAGGCGCTCTACAACATCCACTTTCCGCAATCGTCCGAGCTGCTGCGCCAGGCACAGTACCGCCTCAAGTTCGACGAACTGCTGGGCATCCAGCTCAACGTGCAGTCGCGCCGCACGGCCCGCCTCACGAAAAACGACGGTTTCCTCTTCCCGAAGGTGGGCGACTGCTTCAACACTTTCTACAACGAGAAACTCCCCTTCCCGCTGACGGGGGCTCAGAAACGCGTGATCCGCGAGATCCGCCAGGATACCGTCACGGGCTATCAGATGAACCGCCTGCTGCAGGGCGACGTCGGCAGCGGCAAGACACTCGTGGCGCTGATGTCGATGCTGCTGGCCGTCGACAACGGCTTCCAGGCCTGCCTGATGGCCCCGACCGAGATTCTCGCCCGCCAGCACTATGCCACCTTCCGGCGCATGCTCGCGGGGATGGAGGTGCGCGTGGCGATTCTGACCGGCGCGTCGAACGCCCGCGAACGGCGCGAGGCCCTGAGCGGTATCGCCGACGGATCGGTCCACCTGCTTATCGGCACCCATGCGCTGATCGAGGAGCGCGTGCAGTTCGCCAACCTCGGCTTCGTGGTGATCGACGAGCAGCACCGCTTCGGTGTCGAGCAGCGCGCCCGCATGTGGACCAAGAATGCACAACCGCCCCACATCCTCGTGATGACCGCCACGCCGATCCCGCGCACGCTCGCCATGACA
>CALUII010000079.1 GCA_944320665.1 uncultured Alistipes sp. | reverse complement strand
GCCGTTCAATCAGGTCGAGGTAGCGCAGAATCTTTTCGCGTACGAACTCCATCACCGGGACCACGCGCTCCTTGTTGCCCTTGCCCAGCACGCGCAGGGAGCGATAGTCGTCCCGGAAGTCGTCGCGGTCGATCCCGATCAGTTCGGCCAGTCGAAGGCCGCAGGCGTAGAAGAGCAGGATGACCAGGGCGTCGCGTTCGGTGGTGAAGGTGTCGCTCTCGGTTTCGCAATCGCGGACGATGCCCGTCATGCGGCTTTCGGGTACGAAGACCGGAAGGCGTTTCGGCGTTTTGAGCGAGGTGATGCGGTTGGCGATGTCCCGGTCGAGGCGTCCCGTGCGGTGGAGCCAATGGCAGAAGGAGCGCAGGGTGGAGAGTTCGCGGTTGAGTGACGAGGCGCTCAGACGGGTTGTCTCCGTGCGGTGGAGGAGCCATTGGCGCAGGCACGATTCGCTCAGAAGGCTCGGGCTGAAGTGTTCATCGTCCGTGCCGAGCCATGCGAAGAAGAGGCGCAAGTCGCGGGCGTAGTTGTGCAGCGTCAGGGGGGAGTAGCGCCGTTCGGCGGCCAGGTATTGCAGAAATTCGTGCAGCATGCGTGTGTGGGGAGGTTAGAGGCGGAAGAGGGCCTCGACCGGATAGTGGTCCGAAAGGTAGGGGACGCCGTAGTCGCCGTCGAGTGTGCGGAATGCAAGGGGTTGCAGTCCCCGGTAGAAGAGGTGGTCGAGCATCGGGGCATCGGTCGTGAGGGCGCCGAAGGCATGGTAGCTCCCTTTGCGGTCGGTCGTGGGGCTGGTGTCGCGGGCCGAATACAGCAGCGAGTCGAGCGGGCGGAAGATGGCGTCGTCGGTCGGTGAGTTGAAGTCGCCCCCGACGATGAGTGCGGCATCTGTTGGTGCGAGTGCTTGCAGACGGTCGACCAGTAGCCGGATCGATTCGGCACGTGCCGTGGCGCCCTGATGGTCGAGGTGGGTGTTGAGGTAGCCGATGAGGCGTCCCGATCTCCGGTCGCGGAACACTCCCCAGGTTGCCGTGCGGTTGCAGGCGGCATCCCAACCGCGGGAGACCCGGTCGGGTGTCTCGCTCAGCCAGAAGGTGGTGCTGTCGAGCAGCTCGAAACGGTCGCGGCGATAGAAGATCGCCATGATCTCGCCGCGTCCGGCTCCGTCGTCGCGGCCGACGCCCAGACGTGCGTAGTCGGGGCATTGCTCCTCGAGGAAGCGCACCTGTTCCAGTTCGCCCTCCTGGATGCCCAGCAGGTCGGGCTGTTCGCGCGCAAGGAGGGTGAGGGTGCCCTCTCGGCGGTGGGGCCAGCTGTTGGGCCCGTCGTCGGCCGAGCTGAGGCGGATGTTGTAGGAGATTACCTTCAGCGTGGGGGCGGGTTCTTCGGTGCAGCCGGTGCCGAACAGCAGCCAGAGAAGGGCCGTGAGCAGTGGAAGTAGTGTGCGTGACATGAGATATCTGTTTTTTTTCGTTTTGCAAAATCGTCAGATCAAAGGTAGTGCTTTTGGCGGAAATTTGTTTGCGCGGTACGGGAAATCGGGTCGGAATTTGTGAAAATGCAAAAGGTGTTGTATCTTGGGGTGCTCGATCGTCAATTCGGGCAGCGGACTCTCCGGCTTCGGACTGGCGAAGCGCAGGATGAGGGGCGGATAAGTTCTTTTTTTGTATAAAATATAAGGTATGAAACATTTGTTTGGATATTGGATGTGGGGCATCTGGACGATCGCCCTGGCATTGGGTGTATCGGGTTGTGAGAAGGAGGAGGGAGGAGCATCCTCCGGGACGACGGCGAAGCTGAAACTGATCCCCTCGGCCGAGGTGGTGCAGGTCGGTGACGAAGTCTCGTTTGTGGTCTACGACGGTGAAAGCGATGTTACGGCTTCGGCCCAGGTCGTGAATGTCGACTCGGAAGAGGTGTTGAACGGAACCTTTGTGCCGCAGCAGGTGGGATGCAGCCGCTTCGTGGCCCGGTTGGGGGAGCGTGAATCGGCAACCGTCGTGATCTCGGCTACGGGAACGTTTGATCCTGCGGCCATGAGCGATCCCTTCTACAAACGGGTGCTGGTGCAGAAATTTACGGCGACGTGGTGTGGTTTCTGCCCGCAGATGACTGCGGCGCTCGCACAGTTGGATGAAGAGGAGCCGGGGCGTTTGGTCCACATGTCGGTGCATGTCAACGACGGTTTTGCCATCTCGGCTGGGGAGCAGCTGTCGAACGATTATCAGATCTTCAGTATTCCGCAGGCACTGTTCGATTATGCGGACCTTGAGGCAACTTATTTGATTGCCAACTTGCGCCGTACGATGTCCGGAGCATTGGAGCGTCGGGCCGATTGCGGCATCGCAATTGAGTCGAATGTCGTGAAAAACACGATTCAGATCGATGCCCGCCTGCGTTTTGCAGTCGAGGGGGCGTATCGGGTCTGCTGTGCCGTGGTAGAGGATAATATTTATTATGCGGAGGGTACGTCAGTGGACGGATCCTATCAGCATGTATTGCGTTCGTTCGCCACGGCGCGTACGGGAGATGATTTGGGACAGCGCAAGGCAGGGGAGGAGTATCCCTGTCACTTTGAAATTCCGGTGGGTAGCAGCTGGATGACCAGCAATTGTCGTGTGTTGGTTTATCTGCTGAAGATCGATACGGCCTCCCAGTCGCTGTTGGTGGACAACGTGGCGTCGTGTGCAGCGGTTGAGGGGTTGTGTGATTTTGCGTACGAAGCTTCGGACGCAACTCAAGGCGGCGAATAGTGCGGACGGGCCGGGACGAAGGGAACTCGCTCTTCGCGAACCGGAACGGCTGTTGTGAATCAGACCTCCTCGGTGTGCATGCATCGGGGAGGCTTTTTTTTGGGGGGTGTCTTCCTGCTGTGTCTTATGCTCGAAACGTTGCGGTGGGGAGGGATAAGAAGAAAACCCCGTCGAACTTGCGTTCAACGGGGTTTTCAGTGCCCAGGACAGGAATCGAACCTGCACGCCTTGCGGCACACGCACCTGAAACGTGCGC
>CALUII010000078.1 GCA_944320665.1 uncultured Alistipes sp. | reverse complement strand
GGCAACATCGTGCTGCTGCCGCAGCTGGCCGCCGGGGCGGGTAACGACGACTTCGCCATTGTCCACGGCACGGACGCCGCACCGCCTCACGCCTATATCGCTTCATACCTTTGGGCGCGTTACGCTTTCCGCGCTGATGCCATCGTCCACTTCGGGACGCACGGCAGCCTGGAGTTCACCCCCCGCAAACAAGTAGCTCTGAGCCGCAACGACTGGCCCGATGCACTGGTCGGTCCGACACCGCACCTCTATGTCTATTCGGTTGGGAACGTCGGCGAGGGTATGATTGCCAAGCGCCGCGCGTATGCCACGCTGCAGTCGTATCTGACCCCTCCGTTCATGGAGAGCGGCGTGCGCGGCATCTATCGTGAACTGAATGCGGCAATCCAGGCCTACAACGACCTGCTCTACACCGACGGACAGCCCGACACGCGGACCGCGGCACTGCGTGTCAAACGGCTGACCGTCGAACTGGGCATCCACCGCGAACTGCGGCTCGATTCCCTGCTGACCGAACCCTATACCGAGGCCGAGATCGCCCGCATCGAGACGTTTGCCGAAGAGCTCGCTGCAGAGAAGATCACCGGTGAACTCTATACGATGGGCCGCCCCTATTCGCCGGAGCGCATCCGCAGCAGCCTTTTTGCCATGACCACCGAACCGATCGCCTATTCGCTGCTGGCGCTGGACAAGTTCCGGGGCCGGGCTGGCGCCGACCTTGAAAAACACCGCGCGCTCTTCACGCGTCGCTACCTCGAACCGGCCCGCGATCTGGTCGGGCGTCTTTTGAGCGGAGCGCAGCAGCCGACCGATGCTTTCATCTGCTCGACGGCGGGCATCTCGGCCGCGGAATTGGAGAAGGCCCGTGAGATTCAGCGGTCGCTCACCGCTCCGCAGGAGATGATGGCGCGGATGATGGCGATGGCTTCGTCGGGTTCACCGATGCAGCATCCGGCCGGTACTTCCAAGTCGGGCAAAGGGGCCCCGAAACACCCCTCGTGGATCCCGAAAGTGGGCAAACGCCCCGCAAACGCCGGACCGTCGGAGGAGAAGAAACCCGCAGCCATGCCGGCCGATGCGATGGCTGCCATGATGGGCCTCGGCAAGGAGTACACAAAGGAGGAGCGCGAGTTTGCCCGGGTGGTGACCGAACTCGAACGCACGATCCGCAACGTCGGCAACTACCGACACGCGCTTGAAGAGAGCCCCGAGGCAGAACTTTCGTCGCTCACCAACGCCCTGAACGGCGGCTATACGTCCCCCTCGCCGGGCGGCGACCCGATCGCCAACCCCAACACGCTGCCCACGGGCCGCAACCTCTACGCCGTGAATGCCGAGGCGACGCCGAGCGAGCAGGCCTGGCAGCGCGGCCGCGAGCTGGCCGACGAGACGATCCGCATGTATCGCGAACGCCACCACGACTCGCTGCCCCGCAAGGTGAGCTACACGCTCTGGAGCGGCGAGTTCATCGAGACCGAAGGGGCAACCCTTGCGCAGGTATTCTACATGCTGGGCGTCGAGCCCGTCCGCGATGTTTTCGGTCGGGTAAGCGACCTGCGGCTCATCCCCTCCGAGGAGCTGGGGCGTCCGCGCATCGACGTTGTGGTGCAGACCAGCGGGCAATTGCGCGACCTGGCGGCTTCGCGGCTGTTCCTCATCTCGCGGGCCGTCGAGATGGCTGCCGCAGCGAAGGACGACCGCTACGAGAACTTCGTGACCCGGGGTGTCGTCGATGCCGAGCAGGCGCTTATCGACAAAGGCCTCTCGCCGCGGGAGGCGCGCGAGATCTCGACCCGCCGGGTCTTCGGCGGCGTCAACGGCAACTACGGCACGGGCATTACCGGCATGGTACAGAGTGGCGACCGTTGGGAAAACTCCTCGGAGATCGCCGCGGTCTACCTGCAGAACATGGGAGCCTATTACGGCAGTGAACAGGCGTGGGAGGAGGTGCAGCAGTATGCCCTCGAGGCTGCGCTGACCAATACCGACGCCGTCGTGCAGCCCCGCCAGAGCAATACGTGGGGCGCGCTGAGCCTCGACCACGTCTACGAATTCATGGGCGGCATGAATCTGGCCGTACGCAACGTCACGGGCCGGGATCCCGACGCCTACCTGAGCGACTACCGCAACCGGAACCGCGTGCGGATGCAGGAGCTCAAGGAGGCGATTGGCGTCGAGAGCCGCACGACGATCTTCAACCCGAACTATATCCGCGAGAAGATGCAGGGCGGGGCAAGTGCGGCCAACGGGTTTGCCGAGGTCGTGCAGAACACCTACGGATGGAACGTCATGAAGCCCGATGTGGTGGATAACGAGCTCTGGGATGAGATCTATGATGTCTACGTGCAGGACAAGTTCGGCATGGGGCTCCGCGGCTATTTCGAGCGGCAGAACCCCGCGGCGCTGGAGGAGATCTCGGCCGTGATGCTCGAAACGGCCCGCAAGGGGATGTGGCAGGCCTCGGACGAGCAGCTCGCGGCATTGGCCGCCCTCCACACCGAGCTGGTCGACCGGTACGGCCCCTCCTGCTCGGGATTCGTCTGCGACAACGCCAAACTGCGCGACTTCATCGCCTCGAAGAGTACGCCCGAGGCCGCCCGCAACTACCGGCAGCAGATCCGTGAGGTGCGCGAAACGTCGCTCGATGCAAAGGAGGGCACGGTGCTCAAACGTGAGGAGCTCGCCGTCGCCGACCGCACGACCACGCTGGTCAGCAACACCGTGGTTGCCGTGCTGGTAATCGGCATCATCGTGGTGCTGATCCTTGTAGTGCGCCGTCGTCGCAAAAAGATGGAAGAGTAATGGACACCGTCGTATTGGTCATGATGATTGTGGTCTGCTTCAACTACCTCGTGAAGCAGACCTTCCGCAAGGCCTATTTTGTGGCTGTTTCGGCCGTTGTCTGCGCCCTGTTCGTCGGACTGGCGTGGCCCTGGGCCATCGAGCAGTCGAAAAACCAGATTGCGGACTGGCTCGCCGACTCCGCGCTGATGCTCGACCTGGCGGTCCT
>CALUII010000077.1 GCA_944320665.1 uncultured Alistipes sp. | reverse complement strand
CACCGTAGCTACCGACACGGGCCGCGGTTGGTGGTATCCCGGCGAACCGGAGAAAGGGGCTCACGAACGTTAATGAGTAAGCTCATAAACGCAAAACAGCCTTTTTTCATTCCTAACCAGAGGCTGAAAATCATCAAAATCCACCTTGGCATACCAGCACACGGCATCACATGTCCACACTGATTACGTTGCCACCTACTTTCCATTCAGCCTTGTTGGACTCGGCTCTGTTTGCGGGAATTCCCCCTTTCAGGACTCCTTATATGCCGTCGGCGAACAGCCAACGGCTTTTTTAAAATAAACCCCGAAAAACGACTGATTCGGGAAATTTAACAGATCGGACACTTCCTGGACAGTATATTGTCCGCTCTTCAACAGTGCCTTGGCTTCCAGAATCACGTAGTCGCGAATCCAATCTCCGGCATGGCGTCCACTCACCGAACGCACCACCTGCGAAAGATATTTGGGCGTCAGACACAATCGGTCGGCATAGAAACCCACACTGCGTTCCGTAGTATAATGCTGCCTCAACTCATCGAGGAAACGGTCAAAGATCTGCTTTTTGCGCGAGCCGGGACGGGCATCCTGTGCCTCAACATATGGTGCCATCTGCTGGCAGATCTCGCCATAGAGCACCTGCAGATACCCCTTCAGGATGTCGTGCTTGAAGCGAAAGTTGGGCTGTCGAAGCTTGTCACGCATGGCTCTATAGATGGTCAGGATCTCGGCAGTCAGCTCATCTGTCAGTTCGAGATGCGCATACTGTGTGAGAAACTTGCGGACGATGATTGCCCCTTCGGTATTATCCTCCATTACAACAAAGTCATTGGCAAGGGCCAGAAGAACGATCCGACAATCGGCCGAGATATCGAGACATTGACCTATCGATCCGGGAGTAACAATCAACAACGAGTTGCGATGCAGTTCATACTCGTTAAGATTGTGTCTGACACGCATCCTCCCACCCAAACATAAATGCATCATGGCAAATTGTATCTTAAAGGGATAGGGAGCCGTGATAAAGGGCCGCATCGACGGGTCGCGAGTCAAATCACGCGGCAGGTCATCGTCATCGAGACTGCCGGCAAGAACAAATCGATTTTCAAAAATACAATCCTGTTCATCGAAGGGAATTGTCGCCAGATTGAGTGCGTTGAAATTTGGAGATTCGATCATTTTGATTCGCTTTTACATCGGCAAATATATATATTCAAACAATAAACAGGGACAAATAATCATCAAAACATCTATTTTACCATCCTTTTGAACAATAGCCCCACAACCTATAACAAAAGACTTCGAAGAAAAAGCGGGAACTTTGTCGCCGTGAAATCTCAAAATCAACAGCAATAATGATCACTACAACCACAAAATGGTGGATCGCACCTCTGGCTGCGGTCCTGTTGGGAGCCTGTTCGGATGGACAGACAGAGCTACCTTTCGTACGAAGTGTCTATCTGACACAGCCCGAAGCCTTGGGCAAACAGACAACCCGCAGCTTTTCGGGCGTGGTGCGCGCGGCCCACGAGGTGAATCTGGGATTCAAGACGGCGGGACAAATCGCCCGGATCCAGGTATCCGAGGGCGACTTCGTACGGCGCGGAGAGCTGCTGGCCGAATTGGACGATGCCGACTATCGGCTGGCTGTCGAGGCTTTGCAGATTCAGTACGACCAACTTCGGGACGAGGTGGAGCGCACACGGCAGCTCTTTGAACAGCGGAGCGTTTCGGCCAACGATTACGAAAAGGCCCGTGCAGGGCTCCGGCAACTGGGCATACAGTTGCAGGTTAACCGCAACAAACTCGACTACACGAAACTCTATGCCCCGACCGACGGCTACATTCAGAAGATAAATTTTTCGCCGGCCGAAATGGTCGACGCCGGAACGGCATTTGCCTCCCTTCTGGATGTTTCACACATGGAGGTCGAGGTGGATATTCCAACGACCGAATACCTGCGGCATGACCGATTCACACACTATGCTTGTCGGGTGGCAGGCATCGAGGAAGAGTTCCCGCTGCATCTCTCAAGTCTGCCCCCCAAAGCCGACGGCAACCAACTCTACCATCTGACATTGAACTTTGCCTCCCGACCCAATCAGCAGTTGACAGCCGGCATGAATGTCGAGGTGCGGATCACCTCGACCGATACGACACGCCGTCAGGGATTCGCGCTTCCGCTCGGGGCTATTTTTCTGTCCGGTAACACCCCAAGCGTGTGGGCCTTCGGCGCCGATTCGACGGTCCGGTGCCGGAGTGTCGTTCTCGACAACACCGACACCGAAGGACGTGCCGTCGTCATCGAGGGGTTGAACGGCACCGAACAGGTCGTCCGTGCCGGCGTATCGGCACTCAAGGAGGGTGAGAAGGTCCGTGTGGTGGCAACACCAAGTCAAACAAATGTTGGAGGAGTGCTGTAATGAAGATGAAGTTAACCGAATTTTTCATCCGGCGACCGGTACTGTTCTGGTCCATGGTAGGAGCCATTCTCATCGCCGGAGTTCTGTCGTTCCTCTACATGCCCAAACTGGAGGATCCGGCCGTCGCGGTCAAACAGGCGATGGTCGTGGTCCCATATCCCGGAGCCAGCGCCCACGAGGTGGAACTGAAGGTGGCCCAACTGATGGAGGACGAACTGCGGGCACTTCCCAACGTTAAGAAGGTGAAGAGTGAATGCCGCAACGGCTCGGCCATACTGACCGTCGAATTTCAGATGACGGTGCTGAACCGCGATCTGGAGCAGCACTTCGACCTGCTGCGCCGCAAGGTGAACGACGCAGCATCGCGCCTGCCACAGGGTTGCTACGACCCGGTGGTCATTGACGACATGATGGATGTCTACGGCATCTTCTATGCCCTGACGGCCGACGGCTACGACTACCCCGAGATGTACCGCTATGCCAAATACCTGCGTCGCGAACTGCTCGACGTGAAGGGCGTCAAACGGATCAACATCGTCGGCAACTGCGACGAGGTGATCAACATCATCCTCTCGAAGGAGCAGATCGCCCGCAACGGCGTGATCCCGACGCAGATCATGTCGGCCCTGCAACAGGCCGGCAAGAC
>CALUII010000076.1 GCA_944320665.1 uncultured Alistipes sp. | reverse complement strand
TGTCGTAATGCGTGTCGTAGGCGTGCATGAGGTTCGTACGCGTGAGGAACTCGTTGGCCGAGACCACGCCGTTGAAGTTCTCGCCCGGGATACCCATGAAACGCGGCAGACCGGCACCCGAACCGATGAAGACGGCGTCGTATCCCTCGCGGTCGAACAGATCGTCGATCGTCAGCGTGCGGCCCACAATTACGTCCGTTTCGATCTCGACACCCAGCTTCTTCACCTCCTCGATCTCGCGGGCAACGATGCGCTCCTTCGGCAGACGGAATTCCGGAATGCCGTATACGAGCACGCCGCCCACCTTGTGCAGTGCCTCGAAGATCTTCACCTCATAGCCCATCTTGGCCAGGTCGCTGGCGCAGGCCAGGCCGCTCGGGCCGCTGCCCACGACGGCCACCTTGCGGCCGTTGCGCTCGATGACCGGGGCCGGTACCTCGGCCGCATGTTCGAGCTTCCAGTCGCCCACGAAGCGCTCCAGCTTGCCGATGGCCACCGGTTCGCCCTTTACGCCCAGCACGCACGAGCCTTCGCACTGGCTCTCCTGCGGGCAGACGCGGCCGCAGATCGACGGCAGCGAGCTGTCCTGGGCGATGATTTCGCCTGCACGGCGGAAGTTGCCTTCGGCCACCTCGTGGATGAAGTCCGGAATGTGGATGTTCACCGGGCAGGCAGCCACGCAGCGCGGATTCTTGCAGTGGAGGCAGCGCGTGGCTTCGAGCATCGCCTCCTCCTGGTTGTAGCCGTAGCAGACCTCTTCGAAGTTGGTTGCACGGACTTTGGGATCTTGTTCGCGTACGGGTACGCGAGGTATTTTGTTTGCCATGATTCTCTGATTCGGTTTGGTTTGCGAGCGTTTCCTGCTCTTGTCTCTATTTGTCCAGGCCGATGCGGCAGACGTGTCCTGCCTCACGTTCGGCCTCGATGGCTGCGGCGCGCTGCTCCTGCGTGCGGTACATGCCCTGACGGCGCATCGCCTCGTCGAAATCGACCTCGTGGCCGTCGAACTCGGGGCCGTCGACGCACGTGAAGCGCGTACGTCCGCCCACCGTCACGCGGCAGGCCCCGCACATGCCCGTGCCGTCGACCATCAGCGCATTGAGCGAGACGATCGTCTTCAGTCCGTACTCCTTCGTTGTGAGCGTCACGAACTTCATCATGATCATCGGGCCGATCGCCACGCAGACGTCGTAGTGTTGGCCGCGCGTTTCGATGAGCTCCTTGATCAGCCCCGTCACCATGCCGTGATAGCCCTCCGAGCCGTCGTCCGTGGCGATGTAGAGCGTGTCGGCCACCTCGCGCATCAGCTCCGTATAGATGAGCATCGAGCGGGTCTTGGCTCCGATGATGACGTCGACCTTCACGCCGTGGTCGTGCAGCCACTTCACCTGCGGATAGACCGGGGCCGTGCCCACGCCGCCCGCAACAAAGAGGTAGCGGCGTTTGCGCACCTCCTCGATCGGTTCGCGCACGAAGTCCGACGGATGGCCCAGCGGGCCGGCCATATCGGCCAGACGCTCTCCGGTTTCCAGTGTGCAGATCTTGCGCGTGGAGGCGCCGATCGTCTGGATGACGATCGTTACGGTGCCCTCGGCGGCGTTGTAATCGGCGATCGTCAGCGGGATGCGTTCGCTGTATTCGTCCGAGCGGACGATGACAAATTGGCCCGGCAGCGCCGACTGTGCGACGCGCGGTGCGTGTACCTTCATCAGGTAGATGTTCTCTGCGAGGTACTTCTTTTCGAGAATTTCAAACATTCCGTATCGTTTTGTGTGTTCCTTCATCCTTATATATATGGTGCACGTTCCGGAGCGGTCGCGTGTGCGGGGTATTGGCCCGGATCGGCGGGGCTCACTCGGCTACGACGGCCGTGATTCGCAGACGGCGCATCGGGTGTGCCGGATCGTTCGTGACGACGGTGATGCGTCCCGATACGAATCCGTACTCCTGTTGTGCCGGATCGAGCGTGGCGTAGGCCGTGAGCGAGGCGCCGGGGCGGATCGTCTGACCGCGACGCAGCGTGCAGCCGACGCCTCCGTCGGTCTCTACGGCGCGGATGATCAGCGGACCGTCGCCCGTGTTGGTCAGGCGGAACGGTTGTCGTTGTAGTGCGGTGTCGTGTTTTAGGACACCAAATTTAATAATATATTTGTCAATTTCGGCCTTTGGCGTGAAATTTTCGTCCGGACGGTCCGGATTATCTACCGCGATGCCGTGGGTCATGAGCTGTATGGGGGCGTCGCGGCCGTCGATACGCAGCGTGAGCAGGTCCTCCACCGAGCCGTATCGGTCGCTGGGATCGGGCAGCTCGTAGCGCAGGCGGATTTCGGCGCGCTCGCATGGGCGCAGGGTGGCGGGCGCCTCGACCCGGAGCAGCCCGCTGCGGCGTGTCGGGACAAGCTGCAGACGCATGGGGCGGGACGTAGGGTTGGCCACGCCGACGGTTGCTTCGGCCGGGCGTCCGTGGACGAGGTAGCCGAAGGTGCAGAGATTCTGTGTGAGGCGCAGTGCGCCGGCTTCGATCGGGTAGAGCTCCTCGAGGCTCTTTTCGCGGCCGACCACGCTGCCGCGGAGGCGCAGTTCGGCAATCTTCTGCCGCTGTGAGTCGAAGACGGCGAGGTTCTTGGAGAAGATGCCGGGACGGTTGGCCGGGTCGAAGGTGACCTTGATGCGGGCCGTCTCGCCCGGAAGGATCGGTTTTTGCGAATATTCGGGCACGGTGCAGCCGCACGACGAGACGACGCGCAGGATCACGATCGGGTGGTCCGAGGTGTTGCGTCCGACGAACGTATGACTCACGGGACCTTCTGACTCGCGGATCGAGCCAAAATCCCATTCGGCGGGTGAAAAGTCGACGGGGGCTTGTGCGCGGACGTGCAATATGCAGGATATCAATAGAATGTATGGTATGATCCGTGCGATTTTCATGGTGTTTCGCGGTTGTTGTTTTATGCAAAGGTAGTTTTTTTTCAAAAAAAAGTGTCGAAAATTTTGCAGGAATGAAAAAAGGCCCTATATTTGCACTCCGTAATCGGGAACGTTTCCGATGAATGCCTGAATAGCTCAGTTGGTTAGAGCACATGACTGTTAATCATGGGGTCCTAGGTTCAAGTCCTTGTTCAGGC
>CALUII010000075.1 GCA_944320665.1 uncultured Alistipes sp. | reverse complement strand
TACAGCGGATGAGTACGTTAACCCGAAGCAGCGGTATGACACTGGCTATCCAAGGCGTTGAGGATGCACGATGACGAGTTCACGAGCAAACGACAGTACGTCCGGACGCAAAGACATGCCGCTACGACTTTTTTATAAGTAATCCCCGGCGATATCTCCATCGAGGATCTATGCGGCGACTGCTTCGTGTTTTCTGTTTCAGATTAGGCGTCTGTACGATCTCAAACCAAGTGGTTATCCGATATTCAAGATTCTCATCTACCTCACAGATCACATCGATCACCTTTCCCCGATAAAACTTTATAAAATTCAGATTCCTGAAAGGCTTTTGGTAGTCATTCAGCCATACCTCGTCGGGATTCTTCAGCACCTCTTCGATGCAGGCCAACAGCGGCACCCGTACCTTTTCGTAGGTCCCAGTCGTATGAGTCCGAAATACCTTCTCAGTCATAACGACTTCCCGTCCCTTGTAGTCGAGCATCGTCTTGTGCGCATCGTACCATTCAGCGGCCGTACCGCTGTATTCGGGCATCTGCTCTGTGGCCGCCGCCAGCCGTTTGGCAAAGGAGTCAAGCCCCCAGTCGTTGTAGTAGAGCCGTCCGAGCAACTTCGAGGCCTTGTCCTGAAAGCGGCGGATGTAGAACTGATTCTGCGTGAACACCTCGCCGGTGAGGGCGCGGTTCACGCCCCAACCCTGTGCTGCAGCCTTCTTCCATGTCGCCGTTGCGAAGAACTCGTCCACACGCTGCTGCGAGGTCTCGACCACCTCTTTCGTGACCTCATGGGCCATACGTGGTACGACCCGGCAGCGGCACCGCCAGTCGTTCGGCGGGAAGATCTTCTTCCATCGCGCGTCGCTGCAGGGCAAAACAATCCCTTCGAGCCGGCGATGGGACGGACGCACCCGGTCGTCGCCGACGGTCCGGTACTCCCAGTATGGAAACAGCTTCGTCTTGCCCATCAGCCGTCGGTAGTTGCTGGCCGCTTCGGCTGTGAGCAATGCCGTGTCGTACTCGGTGCGCTGCCAGTCGCGGTTGAATGCCGTGCAGACCTTGCGGGCCTCGCGTTCGAATTCGGCAAAGCTGCCGCTTTCGCGAAAGAGTCGGTTGAGTTCCTGCAGTTCGGCCAGGGTCTTGGCGGCCGAGAACTGGAAGAGGTTAATCTCCATGGCCGTCTGCAGGGCATCGTCCCGCACGCCGTAGGCAATCCCGACATCGGCATTCCCGATGTTGTCAGCTCCCGGTTGAACGGCTTTCAAAAGGTCTTCGGAGAGGAATCGAAAGAGCTCCGTATCGAATGCAGGCTGCGAGGCGGCCACGCGTCCCATCAGCCGCTCGTCGAGCGCGTCACTGTCCTGCATCCGCATGAGGGTTGTGCCATCGATCGCCCCGCCCTGCGGGGCTGCGACGAAAAAATCCCGAAGACGTTGCCAGAAGCTGCGGCTGTCGGTGTTGCGAATCCCCTCGTCGGGATCTTCTTCGGCATGAGGGGCGGCCGGCATTCCGGCCGATGCGGCCTTCCCGGCAATCGCTTCGTCCTTATCGGGCATGGGGATCGAGTATTTGTTGTGGATGTACGCAACTGGGATATCGATAATCGTCGCGAGCTTCACGATGTCGTCCACCGAGAGCGGCTCGGCCACCTTCGGATATACGAAGCGTCCCCCGTGCACAGGCAGGCCGTATCGCTCCAGGATTGGGAGGAGCCGTTCGTTGAGTACACGCTGCACGAAACGCAGGTCGCTCTTGTGTTTCGAATCCTCGACCTGCAGATGCACCTCCCCGAGCGAACGGGCGCCGCGTTCGCCCTGGATGGTGGTCAGCGTCTGCCCGAGGATCGTGATGAGCATCTCCTCGTTCGTAGCCTGGCGGAACTCATTGAAGGATGCCCCGGATCCGCTGTTCCCCTCACGGGTTTCGATGTCGGCCTCCTTCGGAATGATCAGATAGGGGGCCGATCCGGCCTCCTGAAGAGCTTGTTTGAGCAGCTCGCGGCTTTGCGGGTCGAAGGTGTTGTATTTGCCGATACGCTGCGGCATACCGAAGAGCTCGATCCACTGGGCGTAGTCGCCGAATCCACCGCGTTTCCAGATGGCATAGGGTGCCGCCTTGAGCAGCAGTCCGTAGTCTCCGGGACGGCCGATGACCAACAGGTTCGGATCATCGTCATACGCCACGGCCTGATCCCCCAGGTCGGTAAGCAGGATCCGGTGGGTATCCAGGTCGATGTACTTGGGTTTTATGGGTTCGCAGCGGAATCCGCCCTGGAAAAAGATCTCCACGCCGGCGCGGCCGTAGAAGAGGCGATGCATGATCTCACGAACGAGCGTCTCCCAGGCCGTGGTGTCGATGATCGCCGAGAGGGCCGGCTCCTCTGCCCCCTGCGCATTCATGAAGACCACCTCGGCATTCAGCACGGCTTCGATGCGCTTGTTGATAGCATCGGCCAGGACGCCGTCGATCAGAATGTCCTCAAAAAGGTCGTAGAGGTATTTCGGCCGTCCGTTATCGGCCGAGCGCAGCGCCGAGCGCCAGTCTCCGATGTCGTAAACGCGACGCTGCGGAGCCTTGACGATGATTTGCTGGACCACGATCGGCTCCGATTCTTTCGGGCCTTTTTGAGCCGACCCGCTGCTGTTGTTCGTCTTTGCCATAGTCAGAAGTGTTGGAATCGTTTGGGGTTGGACCCGAAAATGTACTCTCCGACGGCGGGATCGGGCTTCCCGTCGCCGTCACCATCCTCTGCA
The DNA here is from genome assembly GCA_944320665.1 of uncultured Alistipes sp. Lineage (GTDB taxonomy): Bacteria > Bacteroidota > Bacteroidia > Bacteroidales > Rikenellaceae > Alistipes. The sequence continues at coordinate 1,259 of CALUII010000075.1, read as the reverse complement.
GGCGGGAGGTTGGGCCGGGTCTCCGACCGCTGTACGGACTTGAGCCACGAAACGGCCCGCTCGTACCGATCCTGCCTAAGCTGGAGATCCGTGCCGGCATTGCACAGGTTGATGAAGTGCCACACGGCAATGTCCTTGACGAAGATCAGCAGCAGCGCGTTGCGTTCGTCGCCCTGGGCGCCGAAGATCTTCTTGCGGTCATAAGCCCCGAGATAGCCCGAGGCCTCCTCGATGGCGGCATCGATGGCCGCCGTGACGATCGCATCGTCCTCGCGGGCGATGGTCGCGATGTTCTCTTTGTAGAGGTGCGTCTGCAACTCTTCAGGTGTCAAAAAAGCCATATGTCAGAAACGTTTTGAAGCTCGGTGTCGCAAACCAACGGTATAGGATCCCTCGCTGAGCGTGGAGATCTTCTGGTTGATGATCCACACGCCGCCCTCGATGCAGTCGGGACCGTCGGCTGGGGATTTCATTTGCCGGTTGAGCAGCAGAAACTGCTCCTCGAGGCGTTTCATGTGCGGGTTGTCGCGCTGTTCGATGTTCAGCACCAGCCGCCCCTGACGGATCAGCGGCTCAAGGTTGCCCTCGATACGCTCGAACTTCGGCGGTTTGCAGCGTCCATCGGGCGTGATGCCGATGAAGCCGCGTTCGCGGGCGTGAGCTGCGAACATCGGGAGGAACACCTGCTCGTAGAACGGATCCTGCAGGGTGTTGTTCTCGATGAAATAATAGACCTGTACGCGCTCGCCCGCATAGTCTCGCAGGTTGTAGAACCACTCGACGAACTCGTCATTGGTGACGTGGTCGAGGAAGCCCGTGTAGACGTAGAACTTCCCGTCGCAGTAGCCGAGCAGGAAGTTCGCCTTGAAACTCGACACCTTGTTCCGGGCATTCGACGGAGCCGGGTCGGCGTAGGCCACCGCGAAGCGGAGCCGTTCGAGTGGCGGGCATTTGCCCCAGACCACCTCCTTGATCACCTCTCCCTCGGAGAGCGGGTTGTTCATGTACTCCTGCTGGAAGGCTTTGGTCGAGAGGGTCTGCTCGATGCGGCGGATGCGCTCTTCGGAGTTCTTCTCGGGCCAGGTCGAACGTCCCTCGGCATTACGGATGTTCACAATGTCCCAGTGGTCGGCCTTGGCTCCGGCCCGCGTCACGCAGCAGTCCCGGGCGATGACGTTCCCGCAGAAGACGATCAGCAGGTCACCGCTTACCGAACGTGTCGGGATCAGCGCCTCCTCGAACCATTGCCACTTCTTCTT
>CALUII010000074.1 GCA_944320665.1 uncultured Alistipes sp. | reverse complement strand
CGCTCCGTTTGGAGCAGGCAGTCCGGAGCAATGGGGCCGGAGTCCTGTTTAAGGAACTCTTGGCGGGTTCAGGTGGATCGTCTGTAGGTTGCAACCGTGTGGGGGCGTCCGACAGACAATCCTCCTCGACTGTCAGGAGGTTCGAGTCTATTTATTGATCTTGGCCCATGAATCCTTGAGCGTTACCGTGCGGTTGAAGACCAGATGTTCGGGCGTCGAATCGGTGTCCGGGCAGAAATAACCGACGCGTTCGAATTGAACGGCCTGGCCGATTGGCGTCTCGCGCAACGAGGGTTCGAGATAACCCTTGACCTTGATCATCGAATCCGGGTTGAGGTTGTCCTCCCACGTTTGGCCCTCCTCCACGTCGTCGGGATTCTCCTTCGTGAAGAGCGGGTTGAAGAGTCGGATTTCGGCCTCCACCGCGTCCGGAGCAGATACCCAATGGATAACACCCTTTACGCGGCGGCCGTCGCTCGACGAGCCGTTGCCCGACATCGGGTCGTACGTACAGCGCAACTCCGTGATGTTCCCCTCGGCATCCTTGACAACCTCCTCACATTTGATGAGGTACGAGTAGCGCAGGCGCACTTCGCCTCCGGGTTGCAGACGATAGAACTTCTTGGGCGGATTCTCCATGAAGTCGTCACGTTCGATGTAGAGTTCACGCGAGAAAGGCACCTGTCGTGTGCCGGCTGCTTCGTTCTCGGGATTGTTGACGGCTGTGAAGAGTTCGCGGCGCCCCTCCTCGTAGTTCGTAATCACCACTTTGAGCGGGTTGAGTACGGCCATGCGGCGTTCGGCCACCTTGTTCAGATCCTCGCGCACGCAGTATTCGAGTTTGCCGAGGTCGATGACGTTGTCGCGTTTGGCAACGCCGACCATCTCGGCGAAGTTGCGAACCGATGCGGGGGTGTATCCTTTGCGTCGCAGGGCGCAGATCGTCGGCATGCGCGGATCGTCCCATCCCATCACGGCACCCTCCTGCACGAGTTTGAGCAGCTTGCGTTTCGACATCATCGTGTAGGTAAGGTTCAGTCGGGCGAACTCGTACTGATGCGACGGGTAGATTCCCAGCGCTTCGATGAACCAGTCGTAGAGCGGGCGGTGCACGTCGAACTCAAGTGTACAGATCGAGTGGGTAATGCGCTCGATCGAGTCGCACTGGCCGTGGGCGTAGTCGTACATCGGGTAGATGCACCACTTGTTGCCCGTGCGGTGGTGTTCGGCGTGGAGAATGCGGTACATGATCGGGTCGCGGAAGAGCATGTTCGGATGGGCCATGTCGATCTTCGCACGCAACACTTTGGCACCGTCGGGAAATTCGCCTGCCTTCATGCGGGCGAAGAGGTCGAGGTTTTCCTCGACCGAGCGGTCGCGCCACGGCGACGGCGTACCCGGTACGGAGATCGTGCCGCGCGTTTCGCGGATCTGCTCCTGGGTTTGGTCGTCGACATAGGCCAACCCCTTGCGAATCAGTTCAACGGCCCAGTCATAGAGCTGATCGAAGTAGTCCGAGGCGTAGCGTTCGAGCTCCCATTGGAAGCCGAGCCACTGGATATCGCGTTTGATCGAGTCGACGTATTCCACATCCTCTTTCACGGGGTTCGTGTCGTCGAAGCGCAGGTTGCATTTTCCACCGTATTTCTTGGCGAGGCCGAAGTTGATGCAGATACTCTTGGCGTGACCGATGTGCAGGTATCCGTTCGGCTCGGGCGGGAAACGGGTTTGTACGCGCGTTTCGCCGTTGGCGATGGAGGCTTCGATGATCTCTTCGAGGAAGTTGAGCGACTTTTCTTTGGTTTCGTCTGCCATAAGCGTATGAAGTATATATATACAGAGGTACTATTACAGATACAAAGATAGCATTTTTCGGGTTAATTTTTCGGATGTCCGAATATTTTTTCGAGGCGAACCGAGCATTCGAGGACTTGTTGCGTGCCCAACCCCGTTCCGTCGTAGTGGACCAGGATGCCGGCGCGGAGGTCGAGCGTGCCGTTGAAGAAGGTGCGGGTGTAGCTCAGGTCGGTCCGGTTGTATAGGTGGTCGCGGGTGCCGAAGAAGGCGCAGCCCGAGTAGAGCTTCTCGCCATAGCGGTCGTAGAAGGGCATTTGATTTTCACCTACGTAGAGCATGTTGGCGAGTGTTACGCCCCAGCGGCTCAGGCGGATGTCGAGCATACCGCCTTTGGGGGCGACCCATCCCGCCTCGGCGATGCGGTCACGCTGCAGACTCTGCAGGTATCCAAGGCGGATGTCGAAGTCAAAAAAGGCGGTGAAACGGATGCCGCCGTAGGGGTTGATCAGCATATGGTCGACGATTCCCTCGTCGGGGGCCGGATTGGAACTCTTGGCGAAGTGGAGCAGCGTGAGGGCATAGCCTCCGTAGAGGAGTTGTCCGTGTCCTTCGCCAGCCGAAAGGATGCGGAAACGTTCGCGGCGGTCGGTCTCCTGCATGCCCTCCCAGTCGATGGCGAACTCGACGAAGCCCGCCTCGTTGCGGTATTGTCCCATGACACCCTGCAGGCGATTGTGATAGAAACGGTATCCGCGATCGAAGAAGGCTTCGCCGTAGTCGCCGCGCAACATTTCGCGTGAGAAGATACCGGCGGCGGCCAGCACCTTCGGGGCGTTGTATTGATACCAGAACTGCGGCTTGGCCTCGGTGAGGAACTTCGCGCCGTCGCCGAAGTCCTGCATCAGGTCGACGGCAACCATCAGTCGGTTGCGTTCGGCCCACTGGAGGCCGGCCGTCGGGGTAAGGCGGGCAGCGAAGATGGTCTTCGAGCCGTCGAAGCTCATGCCCGAATATTCGCGGTTGTCGAAATAGGTCTTGAATCCGACGCCGGCGACCCACTCCTGGGCGGTGGCAGCGGTGGAGGCGGAGAGCAGTGCCGACAGAAGCAACAGGCTCGGCAGAAGGTGTTTGCGCAGCGACATGGGGTCTGCAGATGATTTTTGTTGGTGGGTGAATGAAATAGCCGCCTCAAAATTAGGGATAAATATTCAAAATAGCTACATTTGGCGCTCGATTGTCCATTAGGAGTTGTCTATGCGTAAGATTACGAACGAAGAGCTGGGGCGTCCGACCCCCGAAGAGTTTGCCCGTATGGAGCGTATGCCTGTGACGGTAGTGCTCGACAACGTGCGTTCGGCCCAGAATGTCGGGGCTTTTTTCCGTACGGGGGATGCCTTTGCCGTGGAGCGGATCTGTCTGTGCGGCATTTCGCCGGTTCCGCCTGCCCGTGAAATCCACAAGACGGCACTCGGTGCCGAGACGACCGTAGCCTGGACCCATGAGGAGCGGACGATCGACTGCGTGCGCCGTCTGCACGACGAGGGCTACTGCGTGCTGGCCGTCGAGCAGGTCGAGGGGGCGGTGACGCTCGATGCGTTCCGGGCCGAGGCGGAACGGCGCTATGCCTTGGTCTTCGGCAACGAGGTCGAGGGGGTGGATCAGGAGGTGGTCGACTGCTGCGACGGCGCGATCGAGATCCCGCAGGCCGGGACGAAGCATTCGATCAATGTTTCGGTCTCGGGAGGTGTCGTTTTGTGGAATTTCTTTTGGCAAATCGGACCGAAACGCTAACTTTGCCCGCCGGTTCGGCGCGGTGCGCAAACCCAAACAACATACGTAAATCAGAAGAAGAGTTATGTCAGTAGAAAGCACGGTGAGAGCGGTTACGACCTACCGTTTGACGGAGATGAAGCAGCGCGGCGAGAAGATCTCGATGCTTACCTCCTACGATTATTCGATGGCCCGCATTGTCGATGCCGCCGGTGTGGACGTGATCCTCGTAGGTGATTCGGCCGCCAATGTGATGGCGGGCTACGAGACGACGCTGCCCATTACGCTCGATATGATGATCTATCACGCCCGTTCGGTTGTCCGGGCCGTGCAGCGTGCGCTGGTGGTGGTCGATCTGCCCTTCGGTACCTATCAGGGCAACTCGAAGGTGGCGCTCGACTCGGCCGTGCGGATCATGAAGGAGACCGAGGCCGATGCCGTGAAGATGGA
>CALUII010000073.1 GCA_944320665.1 uncultured Alistipes sp. | reverse complement strand
TCTGTACTTATGATGTTATCCGCCGCAGTCTTTATGATGGCGTGTGACAAGGATGAAAACGGTTCGAAAACGGTCGACTTTGCAGGCAGCTACAACGGCTATACGCTGGCCAGTTGCAACTATTTCCAGAACATGATCTCGGCGGATGAGACCGTCGTCCTCACGAAAAACACGGACGGCACCGCCTCCGTATCGTTCACCTCCGCCACGTGGGGCGAATTTACCATCATCGATGCACAGGCGACTGTAAACGGAGACCTCTGCACACTCTCGGGCAGCGGGCAGACGCAGATGGGCATGAACGGGAACACCTCGACCTATGACTGCACCTTCACGGCCGAGATCCGGTCGCAGGACGATGCCCGGATGGAGTTCAGGATCCCGGCCGTCATGGGCGGCATGACTCTTACGTTCCAGACGGGTGGTGCTCCGGCTGACCTGTTGCTGGCCGGTACCTACGAAGGCTATACGGATGCCGACTGCTCCTATTTTCAGAACCGCTATACCGACGGTGAGCGCGTGAAGCTGACGGCCAACGGCGACGGCAGCGTAAAGGTTGTCTTCGAATCTGCCTCGTGGGGGACATTCACCGTTGAATCTGCTACTGTAACCCGGGAGGGCGGAGAGTATCTCTTTACGGGCAGCGGCAGCGTGGCCATGGGAATGGGTGACTCGACCAGCAACTACGACTTCACGCTCAGTGGCCGCACAAATGCTGCCAAGGACGACTTCTCGATCGCATTCAACGTACCGGCCGTCATGGGCGGACTGACCGTCACGCTGCTGCCGGGAACGGCTCCGACTACGGAAGAGTAACTCTACGAAAAAGCGAGATTGGCCATGAACTGCAAACAGGCTGGGCTGTTCTTGTCGGGAGCGACGCTGCTGTTGTCGCTCCCGGCCTGCAACGGCATCTTCGAGGGGATTTATGACATGCCCACGTCCGAGACCGGCAACGAATACGGGTTTATCCTTGTCGACGAAGGAGCCCGCACAGGACGGATCTATATCGACGCCACGGATTACACCGAATGGCATTATGTCGATCTGCAAGGCAAACAGGTAACAACAACACACGTGGGTGACGCAACTCCCGAAACGTGGGATTTTGCCGTACACCGATACGACACGAAGACCAACGGCGGCACCGTCTGGGAAAGCCAGGCGGGGTCTTTCGATGCACTTCCGGCGCCCGAATCGGTTTCCGAAGAGCAATGGACGGAAGATGAATGGACCACCGACCGCATCACAATCGACATGTCGCAGATGATGGACGGCATCATCCTCTATGCCGAGGATTATTGGAACCCCACTCTTTCGCGCTGGCTCAATGTAGACACCTCGACCATGCCGCCGATCTACACCCTCTCGGGGAAGATCTATCTGCTTCGTCTGAAGGACGGTACCTGTGCGGCCCTGCGCCTCGCAAACTTCATGAACGACGCCGCCGTAAAGGGTTACATGACCATTGACTACCTCTATCCCGTTGAATAAGGATGAAACTGCTGGTACTATCTCTTTTCGGATTGCTGTTTACGCTGCAGACGCAGGCCCAATACAAAATATCCGGCACGGTTTCGGATGTTGCGGGGCAGCCGCTCGCCGGGGCCGTCGTTACCGTGAAGGAGCAGCCGTCGCTCGGTACCGTGGCCGACACGGAGGGACACTATGAAATTACGCTTCCAGGCAAAGAGACGTATACGCTTTGCGCCTCGTTTGTCGGGTACGAACCGGTCAGCGAAAAGATCGCTGCCGGCCAGACCGGGCCCGTGAATTTCAGGCTTGCGGAGCGCTCCACGATGATGGATCAGGTGGTGGTGACGGCCACACGCACCCCGAAACTGTTGAAGGATGTCCCGATTGTCACCCGTGTCATCTCCGAGGCCGATATCAAACAGGTCGATGCGACGCATGTCGGCGACCTGCTGCAAAGCGAACTGCCGGGCATCGAGTTCTCCTACTCGATGAACCAGCAGGTTTCGCTCAACATGTCGGGATTCGGCGGCAATTCGGTGCTCTTCCTCGTCGACGGTGAGCGCCTGGCGGGCGAAACGCTCGACAACGTCGATTACAGCCGCCTGAACCTGGACAATGTCGGGCGCATCGAAATCGTCAAGGGGGCCGTTTCATCGCTCTACGGATCGAATGCCATCGGCGGCGTGGTGAACCTCATCAGCCGCGAATCGCGGGAGCCGTGGTCGGTCAATCTGAACGGCCGTTACGGTGCCCACAACGAGCAGCGTTACGGAGGATCGGTCGGATTCAACCAGGGCCGGTTCAACTCGACGACCAACGTGCAGTACACCTCGATCGACGCCATCGACCTCTCGAAGGGGACCGACAACGCGGAGGTGGGCGATTACAGCACCATCTACGGACACACGGCGCTCAATATCAAGGAGCGGCTCGTCGTCACGGCGACCGAAGGCTTGAAGTTCACGGCCCGGGCGGGATATTTCTTCCGGGAGCGTGACGCTTCGACAAGCATCAAGGACCGCTACCGCAGCTTCTCGGGCGGACTGAAGGGCAACTGGGCGATTACGCAGGTCGATGATCTGGAGCTCTCCTATGCCTTCGACCAGTATGACAAAAGCGACTATCTTGTCCCCACGTCACGCGACGTGCGCGACTACAGCAACGTACAGCACACCCTGCGCACGCTCTACAACCATACCTTTGCCGGGAAACATATTCTTACCGTCGGCGGCGACTACATGCGTGACTACCTGATGTCCTACCAGTTTACGGACAACGGCAGCCATACGCAGCATACGGCCGATGCCTTCGCGCAGTTCGACTGGAACCCGCACCGGCGGTTCAACCTCATTGCGGGCCTGCGCTTCGACCATTTTTCGGCGGCAAACCTCTCGCACCTTTCGCCAAAACTCGGAGTGATGTATAAGGTTGCAAACTGCTCGCTTCGGGCCTCCTATGCCGGAGGATTCCGTGCACCGACCCTCAAGGAGATGTACATGGACTTCTATATGGGCAACATCTTCATGATTTACGGAAACCCCGCGCTGAAACCCGAGACGAGCCACAATCTTTCACTCTCGGCCGAATATCTGCAAGGTCGGCACAGTTTCACCGTGACAGGATTTTACAATCTGGTGGACAACCGGATCACCACGGTCTGGAATCGGGAGTTGGCCGGGCAGGTCTATACGAACATGTCGCCCCTGCAGGTAGCCGGAGCCGAGGCCAATGCGTCGGGACGATATGCGAGCGGCATCTCGTGGCGCGTGTCGTATGCCTACACGCGCGAGATGATCGAACGGGGGCAGCCCCTCCTCTCCTCGACCCGGCCCCATGCGGCCACGGCGCGCCTGGCTTATGACCGGGAGTGGAAAAACTACGGTCTGAACGTTTCGCTGTCGGGACGCTGGCTGTCGGCCGTCACATGCGACGTCTACACCGAGGTGACCTCCTACGAGCAGACCGTGCGGCAGACCTATCCGGGCTACACGATCTGGAAACTGAGCCTCACGCAGCATCTGTGGCGCGGGATGGACCTCACGCTGGCCGTGGACAACCTCTTCAACTACCGCCCCGACTACTATTACAGCAACTCGCCCACGACCGTCGGTACGACCTGCTCAGTGGGCCTCGCGCTGAATCTCGAACAATTTTTCAAGAGCAAATAAAGGATGAAACAGAAGATACCAATGATCTGGGCAGGCGTGATCCTGCTTGCCGTCCTATTGGGCGTCGCAGCGTGGAACCACTGGTTCTCGGCCACGCGCATCGCCTTCGTGAACTACCAGGCTACGACGCTCGGCCAGATCGCCCGGGCCAATGACCATGCAAGAATCCGCCTTGCCTCTCTCGATCCGTCGGAGTTCGACCGGTTGGGGCATTACGACGTGGTGCTGATGAACGGCATGGGGCTCCGCATCACAGCCGAGGAGCGGGCCGCACTCCAACGGGCCGCCGACCGCGGGCTTACAGTCATCACGACCATGGCCACCAACCCGGCCAACGAGATCGTCTCGGCGGACTCCGCGACGCTGGCTGCCGTCAAGGGCTACCTCAGCGGCGGCGGCCGGAAGAACTACCGCAACCTGCTCGTCACCCTGCGCCGCACGGTCGACGGCAAGCGGTTCGATACGGATGAGCCCGAGCCGCCCGTCGTACACGACCTGCGGCAATTTTACCACGCCGATCCGTCGGATCCCGAGGCGGAGGAGCTGGATTTCGACAGCGTGGAGGCCTACGAGGCCTTCCTCGCGCGGCACGGCCTGCTGAAAGCGGATG
>CALUII010000072.1 GCA_944320665.1 uncultured Alistipes sp. | reverse complement strand
ATACGACGCACCACCTCACCGGCATCACGGTCCTGGGTTTTGCTGATGGTTTGGCTCGAGACGGCACTCACGACCATCATGGCCTCACGCACCTCGCGATTGACGGCCACCTCGGAACCCGTGCGCCGCACGGCCGTGACCACCACATCGCTGATCTGTTCACTCTGCTCGGCCAGCACGATATCCACCCGGACGGTTCCGCCGCGCACCTCGACCGAAGGGATCTGTTTCGGTTCGTAGGCAATCATCGAGACATCGAGCGTATAGGTTCCGTCGGCCAGGCCACGGATCTCATAGGCACCGGCCGCATCACTGGCTGCACCACGCTGCGTACCCGATACGAGGATCGTAGCTCCGGCAACGGGCTGTCCGGTCGTTTGGTCGGTGACGGTTCCGACAATCGTGTTTTGCGCAAAGAGTGCCTGCACGCCCATCGTACAGAAGAGGGCCAGCAGACAACGGGTCAAGTAGAGTAGCGATTTGTTCACGTTCTTTTGCATCTTATTGTTTACGCCGCAAAAGTATCCTCCGTCCGTTTCATGCCGACAACGAAGCTGCTACAACCGTGCTACCCCCCGGTTTCAAATCAATGACAACACCCGTCACCCGCTGCCATCGGGCTCTTCGCCCAGGCCCCGACAACAAAAAAGCAGGCGCCCGCACCGAATTCAGTGCGGGCGCCTGTTTGCGCCAGACTTCTTGCCGTATCGCCTACTCCCACTCGATCGTGGCAGGCGGCTTCGAGGAGATGTCATACACAACGCGGTTCACGCCGCGTACTTTATTTATAATCTCATTCGAGAGATCAGCCAGGAACTCATAGGGCAGGTGGACCCAATCGGCCGTCATGCCGTCCGTCGAGGTCACGGCACGCAGCGCCACGCAACGCTCATAGGTACGTTCGTCGCCCATGACCCCCACACTCTGCACGGGCAGAAGGATGGCCCCGGCCTGCCAAACCTGGTCATAGAGACCGGCGGCACGCAACGAGTCGATGTAGATCTTGTCCACGTTCTGCAGGATCTCCACCTTCTCGGGAGTCACCTCACCCAGGATACGGATTGCCAGACCGGGCCCCGGGAAGGGATGCCGGCCGATCAACTGCTCCGAAATGCCGAGCGAACGTCCCACGCGACGCACCTCGTCCTTGAAGAGCAGACGCAACGGCTCGACCACACGCAGGTTCATCTTCTCGGGCAGTCCACCCACATTGTGGTGCGACTTGATCGTTGCCGAGGGGCCGTTTACCGAGCACGACTCGATCACGTCGGGATAGATCGTACCCTGTGCCAGCCAGCGCACGTCGCTCAACTGCTGGGCCTCCTCGTTGAAGACCTCCACAAAGTCGCGACCGATGATCTTGCGCTTGCGTTCGGGATCGGTCACACCGGCCAGATCGCCCAGGAACTTGGCACTGGCCTTTACGCCCTTCACATTGAGGCCCATGTTCTTATAGGACTCCAGCACCTCCTCGAATTCGTTCTTGCGCAGCAGGCCCGAATCGACGAAGATGCAGTAGAGGTTCTGCCCGATGGCGCGATGCAGCAGCACGGCAGCCACCGACGAGTCGACACCGCCCGAAAGTCCGAGGACCACCTTGTCATCGCCCAGTTTTTCGCGCAGCTCACGGACCGTGGCCTCCACGAAGCTCTCCGAGGTCCACGACTGAGAACAGCCGCAGATACCGACCACAAAATTCTTGAGCAGTTGCGTACCGTCGGTCGAATGGTAGACCTCCGGATGGAACTGGATGGCCCACGTCTGTTCGCCATCAATATGATAGGCGGCCACCTTCACATCCTCCGTGCTGGCAATCAGCCGGTAGTTCTCCGGCACGCGCGTAATCGTGTCGCCATGCGACATCCACACCTGCGTGGGCGACGGAAGACCCTTCATCAGGGCATCTTCCGGATCGCTGACCGTCAGCATGGCGCGGCCGTACTCCCGGCTCGGTGCCGGCTGCACCTCGCCACCGTAGGCATGGGCCAGATACTGGGCACCATAGCATACACCCAGCAACGGCAGTTTGCCCTTGATCGCCGAAAGGTCGGGATTCGGGGCTTGGGCATCGCGCACCGAATAGGGGCTGCCCGAGAGAATCACACCCCGCACCGAAGCATCGAGCTCCGGAATCTTGTTAAAGGGATGGATCTCGCAATAGACGTTCAGCTCTCGTACACGACGCGCAATAAGCTGCGTGTACTGCGACCCGAAGTCGAGGATGATGATTTTCTCCATCTATTTATTCCGATCTTTTGTTTTGTTTCTTGCGTTTTGCCTTAAGCAGCAAAGCCTACTGGGCAACCACATTGTACGCAAATACAACGGTATTCACCGCATGGTTGGTCATCAACGGTTTCACGATCAACGAAGCAACGGCCGCAATCGCCATGATCCATTCGCACCTTATCAAAATGGGGCTCGGCCTTTCGGACTTTTCCCGGGCTGCTGCTTCCTTTGATTCATCCACCGATCAGTGCTCGCTCGAGTAGTTCGGGGCCTCACGCGTGATGGCCACGTCGTGCGGATGGCTCTCGGTCATACCCGATGCCGTGATGCGGATGAACTGTGCATGCTGCAACGTTTCGATATCCTTCGCCCCGCAGTAGCCCATACCGGCACGGATACCGCCGATCAGCTGATAGACCGTTTCGCTCAACGATCCCTTGTAGGGTACACGTGCTACGATTCCCTCGGGCACGAGTTTGCTGACGTTGTTCTCGCAATCCTTCTGGAAATAGCGGTCAGCCGAACCCGCCTTCATGGCATCGATCGAACCCATACCGCGATAGGCCTTAAACTTACGGCCGTTGTAGATGATCGTCTCACCCGGGGCCTCCTCCGTACCGGCGAACATCGATCCGATCATCACGCAGTCACCGCCTGCAGCCAACGCCTTGACAATATCGCCCGAATAGCGCAGGCCACCGTCGGCGATAATCGGCACTCCGGCCTTCTTGGCCTCGGTCGAGGCGGCATAGATGGCCGACAACTGCGGCACACCGACCCCGGCGATAATACGCGTCGTGCAGATCGAACCCGGACCGATACCCACCTTGATGCCGTCGGCACCGTTCTCCGCGAGGAACTTGGCGGCTTCGGCCGTTGCGATGTTACCTACCACGACGTCCAGGTGCGGATAGGCACTCTTGATCTCCTTGAGCAGACGCACGATGTTGGCCGAATGGCCGTGAGCCGAGTCGAGCACCACGGCATCGACATCCTCCTCAACCAGGGCCTTCACGCGAACCATTGCGTCGGCCGTGACACCGACACCGGCAGCCACACGCAGACGTCCCTTCTCATCCTTGCAGGCATTCGGATGATCCTGCAGTTTGGTAATATCCTTATAGGTAATCAATCCCACCAGATGGCCATCCTGATCCACCACGGGGAGTTTTTCGATCTTGTTTGCAAGCAAAACGCCTGCGGCATGTTCCAATTCGGAGCTGTGGGTCGTCACCAGCCCCTCCTTGGTCATCACGTCCTCAATGCGGCGTCCCATATCGCGCTGGAACCGCAGGTCACGATTGGTGACAATACCGATCAGATGACGCTCTGCATCCACAACCGGAATACCGCCGATCTTGTTCTCCTGCATCAGGCGCAGGGCATCGCCCACGGTGTCGTCCTTCGAGATGGTGATCGGGTCGTAGATCATGCCGTTCTCGGCACGCTTCACGCGGCGCACCTGGGCAGCCTGTTCGGCAATGGACATATTCTTGTGGATCACGCCAATACCGCCTTCACGAGCCAGGGCAATAGCCAACGGCGCCTCGGTAACGGTGTCCATGGCGGCGGACACGATGGGAATATTGAGTTTGATATTTCGCGAGAAACGGGTCTCGACCGAGACCTCCCGCGGCAACACTTCCGAATAGGCGGGCACGAGCAACACATCGTCGAACGTCAGTCCTTCGGGCTGTACCCTTTCATTGATAAATGACATAATGAACGTGGATTTTTGTTGCGTGCAAAAGTAATCATTTTTTTCCAAACAGCCTATAGCCGGGACCGATGTTGTCAAAAAAAAATTCGCACCCGAATCCCCCGTATCCACAATGCAACGCGGGCCGCATCGTTTCGGATGCGGCCCGCATGCGGATACCATCCCCACAGGGGATCAATATTGCTCCTGCTCGTTGGGGAAATCCCCGGCCTTCACGTCGGCCACGTACTGCGACACGGCATCCGTCATCACCGTATGCAGATCGGCATAACGGCGCAAAAAACGGGGCGAAAAACCCTTGTTGATGCCGAGCATGTCGTGAATCACAAGCACCTGTCCGTCGCAGGCTCCTCCGGCCCCGATACCGATCGTCGGGATCGGGATCTCGCGCGTCACCTGGGCAGCCAATGCCGCCGGAATCTTCTCCAGCACCAGGCCGAAGCATCCGGCCTCACTCAACAGGTGGGCATCGCGGACCAGTTTTGCGGCCTCGGCCTCGTTCTTGGCCCGCACGGCATAGGTACCGAACTTATGGATCGACTGCGGCGTGAGGCCCAAGTGACCCATAATAGGGATACCGGCCGAGAGGATGCGCTGCACCGACTCGAGGATCTCCTC
>CALUII010000071.1 GCA_944320665.1 uncultured Alistipes sp. | reverse complement strand
GTCGGCAAACGCGTTGTCGGAGAAATTCTTCAGAGAGTTTACCCCGGATGCGGCATTGTCCGCCGATTGTTGAGCCTCTTTCGCTGCTGTCTGTGCGTCTTGTGCCGCCTGCTGTGCTTCGGAAGCTGTGCGTTCAATCAGGTCGAGATCGTATTCCTTCTGGAAACGCCCGGTTTCGGGATCGTAGACCGACCCGATCTTCAGTCCGTGCTCCGGATTGAAAGCGAGCCCCATGCCCGAGTCGGTCGAGGCCATCAGCAACGACTGCGTGCGCGAATCGATCAGAAAGTTCCCCGTCAGGTTGCGCAGCACCCCCTGCATGTAGAGGTTGTCTACATAGGCCGAATAGCCCTCCATTTGCAGACCGAGAACCGAGAGGTTCGACAGGTCGCCGAACTGTGCGGCAATCTGCTCCAGGCCGTACTCCCACGTCTGAACGTTGCGCAGGTAGCGCTGATAGGTGCGCGTGGTGTACATCGACGTGCGGCGTGCGGGATCCGTGAACGAGCCATACGTGACGACGGACATGGCGGCCATCGGTTCGACCGACGTGGTGAACGACTCGGAGACGGGGCGCAACGAGTAGCGGAACTGTTCGTTGTGCTCGCCGAGGACCTCCTCGACGCGAAAATAGACGGTCGCAAAACCCGCAAAGGCGATGTTTCCGCGGCTGTCATCCGTATCCTGCAGTGCATTCTCGCCGGTATCGAGGCTGTGGAAGATTCCCATGCAGATGTCACCCGCACGAAGGGTTCCCACCTCGCCCTCCTCGAGGCGCAACGTAGCCAGATGGGTCTCGGTGTCGACCTGTTCGATGGTGCCGCCGCCGGGGGCGCTCCAGCTGTCGCCTACGGAGATCTCCACGCGGTTGTAGTTCAGTTGCGGCACTTCGAGGAAGCGACGGATGAAGAGACTCTCCAGCTCGCCGTTGCCCGCCCCGTCGATACGTCCGCCGGCGCCCGTCAGCCCCGCAGCAAAATCAGCCGTACGCAATCCCTGGTCAAGCGTCACCTGCTCGCGAAATACATCCGGGCCGTCGTGCGTCACCTGCCGGCGGAACTCCACCGGACCGTCGACCGTGCCGCCTGCACGTTTGCTGAGGAACTCGCGGTCGCTCTTGCGCGAGGTATAGAGCGTCGTATCGCTCGAAGGGGTCTCCTCCCACGAACGGATGAGGTCGGGGAATTCGGACGACACCTGTTTCGTGAGCCGCTCGACCGAGGCGATGTTGCTCTCGATGCGGCTGATGCGCCCGGTCGCGAGCACGTCGCTCATACGAAGCGTCATGCTTCCGGGACGCAGTACATTGCGACTGATCGAGACGATGCGTGTGTCGCGAAATCCCGTCTCGGGAAACATCTCCGCACTCACCAGCCGCACCCGCTGCCCCGGCCGCAGGTCGAGCTCCCGGCGGTCGATCACCGTGAAGTCGGTCTCGGCCTGAAAGACCGCGAGATCCTTGCGGTTCTCGGCCATGAAGCGGTCGACAGCCTCGCGGTATTCGGCCTCGGCCAGCGGGTAATACTCGTCGGGCATACGGATGTTCCAGATGACGTATTGGTCACCCGGCATAGGCTCAAGCCCCGGTCCGGGAAGCTGAATGCCCTTGTCCTCATAGGGCCACTGCGTCACGATCTCGAACATACCCGAATCCCAGTCGGGGTCGAAATTCACCTCGAAGGTTCGGCCACGCAGCTTCCCACTCTGAAAAGTGACTTGCTTGACCTTCTGGGGCAGTTCGTAGTCGTTCGGATTGAAAGGCAGCGCCCGGTCATCAAAACAGTATATCTTATATTTCGATCCGTCGTCATTCGTCGCTTCGCGCTGCAGTGTGGTCGAAATCGTGCCGACGCGGCGTGGATAGATCTCCTCGAAAGCCTCCTGCTCGTAGTGCTCGACGATGCCCAGGTGGGTATCCTGCTCGACGTAATGTGCGCCGTCGGGCAACTGCAGCCGGGCATGGCCATAGCGGTCGGGATCGATATTACGGGTCGAGCCGAGCGGGAAAAGGCGGGTGAAGAACTTCACACCGTCGGCCGTCGTGCGCGAGATGCCGCCCAGCAGCCCGTCACCATATGCCAGCGGAACGGGATCGCCGAACTCGCAGCGCGTGAAGTTGAGCGTCACGCCATCGAACCACCATTCGGTTGTGGCCGCCTCGGCAACCTCCGTGAGCGCATCGGAGGCGTATTTGCCCGAATAGTCGATTTCGATGGTGTCGGTGACGGCCACCTCGCCGACCTTCCATTCGGTCGTCCCCGTCTTGCGGTTCAGATTGGCCACGATCATGGCCGCATGCTCGCGTGCAGGAGCTGCGAGCGTCCACTCCGGATTGTCGGCATCGGCCGTGTTGACCATCAGCGTCTGGGCAGCCAGAGCCTCGATACCGCCCAGACGCAACGAGTAGGCCCACAGCTTGCGGGCGTTCATCTGGGGAACATAGCGCTCGGTCACCCAATAGCGCCGCCCCTGGAAGTCGACGTAGTCGTAGACTTCGAGCGCGACGCATGTGAACGAGGTGAACGACAGCGATAAGGTGCTTTGCTCCTCGACGCCGCACGATTCGGCGGCGTTATCTTCAGGCACGACCGTCAGACGCAACGCGCCCGTTCTCGAATAGATATTGAGTTCCATGCAAACGGTGTTTGAACGTTATTCAAAGGTTTTTTTTACTCGACAAGTTCGAATGTCGGCTGTGGCTCGTGGAACTTGACCGTAAAGAAGGCAGCCACTTCACCCTGGCCGAAGGGTACGAGCTGTGAATAGCCGGGCGATGAGACCATGAACACCCGGAACTGCAGTCCGACATCCGTCAGGTGAAGCGTCAGCCATCCATCGTCGCCCTCCTTCAGAAAGCGGATGAAGGCGAAGTAGCGCGAGAGGAACGTCCGGGCGTCCGGGACCGAGATAGCGAACTGCAACGTAATGTCGCGCGCCTCATAGGCCTGATCGATCACCGCGGGTGTCCGCTCACCGTCTTCCTCCTGCAGCGACACCCGCGGCTGTTGCTTCAGATCGGGGAACCGGAGCAGCGAGTCATAGTTTTCATTCTCGTCCTGGCTGGTCTCGGCGAGGAATGCCCCGAATTGTTTGTAGATGTCTGTGCCGTTGATCAGGCACAGCCCTGTAAGTACCTCTTCCATATCACTTCACTTTTATGCCCTCGCGGTCAAACTTCTGGAGCAATGTATACATCAGGGGCAGTGTATCCGTATTGATCCGGATGCCATGCAATTCGTCGAGGGCCTTGCCCAATGTGGGGACAATTCCCTCGTCCATGGAAGCGTCGATATTCGCTGCGTGGATCTGTATCGATGTGACCAGTCCCTCGACTCGTGAGAACGACTCCTGTGTGACGGTTTCAATCGCCCCCGGCTTGCCTGTCTGCACCGTGGCCGCGGATGAATCGGTCGAGTCGATAGAGAGCCCCTGATCTGATGCTATCTCTCGAAACTGTTCCCATAATTGTTTGAAGTTCGTCTGTTCGGCCAATCCCTCGGCGATAAGATCCTTCATCGTTTCGACATAACCTGCAAAACGTTCTTCATCTGTCATGTCGCTTCGATTCAACTCGTCGATCTGTTGTTGGGCTTTTTCGAACACCTTGCCAAGAGTCATCGAGTAAATCATATTTTTGGCCAGTTCACGCAGTGATTGACCTACACTCTCAACAAATGTATTTGCGGCATTTGTACCGTTCTCGAAAGCATCGACTAACGCATCAGTTAATGTGTTTCCCAATTCACCGAAGATGGATGTCAAATAGTCATTGACTGAACCGACAGCCTCCTCATAGAGTTCCCAATCGTCGACCATTGAGCGTAGCATCTCCTGATTCGATGCCGATAGGTGCTGGAAGTTTTCGCCACCTTCTTCGACAAACTTCCGAAGTGCCTCCATGTTGAGTTCCCCGTTATCGAACAGTTCGGGGAGCAGGCTCCCCAGCGACTGATATTTGGCCGAGCGGAACCAGGTTGAATGACGGGTCTGCACCTGCATGTTGGCAATCGACTCTGCCTCAGATTCCCAAGTCTTCGCGACAAGGTTCAGACCGGCCAGACCGTCGAAACTGCCTACCTCCATCTCATTGTACACCTCCTGCCCTCGGTTCCTGATCCGCTCATACGTTGCCTCCAGGCGTTCGAGCGCCTTGCGTGCGACATCGACATTCTGTCGGTACCGGTCATAGAGTCGTTCCCCGAATATCGTGTCGAACTGATCGGAGTTGATCTTCGATCGCTCCTTCATGATACGGAGTTCTTCGTTGAACTCCCGGGCCAGACGCAGGTTGCGTTCGAGCGACGTCTCCCCGCCTTTGAACAGAGAGGCAATAGCCGTAGCTGCCTGGACGACTGTGCTGATGATGGTCAGGACGACCGAGGCCTTTTCAACGCTCGACATGGATGCCGCCGCCGAACTGGCCATGGTCTGAATGCCGCCGATCATGGTGATGATCGACGAGGAGATCCGGCCGGCCAGCTGCAGAATCTCACCGGCCGTTCCGCCCACTTGCTGCCCGATCTGCTCAAGGTCTTCGTTCGCGTCTCGCAGGACATCGTGCAGATCCTTCA
>CALUII010000070.1 GCA_944320665.1 uncultured Alistipes sp. | reverse complement strand
GAAAGTGATGGCGTAAACCTCGACAAAACCCGTGAACCCACAGGGGTTGTCCGGAGCGATGCCGGCACGGGAGCGAGTAAATTGAGAACAATGGAGTGGTTCGGAAATACAATAGCGGTAACGATGCACGACCTGACGCGGTCCGACGACGGCGAGGCTGTTATGAGTGCCGATTGCTACAAGAAGCTTGTGGCCCGGGGGCAGCTCACCATGCTCCGGCCGGGTAAGGGCCTCGGCTCCTACGCGCTGATCGAATATGCCTCGATGCCGACCCGGTTCCGCGACCGCTTCGAGATCAAATACGGGGATCCCGAGAAGACAATGAAGCAAGACGAGATCACACTGGCAGCCGACCCGGAGGCGCAGCGGTTTTTCCACGATCACCTGCTGCCCAACGGTGAGCATCTGCCCGAGACGAAGCAGAACGAGTATACGTTAAACGCCCGGGTGCTGAATGCACTGCGCGAGATGTTCAACACCCAGCGGGCGATGCGCCGCGCGTGCAACAACAACACCCCGGTGATCTGGACGAATATCTTTGCCGCTGCCGAGCAGCTCCGCGCAGTCTATGGACACACATTGCCCAAGAGCGAGGCGCGTCTGCGCGACAAGATGCGGCAATATGCCAAAGAGGGATATGCCTGCCTGGTGTCGGGCAAGTTCTGCAACAGCAACACGCTCAAGATTACGAAGGCCGCCGGGCGTCAGATCATTGCACTGCGTCGATGCCGCGTGCCGGTCTACACGACGCAGCAGCTTTTCGACGAGTTCAATCGGATCGCCGTCCAGCGGGGCTGGAAGCCTCTCGAATCGAAGAGTTCACTTGTCCAGTATCTCGAACGGCCGGAGATCAAGCCTCAGTGGTACGATGCGGTCTATGGCGAGCTGGCAGCCAGGCAGCTCTTCTCACGCCGCAACAAGACCGTGATGCCGACCCTGCGTGACTCGCTGTGGTATGGCGACGGCACGAAACTGAACCTCTACTACAAGGCGGTCGAGAACGGCCGCTGGGTGGTACGCACGGCATCGGTCTACGAGGTGGTCGATGCCTACAGCGAGACGCTGCTCGGCTACGCCGTGAGCGACACGGAGAACTTCGACGCGCAGTACCGCGCCTTCCGCATGGCGGTCGAAACCTCCGGCCACAAACCCTACGAGATCGTCACCGACAACCAGGGCGGCCAGCGCAGCAAGGTTGCGCAGCGCTTCTTCGCCAACATCTGCCGGGTGAACCGCCCGACGGCCCCCTATAACGCCCCTTCGAAAAGCATCGAATCGATTTTCGGCCGTTTCCAGCGGCAGGTGCTGCACCAGGACTGGCGATTCACCGGAGGCAACATCTCCTCAAAGGAGTCGTGGAAGATCAACCGAGAGTTCCTCGAGGCGAACAGGGAGCAACTCTACACCTACGAGGAGATGCTCGAAGCCTATGCCGCCGCGCGGAGCCGATGGAACGCCATGCCGCACTATGAAACCGGCGTCGCCCATGAGGAGATGTACCGCGCTTCGGTCAATCCCAAGACGGATCCCGTGACGGAGCTGGACATGATCGACCTGTTCTGGCTGACGACCGAACGGCCGAGCCTCTTCACGGCCGACGGCATCACCATCCAGTACCGCAACCGCAAATATACCTATGAGGTGCTCGATGCCGAAGGCCGTCCCGACATGGTGTGGCGGCGGGAGAACACCGGCCGGGCATTTCTGGTGCGCTTCGACCCCGAGCGTATGGATCGGGCGCTGCTCTACGAAGAGACCCCGATGGGGCTGCGCTTCGAGACCGTGGCCTATCCGTACCTTACGGTGCGCCGCAACATCCAGGAGCAGCGGCCGGGTGACATGGAGCTGCTTCGCTGGAACGACGCCCAGATCAAGGAGCAGCGCGTCCGCCGCCAGATTGAGAGCCACGCGCTCGAACTCGAGCACGGCGTCGCCCCGGAACAGCACGGACTCCGCACTCCGGCCATCAAGGGGATCAGCGAACGGGAGTTCGAACGTCTGGCCGATGCGGTCATGGAGGTATCAGTCGAGCCGGCATCCGAGCCGATCGCAGTCGGCGAATACACCAAGGCCGTCAGCAACCAGGAGTACGATCCGGCATCCATCTTCAGTCGAATGTAATATTCAACCACAAGAAATATGAAACAGTTATCACTTGAAGAGAAGCAGAGCATTCAGGCCCAACTGCAGGCGTATGTCGCCAAGTATCCCAGCCAGAATCGTGCGGTCAACTCGCTGACGGGCGTCAGTACCGCAACGATCAGCGTAATCCTGAACGGCAAGTTCGACAACATCAGCGACGAGATGTTCCTCCGCATCCGCTCGATGACCTCGCCGACCCGTTCAGCCGAATGGGCCCTTTGCGAGACGGCGGCATTTCGCGAACTGACGCTTCTGCTGACCGATGCCCAGGCGAATCAGAACGTATCGTGGATCGTCGGGAATGCCGGGGTCGGCAAGACAACAGCTGCCCATGAGTATGCCGCTCACCACGACAACGCGTTCGTGATCTCCTGCTCGGAGGATATGCGTCGCGGGGACTTTATCCGCGAACTGGCCCGGGTGCTGGGCGTCAAGCTGACGCAGTCGAGCCTGCGCGACAAGCTCATGACCGTTACCGACGAGCTGCGCGTCCTCGACAAGCCGCTGCTGATCTTCGACGAGGGCGACAAGCTGATGGATTCGGTGTTCTACTACTTCATCTCGATCTACAACGCCCTCGAAGGGCAGTGCGGGATCATCTTCCTCTCCACGGAGTACATCAAGCGCCGCATGAGCATCGGTCTCGACTACAACAAGAAGGGCTACGACGAGATCTTCTCGCGGATCGGCCGCCGCTTCATCGACCTTACGCCGGCTTCGAGCCACGAAGTGGCTGCCATCTGCCGGGCCAACGGGCTGAATGCCGAACGCGCGATCTCCGATGTCCTGAAGGAGGCGCGGACCGTGGTGTCGAAGCCCTCGAATCCCTGGGACAAAAAGCAGGCGCAGGACTACTTCGACATGCGCCGTGTCAGGAAGTCCGTACACAAGAACAAACTTCTCGCTCAAACGAACCGATAACCCGTTCAAACGCTGTTCAAATGGCTCGCACGCTGTCCGCGAAACAAGTTCTGACGATCAAGTACCGCACGATCACGCCCGGAGGCATCTGGGCCGATTGTGTCGGCACGATCGGCCGTTCCGGGGTGATCTTCTTCTGGGGCAACAGCGGCAACGGAAAGACCTCGGCCGTGGTCTCATTCTGCCGCGAGCTGTGCCTGCTGGGAATGCGTGGCCTCTACCTGTCGAAAGAGGAGGGGGTCGATCTGACCATGCAGCAGACGCTCCGCCGCTTCCAGATGGCCGAGTGCGGCAACCGGTTCCAGATCGACGGCCGCATGACCATCGAGGAGCTCGACGAGAGGCTCTCGAAACCCCGGTCTGCCGACTTTGCGGTCATCGACTCGTTCCAGTACACGCAGATGAGCTACAAGCAGTACATCGCCTTCAAGGAGCGACACCGCAACAAGCTGCTGATCTTCGTCAGCCATGCCGACGGGAAGCGTCCGGACGGGCGGGCGGCCATGAAGGTGATGTACGATGCCGCGCTGAAGATCTGGGTTGAGGGCTACAAGGCATTCAGCAAAGGCCGTTTTATCGGGCCGACAGGCGAATGCACGATCTACGAAGAGGGCGCCCGGCGCTATTGGGGTGGCGGAAGCAGCGCCCAGTAAAACCGAATCAACTAATCGAAGAGCAATGAAAAGCATGAAAATCTATATCAGCGGAAAGATCTCCGGTCTGCCCGTCGATGAGGTGGTCGCCAAGTTCCGGGCTGCCGAGCGGAAGATCCGCAAGTTCGGACTGAACCCGATCAACCCCCTGGATAACGGCCTCCCCATCGAGGCGGAGTGGGCCGACCAGATGGGCAAAGACATCGCACTGCTGCTTCGCGCCGATGCCATCTACATGCTGCCGGACTGGCGGCAGAGCGAGGGCGCAACCATCGAGTATCTGATCGCCCGACAGCGGCGGATGCGCATTTTCCTGGCCGAAACCTTCGACGCACACGTCGCGCTCGAGTTAAACATGACCCTGAACCATGAAACGGAAGCGTAACTATTCGCGGCTGTACGCCATTGCCAAGGCCAAAGGCATCGACCTCGAAGAGCACAAGGAGGTGCTGGTATCGCAGTTCACCGGAGGTCGGACGACCTCCCTGCGGGAGATGACCGCAGCCGAATATGAGGAGCTGTGCGAATGCCTTCAAACGGGGAAGCAGACCGGGGAGAACACGGCCGAGTATAAGGAGCGGCTGCGCCGAGCGCGCTCGGCGGTGCTGAACCGGATGCAACGCCTCGGCGTGGATACGGCCGACCGGACGTTCGCCGCCGTGAACCGGTTCTGCATGAACTCCCGCATCATCGGCAAACCCTTCGGAATGCTCTCCGTCGAGGAATTGCAGTCGCTTATCCCGAAGCTGGAGGCGATCCTTCGCAAACCCCGCACCGTGAAGCCCCAGCGCATCATCGAGGTGCCGATCTTTTTCCGCCCGGGCCAACTGCCAAGTTGACAAGTAAACAATCGTAATGCTACTGGATATGACATACAAACAAATGCAGTTGATCCGGCGCACA
>CALUII010000069.1 GCA_944320665.1 uncultured Alistipes sp. | reverse complement strand
GTGGAGGGTGCCGCAGTGGCTGCCGTCTCCTGATCCGATGAACGTGCTGGCGTCCCCCCTTTGTCCGGGCTCTTCTTCTTGCGTACCGACCAGCCGAAGTGCCCAATCGGATCACCCAGGCCGAAATAGGCTCCGTGCAGATAGACCAACGGCCGCGCCTGCACGAGATCGAAGCGCCCGTCGGAATCGATATACTGCTCGTCGGCCTGTACGTTGACCACCTCGGCGAGGAACATATCGTGCGAACCGAGCGGAATGACCTGCTTGACACGACACTCGATCGACACGGGGGCCTCCTCGACCGTCGGAGCCGACACGACGGCCGCCCGTCCGGGCGTGAGTCCCATCTCTCGGAACTTGTCGTAGTCGCGTCCCGAACGCACTCCACACCAATCCGTTGCCCGGGCCAGTGCCTCGGTCGTCAGGTTGATGACGAACTCGCCCGTGCGACGGATGATCTCGTACGAATGGCGCTCGCGGCGCACCGAAATGTAGCACATCGCCGGATCGGAACAAACCGTTCCGGTCCAGGCAACCGTCAAGAGGTTATACTCTTCGGGCGACGAGCCGCAACTCACCAGTACGACAGGCAGCGGGTAGATCATCGTCCCGGGTTTCCAGTTTTGTTTCATAGAGAGATACAATGATTTAGGATACTGGAGATGCGCACGTATGGCCTATCACGCAGTCCCCTTCGTTCACAAATATACAGAAAATTCAACAACTTCGCCACCGATCACCGTCGTCTCCCCGCCCACTACCAACACTCGGCCTGATCACGCAAGGCGGGGATTCGATCGCGCGTATAGACCGGATTGCGCACGCCGGCACGTTTCTGTGCCCGATAATCCTGCAGCAACCACAGCGCCTGACGTCCCAACAACAGCAGGGCCGTCAGGTTACAGAGTGTCATGAGCCCCATCGTGATGTCGGCCAGCCCCCAGACCAGGTCAAGCGTCGCCAACGACCCGAAGAGGACCATGCCTCCCACGAGCAGACGATAGGCCCACACCACGCTACGACGCTGGGTGATAAAGCGGATGTTGGCCTCGCCGTAATAGTAGTTTCCGATGATGCTGCTGAAGGCAAAAAGGAAGATGGCCACCGCCACAAACAATCCGCCGGCCGGTCCTATCTCGCTCGTGAGGGCCTGCTGCGTCAACCGCACGCCGCTGGCAGCGCCATCGAGCGGCACCCGGCCAAAGAGGATGATGAAAGCCGTGCAGGTGCAGATGACCAGCGTATCGGTAAAGACGCCGAGCGTCTGAATCAACCCCTGTTTTACGGGGTGCGACACCGTGGCCGTAGCGGCAACATTGGGGGCCGATCCCATACCGGCCTCGTTGCTGAAGAGTCCGCGCTTGATCCCCTGCATGAGTGCCGCGCCCATACCGCCGCCGAGTGCCTGACGCCAGCCGAAGGCATCGGCCAGGATCAATTCGATCACCCGGGGCAATTCACGCACATTCCACAACACAATGCCCAGCGCCAACACGATATAACCCAAGGCCATCACCGGCACGACGATGCCGCTGACGCGGGCAATCCGGTGTATCCCGCCAAAGATCACCACCAACGTCAGCACCGTAACACCGATGCCGACCCAGATCGGATCAAAACCGAAGGCCTCCTCACAGGCGGCACAG
This sequence comes from uncultured Alistipes sp., assembly GCA_944320665.1. Classification (GTDB taxonomy): domain Bacteria; phylum Bacteroidota; class Bacteroidia; order Bacteroidales; family Rikenellaceae; genus Alistipes. The sequence goes on along the minus strand of CALUII010000069.1, from coordinate 4,057 downwards.
ATCGTGTGGCTCTGCACCGAATTGAATGCGAAACCGAAAGTCAGGCAGATCAGCACGGCAAAGAGCACGCCCATCCACCGCTTGCCAAGTCCCCGTTCCATATAGTAGGCCGGCCCGCCGACAAACGAGTCACGACCGCGACGTTTATAGAGTTGCGCCAACGTCGACTCGATAAAAGCACTGGCGGCCCCGATCAACGCCACAACCCACATCCAGAAGACCGCCCCGGGCCCTCCGATCACAATGGCCGTCGCCACTCCGGCCAGATTCCCCGTACCGACACGACTGGCCAGCGAGATGGCAAAGGCCTGAAACGACGACACCTGACGGGTCGCCCCGCGTTTTCTTCCGCCGGTCGACTCCCCCAGCACGCGTACCATCTCCCCCAACATGCGGAACTGCACGAAACGCGTCCGCACGGTAAACCACACGGCACACCCCAACAAGGCCGCAATCAACACATAGGACCAAAGCAAGTCGTTCGCCCCGGCAATCCATTCATAGAGTCTTTCCATCGTCTTATCTTCATTTGCCGTGCAGGTCGAGGGACCGGTCGGGCCACACGGCACTGTCCCCGGCTACCACCGACAGCCGCCTCCAACGGGGAGGATTCCCGCCCGTTGGACTCGACCTGCCTACCCCTCTCCGCAAAGATAATGCAAGAAACGCCCGTTTTCACACGAAGCCCGAACACGGCACGATAAAATCCGACGAAACAGCCCCGATTCGGAAAAACTTCGTACCTTTGTCTTTAGGAACAAACGCAAAAACCCTACATACAGCGATGAAAACCACCTATCTGGGACTGGAACTCTCCAGTCCGGTGATCGTGAGCAGCTCACCCTACACGGCCACCGTGCCTCAACTCGAACAGTGTGCCCGCCACGGTGCCGGAGCCGCCGTTCTGAAGTCGATCTTCGAGGAGCAGATCCTCCATCAGGCCGAGGCACTCGGCCGTCACTCCGACTCGACCTACGGCGATGCAGACCTCTACCTGCAGCGCTACCTGGGCGACGACTACAAAACCCGATTCCTCGAACTGATCCGATCGGCCCGCACGAAAACCGACCTGCCACTGATCGCCAGCATCAACTGCGTAGGTACGGGCGACGTCTGGATCGAATATGCCGAAGCCATGGCCGAAGCCGGCGCCTCGGCCCTCGAACTCAACATCTTTTTCCACCCGACCGATCCGCGCGATGAGGCCGGAGCCCTCGAACGTCGCTACACGGAGATCGTCGCCAAGGTTGTCTCGGCCGTACGCATCCCCGTATCGGTAAAACTGCCGCGCCGTCTGACGAATGTCTACAACGTCGCACAGACCCTATGGGCACGCGGAGCTCGCGGAGCCGTGCTCTACAACCGCTTTTTCGAACCGGATGTCGATGTCGAACGACTCGCCTTCGTCGAGGGATCGCCCTACAGCGACGCCTCCGAACTGCGCAATCTGCTGCGTACGTCGGCCATCTTCACTTCGGTACTGCCGCAACTCGACCTCTCGGTTTCGACCGGCGTGCACGATGGCGAGGCCGTAGTGAAAACGTTGCTCTGCGGCGCCCGTGCCGCACAGATCTGCACGGCCATCCATCTGTCGGGCTTCGAGGTAATCGAGCAGATGAACCAATACGTCGACCAGTGGGCCGCACGACACGGCTTCCGATCGATCGAGGAGTTCCGCGGCCGGCTTAACTTCCGCGAAGACCCCTCGCCACTTTGCCAGCGCGTACAATACATGCGTTACTTCCCAAATACCGACGAATTGCATGAACTCTGACCACAATACCTCCCAAAATCGTCTTACCGCCCTCTTCGGGATTCGCTATCCGATCATCTCGGGGGGCATGATCTGGTGCAGCGGCTGGCGTTTGGCCGCCGCCGTAAGTGAAGCCGGCGGCCTGGGGCTGATCGGCTCGGGCTCGATGACCCCGGAGTTGCTGCGGGAACACATACGTAAATGCCGTGCGGCTACGCACCACCCATTCGGCGTAAACGTTCCGTTGATGTATCGTTACGCCGACGAAATCATGCAGGTGATCCTCGATGAGAAGGTTCCCGTTGTCTTCACCTCGGCGGGCAGCCCCAAGAAGTGGACCGCGACATTACACGACGCAGGATGCAAAGTGGCACACGTCGTATCGAGCTCCACTTTTGCGCGCAAATGCGAGGAGGCAGGCGTCGACGCCGTCGTGGCCGAAGGATTCGAGGCTGGCGGCCACAACGGACGCGAAGAGACATCAACCATGGTGCTCATTCCCCAAGTCCGCCAGGCAACTGCGCTGCCGCTCGTAGCAGCCGGAGGCATCGCCACCGGATCGGGGATGCTGGCAGCCTGCGCACTGGGGGCAGAAGGTGTACAGATGGGAACTCGATTTGCATTGACGCAGGAGAGCTCGGCCAGCGAGGCCTTCAAACAACTCTGCATCGGTCTGCACGAAGGAGACACGATGCTGTCGCTCAAACGGCTCAGTCCGACGCGTCTGATCCGAAACGGTTTTTATGATCAGGTCGCTGAGGCCGAGAGCCGCGGTGCCACTGCCGAGGAGTTGCTTGCATTGATCGGAACGGGACGGACACGCCGTGGTATTTTCGAAGGCGACACCGTCAACGGAGAGTTGGAAATCGGACAGATTACTTCGCTGATTCGTGATCTGCCAACGGCCGGAGAAGTCATCCAGCAGTTGATTACCGACTACAACGACGGGATCAAACATCTCTCACCCCTTCAATAGGAAGAATGCACCTCTTCCCCGAGGCATGCCAATCCCGGAGGGAAGAGCCCTGGCGCGAGATAACAGGGTCATGCCATGCGAAGAGCGCAGGGTGCATGTGCGTTCCGTTGACGGTGGATACATGCAGACGGGGCCTCTCCGTGTTTCAGTAGCTTGGTCTTCTTGAGGAAGAACAGCACGCGAAACGAATCTCTTTTCATGGTTCCTACTTGCTCTTTGACCAGTTCGACAAATGTAGGAAATCCGACCTGATTTAGCATTATGCAAAACGTTGCAGTTCAGCGAGAAAGGCGCGAATTTGGTGGAGATGGACGGGGTGGTTTTCATCTCCACCGATTGCTCCACCAAAAGGTGCCGAAAACCGCTGTTTTTTGCGCTGCCGACAAAAAAGAGAAAACCCTGATTTCCAAACGAAATCAGGGTTTTGCAACTTTTTGCTTCTCTTCAAAGTGGTACCACCAGGAATCGAACCGGGGACACAAGGATTTTCAGTCCTTTGCTCTACCAACTGAGCTATGGCACCAACACTGAGTTTAGAACTCTGCAACCAACATCAGATGTCTTTTACCAAGAGGCAACTGTTTTGTTGTCATTGCGAGTGCAAAGATATGCAAAAAATATGAACCTACAAATTTTTCACAAGTTTTTTTATGTCTTTCTGCATTTTTCACCTTAGATGCCGGTAGTGTTTCAAAAAGTATGTCTGGAAATAGGCCCTCAGATCTTTCATAAACATAGCGATTCTTGATTCCCAATCCCCCCGCCGTGGCGTGTTATGCGTCGAAAATCCTTCTGCAGACGCTCAATCCAGTTCGTCGTGTAAATCATCGACCGAATCCTTGCCTCATAGTTCCGATAGGTGAAGTAGGCCTTGTAGGCCGAATCCTCCGCCCGTCTTCGGGAACTGTGATAATTCGCCCCCATTTCTCACAAAGCGCCTGTCCTTGTTCCCAGGCCCTCTCTACCGTATAGCTGCGATCAATACTGTTCCAAAGAGTGTGTCTGGGGAAGGATAAAATAAAAAGTCTACAGATTTTTTATATTTGTAGTGACAGACCAACAGAAACTAAAAAAGAGTAGACTTATGACGTTGACAAAGGAACAACCTTCCGAGTTGATATGCAAACATTCGGAGCGGGAAAATGGCCTTCAGAATCTGTCGGAGATTTTGTTGGAGCGTATGATGGTCTCGGGGCGTCGGGAACATCTTCGGGAAAACTCCGCGTCAGGGAACAAATGCAATAGCTTCTGTTCACAAATATCATAAGCGACCTCATTCATATGTCTATTAATAGATTTTTTATTAGCGCTTCTCATATAAATGGAAT
>CALUII010000068.1 GCA_944320665.1 uncultured Alistipes sp. | reverse complement strand
CATCGCGCGCGGCCTTTCGCAACGATACAATAACGTATGGGTCAACAATGCGGCCGTGCCCAGTTCGGAGGCCGATTCGCGAGCCTTCTCGTTCGACATCATCCCGGCGGGACAGATCGAGAACATCATGATCCTCAAGTCGCCTGTGCCGGAGGTTCCGGCCGACTTTACGGGCGGGTTCATCAAGATCGCCACCAAGGATATGCCGTCAACCGACGAGTCGGTCTCGATCAACTACTCGATGGGAATCAACACGGCCACCCACTTCGGTGCCTTCTATTACAATCCGGGATTTGCGGGCGATTACGTCGGTTTCGGCAGCGGTGCCCGCATGATGCGGGGCGGTATGACGGGCCCCTACGATAACGACAATGCCTCGTTCGTGAGCAACATGACCCGCAACGGGTTCAACAACAACTGGAGTGTGCGCAAACGCAGTGCGGTGCCCGACCAGCGTTTGTCGGCCTCGTTCGGCCGCACGTGGCGCATGGAGGACGGCGATCGCCTGGCGCTGACCGGAGCGGTGAACTACAGCTACGTCGAACGGGCCTATACCGACATGGAGAATTCGCGCTTCGGCGTCTACAACAAGCGTGAGGACAAGCCCGAGTACCTCTACAAGTACACCGACGACCAGTATCAGACCAACGTCAAGGTCGGTGCGATGCTCAACCTGGCCTACGTGCAGGAGAAGAGCCGCTACTATTTCCGCAACCTCTTCAACCAGATCGGTCAGAGCCGTTACACGTGGCGTGAGGGATGGCAGAACATCTCCTCGCTCTACAACCAGGAGAAGGCCGAGTACCTCTATACGAGCCGTACGTCGTACAACGGTCAGTTTGCCGGTGTGCACACGCTCGGAAGCGGTCGTCTGGACTGGAGTGCCGGCTATGCCTATGCCGACAAACACCTGCCCGACCGTCGTATCATCAACCGCCAACAGAACGACATCTACGGCGACGAACACTACGGCGAGATGCAGATCGACCAGAACGAGATGCAGCGCGACTTCACGAAACTCGTCGAGCACATCGCCTCGGCCGGCGTGAACTATACGCAGACCATCCGTGAGGGCAGCACCTTTGCCCCGCAACTCCGTGCGGGCCTCTACGGCGAGTACCGCACGCGTGAATACCGCGCCAGGTCGTTCTACTACCGCTACAACGCCTCGAACCTCCCGTCGGACTTCGTTTACGAGGATCCCGTTTCCGAGATCCTGAATGAGGTGAACTACGCTGCCGACAAACTCTTTCTTTACGACGACAGCGACAACCGCAACAGCTACGACGGTCGTAATCTGCTGGCTGCGGCCTATGTCGGGGTAAACCTTCCGATCGGTGCGGTGGATATCTACGCCGGTGTGCGTTTTGAGCACAGCGACATGACCCTCACGAGCTACACGCGTTCCGACGAGTGGCTCTCGAAGGACCGCAGCTACACGTACGACGACCTCTTCCCGTCGGTCAACGCCACCTACAAGATCTCCGAGCAGCACCAGTTGCGTGCCGCCTACGGTATGTCGACCAACCGTCCCGAATTCCGCGAGGTCTCGGCCTCGACTTTCTACGACTTCGACCTCTTCTCGATGATCATGGGTAACCCCGATCTTACGGCCGCCTACATCCACAATGCCGACCTGCGTTACGAGTGGTATCCATCGGCCGGTGAGAATATCTCGCTGTCGCTCTTCTACAAGCACTTCCGCCATCCGATCGAGACGACGATCCGCGATGCGGGCGGAAGCTATACCTACACCTTCGAAAACGCCGATCGGGCACGTGCCTACGGCGTGGAGCTCGATGTGCGCAAGAACCTCGACTTCATGGGGATGCGTGACTTCTCCCTGTCGCTCAACGTCTCGCTCATCGAGAGCCGGGTGTTTTTCGACTCCTCATCGCTCGAGCACGACCGTCCGATGCAGGGCCAGTCGCCCTACATCGTCAACTGTGGCCTCTTCTGGCAGCCGCAGCGGGCCGGAATGACGCTCGGCGTACTCTATAACCGCATCGGCAAGCGCATCATCGGTATCGGCCGTACGGACCTTTCGTCGGGCGGCAGCGTCGACAACGACATCCCCGACATGTACGAGATGCCGCGCGACGCCCTCGACCTGGTGGTGACCAAACGCCTCGGCAAACGTTGGGAACTGCGTCTGAGCCTTAAGGATCTGATCTGCGACAAGGTGGAGCTGTGCCAGTTCCCGCAGTTCACGGACGACGCCGGCGTGGTGCACGAACGCAAGGAGGTGACCAAGACTTACGATCCGGGCCGCAGCTTCACGATCGGTGCTTCGGTGAAATTCTGATACGATAAACCTTTTTCAATAAAACAAATTGTATGAAAAAAATGCTTTGCGCAGCTTTGGCTGCAGTGGCCCTGATCTTCGTGGGCTGCGACGAGGACAACAACGGCGGTGACGATGCCGTGCGTCTGACGACCCCTGTGCTTTCGTCGTCCAACGTGACTGAGGAGTCGTTCTCCGTGTCGTGGAGTGCCGTCGAGCACGCCTCGGGCTATACTTATGCCGTCAATGGCGGGTCGGCCGAAGAGACGGCCGCTACGTCGGTTACGATCGAAGCCATCGACGGGGTCGATCTCTATGAGGTTGAGGTAACGGCCCTGTCGTCCGACCCGACCCAGTGGCTCGATTCCGAGACGGCCACGATCACCGTATCGCTCAGCGGCGAGGAGCCCGGGGGCGACAATCTGGACGAGATTCTCTTCGAGAACCGCACGCAGATCGGTAACGGCGATCAGGAGTTCGAGATTCACGGCCAGTATACCTTGCCGAAGGGCACCTACCTGCTCAAGGGGTGGGTCTACATCTGCGAGGGTGCGAGCCTGACGATCGAGCCGGGCACCATCATCAAGGGTGACAAGGATACGAAGGCAGCACTGATTGCCGAGCGTGGAGGCAAACTCATCGCCCAGGGTACGGCCGGGGAGCCGATCGTCTTCACGTCGGAGCAGCCTGCCGGTCAGCGTCGTCCGGGCGACTGGGGCGGTATCATTCTCTGCGGTCGGGCACACAACAACCAGACCGAGATGACGATCGAGGGTGGCCCCCGTTCGAAGCACGGCGGTAACGACGATGCCGACAATTCGGGTGTGCTGAGCTACGTGCGTTGCGAATTTGCCGGTTATCCCTTCCAGACCGACATGGAGATCAACGGCATCACCCTGGGTTCGGTCGGCTCGGGCACGAAACTCGACCACATCCAGGTTTCCTATTCGAACGACGACTCCTACGAGTGGTTCGGCGGAACGGTCAATGCCAAGTATCTGGTCGCTTACCACGGTTGGGACGATGACTTCGATACGGACAACGGCTTCTCGGGCCATGTGCAGTATGCTTTGGCCGTGCGCAACCCCAAACTGGCCGACACCTCCGTGTCGAATGGCTTTGAGAGCGACAACTGCTCGACGGGTGCCGACATGCAGCCCTTCACCTCGTGCGTCTTCTCGAACGTAACCTTCGTAGGCCCGATCGGCCAGGATCCCGCCTTCAACAACACGACCTCCTATATCGACGGTGGGGAACTCAATCCGGGCAACGGTTCGAAGCTCGGCCAGTTCCAGTCGGCCATGCAGATCCGCCGCAACTCGCACCTCTCGTGCTTCAACTCGGTGGCCATGGGTTATCCCGTGGGGCTGATTATCGAGAATGACAAAGGTTCCGATACGCAGGGGGCGGCTACGAACGGCGATCTGAAACTGGGTAACATCATCTTCGCCCAGATGACCTGCCTCGGCAGCGACAAGAACAAGAGCTTCGTCGATCAGTTCACCGATAACTCGGGCGAACTTGATCCGGAGCGTGAGTCCTTCTCGTCGACCTACTTCAAGAGTATAGCTTCGAACAAGGTGTTCGAAACCATTGCCGATCTCAAGCTGACGCAGCCCAACAGCCTTTCGGCCGGTGTCGATTTCCGTCCGCAGGCAGGCAGTCCGCTGCTGGGGGCCGCTTCGTTCGACGATGCCATGCTGGCTACGGATTTTGACAAGGTGGACTACGTGGGTGCCTTCGGCCAGGAGAACAACTGGCTTGAGGGTTGGACCGAGTTCGATCCGCAGAACGCCGCCTATTGATCCTATGAGGGTCGGTAGCATGCGGGCGTTGACCGTCCGTTCGTACGGCCCCTTTCACGAAGAGACCTTCATTCCAAAATCAGGAATGAAGGTCTCTTCGTGTTGCAGACTTGAGGCGTGTGTTCCCAGAAGAGAAGGCGGCCTGGCTGTGCAGGACAACGCTTGCCGGAATGGCTCGGAAAAAAGACCGGCGGATCGAAAAAACCAGTGAAAACGGGTGCATCCGAACTGAATTTTGTTATCTTTGTCCTCGTATTTGTCCGTTTGGTCGTGCATGTGGTCGCTCACGTTGGCGCCGAACGGAAACCGAGAGTCTGACATGAAGAGTATGTTGCTTATGAAAAGATGGCTGTTCTGCTTCGTGGCGCTTCTGACCGGCGCCGCGGGTTCGGCCCAGGCGGCATTGTGGAGTGGGGGAGAACTGATCTCGCCCGAGATCCATCCCGACAACCGGGTGACGATCCGGGTGGCTGCTCCTGACGCCCGCAAGGTGGAGGTGACGGGTGACTTCCTGCCCGTACGGCAGATTGAGACACCCTATGGTAAGGCCGAGGCTCCGGGGTTGGCCCCACTGACCCGGCTCGAAAACGGCGTGTGGGAGTACACGACGCCGGCACCGCTGGCTCCGGAGTTGTACAGCTACACGCTGCTGATTGACGGCTGCAAGACGGTCGATCCGAACAACGTGCACGTGGCACGCGATGTGGCGTCGGTATTCAATATTTTTCTGATCGAAGGCGGACGGGCCGACCTCTACAAGGTGAACGATGTGCCGCATGGTACCGTGTCACGTGTGTGGTATCCCTCGCCGACGCTGGGTACGGATCGTCGCATGACGATCTATACGCCGGCCGGCTACGAGAGCTCGGGCCGCAAGTATCCGGTCTTCTATCTGTTGCACGGTATGGGAGGGGATGAAGAGGCCTGGGTGACGCTCGGACGCGCTGCGCAGATCCTCGACAATCTGATTGCCGAAGGAAAGGCCGAACCGATGATCGTCGTGATGACCAACGGCAACGTGGCCATGGAGGCGGCTCCGGGCGAGACGGCCGACGGACTGATCCGTCCGACGATGCATCTGCCGCACACGATGGACGGCGAAATGGAGCGTCATTTCCCCGATGTGGTGGAGTATGTCGATGCGCATTACCGAACGATTCGTCGTCGGGAGGCGCGGGCTATTGCGGGCCTTTCGATGGGAGGATTTCATTCGTTGCACATCTCGAAACAGTATCCCGGAATGTTTGGATACGTCGGATTGTTTTCGGCGGCCATCTTGCCGCGTGATGGAGCCTCATCGCCCATCTATGCCGACTCGGAAGCCAAGTTGGCAGCACAGTTTGCCGTGTCGCCTCTTCTCTATTGGATCGGTATCGGGAAGAACGATTTCCTGTATGCGGCCAATGCCGAGTACCGCCATTTGCTCGATGAAAAGGGATATCCGTATCGCTACTACGAGTCGGAGGGCGGTCACACGTGGCGCAATTGGCGGATCTATCTGACGGAGTTCGTGCCGCTGCTTTTCCAATAATGAGCCCGGTCTCCGGTCGGGACTTTCCGGTGGAGAGTAACGGGTTGGAAAGAAGAAAATAAGGTTTTTTTACCGATTTTTTTGGTAATTCGGTATTTTTGATTTACTTTTGCTCCGCCGATTGGGAAATTCGATCGGTGGTCCCGGAGAGATGGGTGAGTGGCTGAAACCACCGGTTTGCTAAACCGACGTACGGGGCAACCCGTACCACGAGTTCGA
>CALUII010000067.1 GCA_944320665.1 uncultured Alistipes sp. | reverse complement strand
CCGGCAGGATTGCCACGATTGCCAGGAAGATCGAGCCCGGGAGCGTGATACGCGTCATGATGGTATCGATGTAGTTCACGGTCTGCTTGCCCGGTTTCACACCCGGGATGAAGCCGCCGTTGCGTTTCATGTCATCGGCCATCATTTGAGGGTTGATGATAATCGCGGTATAGAAATAGGTGAACGCGATTACCAGCACCGCCAGCGTGAAGTTGTACCAGAAACCGGTCATCGTGCTGAAGGCAGCCGCGAAGGCCGTACCGGTAAACAGGGCCGGAATAAACATCAGGGCCTGCGCGAAGATGATCGGCATCACGTTGGCCGCATTCATCTTCAGCGGGATGTACTGACGTACACCGCCATACTGTTTATTGCCGACGATACGCTTGGCGTACTGTACAGGCACCTTGCGGACTGCCTGTACCAGGGCGATCGTTGCCATGAAGACAAGGAACAGCAGAACCAGCTCGAGGATCAGCATGATGGCGCTGCCCGTCGAGGTCTGGAAACGGGCGTTGACCTCAGCCAGCAGTGCGTGGGGCAGACGCGCCACGATACCGATCATGATGATCAGCGAGATTCCGTTGCCGATACCTTTGTCCGTGATCTTCTCGCCGAGCCACATGATGAACATGGTTCCGGCGATCAGAATCGTCGTCGCATAGGCAATGAAGCCGAACGAATTGCCGTAAACGAACGCATTGGGCACCTGGTGATAGAGGTTGGCAATGTACGCCGGACCCTGGATCACCAGCACGACGATCGTCAGCAGACGGGTCCACTGGTTCATTTTGCGGCGGCCGCTCTCACCCTCCTTCTGCAGTTTCTGGACTGCAGGAATCATCATGCCGGCAAGCTGAATGATGATCGAGGCCGTGATGTACGGCATGACTCCCAGTGCAAAAATCGCCGCATTGCCAAATGCACCGCCCGAGAAGACGTTCAACAGACCCAGAAGTCCGTTGCCTTCCAACTGGCTGGCAAGCGCCGACCCCTCGCCCAGGGCGTTGGGGTTGATGCCCGGAAGCACGATGAAACTGCCCAGACGATAGACCAGAAGCAGTCCGATCGTGTAGAGTACACGTTTGCGGAGTTCCTCGATCTTATAGATGTTCTTGAGCGTTTCGACTACCTTCTTGTTGGTCGCCAAAAGAGCGATAATCACCAAAAAGACGATACCAACTACGAGATACTGATTCATAATTTTTGTCGCTTAAAGAAGTTCTCAGAGTTTCTCTACGCTGCCGCCTGCGGCCGTGATGGCTGCCTCGGCACTCTTCGAGAAAGCGTGGGCTTTCACCGTCAGCGGGCGGGTCAGGGCGCCGTCTCCGAGGATCTTCACCTTGTCCTTCGACGACACGAAACCTGCTTCGATCAGCGTCTCGACGGTGATCTCCGTAAGCGACTTCTTTGCGGCCAGGTCTTCGAGGGCTACGAGGTTGATGGCTTTGTACTCGACGCGCTTCAGGTTCGTGAAGCCGAACTTCGGCACACGACGCTGCAGCGGCATCTGACCGCCTTCAAATCCTAACTTGCGCTTGTAGCCCGAGCGCGACTTGGCACCCTTGTTACCGCGGGTGGCGTAGCCGCCGTGGCCCGAACCGGCACCACGGCCGATACGTTTGTCGTGGTGAGTAGAACCCTGCGCGGGTTTGAGATTATTGAGTTCCATGGTTGTTTGACTTTGTGATCGGGTTAGACTTTATTTTACCTCCTCCACTTTCACGAGGTGCTTCACACGCTCGATCATACCGCGGATGATCGCCGTATCGTCGTGCTCAACCACTGCATTGATCTTCTTCAGACCGAGTGCATCGAGGTTTTTGCACTGACGCTCCGTAGCGCCGATGCGGCTTTTGACCTGAGTGATCTTCAATCTTGCCATAATTCCTTGTTCTGATTATTAGCCGTTAAACACCTGAGACATCGGAATGCCGCGCAGCTGAGCGATGCTGTGGGCGTCGCGCAGTTCGCACAGGGCACCGATGGTGGCTTTCACCAGGTTGTGCGGGTTCGACGAGCCCTTGCTCTTTGCCAACACGTTCTTCACACCTACCGACTCCAGCACGGCACGCATGGCACCGCCGGCGATGATACCCGTACCGGGAGCGGCCGGACGAACCATCACGAGCGAGCCGCCGAAGCGATACTCCTGCTTGTGGGGAATCGTGCCGTTGATCACAGGGATGCGAACGAGGTTCTTCTTGGCATCCTCGACGCCCTTCGAGATGGCGGCCGTAACCTCCGATGCCTTACCCAGGCCATAGCCTACGACGCCGTCCTCGTTGCCCACTACCACGATGGCCGAGAAACTGAATGTGCGACCGCCCTTGGTTACCTTGGTAACACGCTGAATGCTCACGAGTCTGTCCTTGAGCTCGAGGTCGCTGGTGCGTACTTTCTTTATGTTCGTATTAGACATATCCGCGATTAGAATTTAAGACCGCCTTCACGTGCAGCGTCGGCCAACTGTTTTACTCTTCCGTGATAAAGGTAGCCGTTACGGTCGAACGACACGGCCGAAATTCCCTTGGCGGCGGCGCGCTCGGCGGCCAGTTTGCCCACCAGGGCGGCTACGTCGCACTTGTTCTTCCCGGCAGCTGCCTCAGCCACCTCCTTGTCCAGAGACGATGCCGAAGCCAGGGTTACGCCCTGCAGATCGTCGATGAACTGCACGTAGATCTGCTTGTTGCTGCGGAATACAGTCATGCGAGGACGCTCTGCCGTTCCGCTCACGATCTTGCGGATACGCATCTTGATCCTCTCTCTTCTCTCTATCTTATTCAATGCCATAGTTCTTTCAGTATTTACTATTATTTAGCACCTGCTGACTTACCTGCCTTGCGACGGATCTGCTCGCCTACGAACTTGATACCCTTGCCCTTGTACGGCTCCGGCTTACGCAGCGAACGGATCTTGGCGGCCACCTGGCCCACGAGCTGCTTGTCGGCGCTCTTGAGCGTCACGATGGGGTTACCCTTCTTCTCGGTAACGGCCGTAGCGGTCACCTCGGGGGGCAGCATCAGGTAGGTATCGTGCGAATAGCCGAGGCTCATTTCGAGCACATTGCCCTTGACTTCGGCCTTGTAGCCGACGCCGACGAGTTCCTGCTTGATCTCGTAGCCCTTCGACACGCCGATGACCATGTTGTTGATCAGGGCGCGATAGAGGCCATGGAGCGAACGATGACGGGGCTGGTTGGTCGGACGCGTAACGAGCACGGCGGGAATCTCCTTGCCGGTATGCGCCTCGGTGTGAGTGCCCACCTCGACTTTGATGTCCGAATCTACCTTCAGATTCAGCGTACCAAGAGGCCCTTTCACGCTAACCACGTTGTCGGGAGCGACCGTTACGGTCACGCCTGCGGGCAGGTTTACAGGTAATTTACCAATTCTTGACATGTTGTATTCGGTGTTGTTTTTGAAAAAAATTCCGTTAGTAGATGTAGCACAGAACCTCACCGCCGACATTCTCGCGACGGGCCTTGGCGTCGGTCATGATGCCCTTCGAGGTCGAGAGGATAGCGATACCCAGACCGTTCAGCACACGGGGCATTTCGGCAACCGAGGCGTAGCGGCGCAGACCGGGACGGCTCACGCGCTGCAGGCCCTTGATGGCGTTGGTCTTCGTAGCGGCATCCCACTTCAGAGCGATCTTGATGGTCGGATGGCCCTGCTCGTTGGTGTCGAACTTGTAGGCAAGGATATAGCCCTGCTCGTAGAGGATCTTGGTGATCTCCTGTTTAATTTTTGAACCGGGAGCTTCAACCACCTTGTGGTTGGCTTTCACCGCGTTTCTAATTCTGGTCAGAAAATCCGAAATAGGATCTGTCATGGTGAATTAAAAGTTAAAAATTAAAGTTAGAAAAAAGTAATATCTCTTTTGTTTTCAATCAGTTGCATCGTCCGAACGAATCCTCGTGGGGAGCTGTTTGCGAACAGGGCACACGACGATATCACGGGCACAAGCGCGCAAATATAGGTATTTTTCTCGAAAAACCGAAAAAATGCCTTTAATTTCAGCATTTTAGTTCTCCGTTTTGTTCTCCGTCCAGAATGCAGACAATGTCGGCACATAGACTGTAACCAACATTCATCCGCACAAATCCGTCGAGCCCCCCGTCTTCAACGGTCTGCCGACGTCCAAACACCCTGCCTCCCAACAAAACAGGAAGCCTCGCGTGTTTCAACGTCCGCACCTCGTGAAGCATGTTCTGCGTGCCGCCTGGATCGGGTGCTCACTTCGCGTACACACCCGCGCCATCGACGCCGCCACAGAAGAGTGCTTCGGGTCTCGAGAACTTTGTAACCAATGCCGAACCTTTTCGCCGTCGTCTCCGCCGGGAAGTTACCGCTTGTGACAGCACTTTCCCCGACCTCGCCGCGCGGTTAGTCGGATTCCGCACCCATATAAGATTCCTTCACGTCCGGCAATTTGTCAGCAACGGATGTCACGTGCGAGTCGTTCACCCTCCCCATCAAGTGCGGAGTCATGCTACCGACCGCAAACAACCCGTATGTTGCTGCAAACGACCTCGGGCCATACCCTCGGTGCAGGGACCTTGCGATGCAATCGCTTCAAACAGACCGGTCAGCAAACGGCAGCGGAGAAATTCTCCGCTCCGTTGCTTCCGGAATTTTGCTACCAGCTCGCCTTCTTCACGCCCGGGATCAAGCCCTGAGAAGCCATCTCGCGGAACTGAATACGGCTGATGCCGAACAAACGGATGTAGCCCTTCGGACGACCCGTGATCTTGCAGCGGTTGTGCTGACGGATGGGGTTCGAGTTGCGGGGCAGTTTCGACAGGGCGATCCAAGCCTCCTCGTGGTCCATCTCACCACTCTTCACCTTGGCTGCAATCTCTTCGCGTTTGTGTGCATAGCGCTTTGCGAGCTTCTCACGCTTTACCTCGCGTGCTTTCATTGACTCTTTTGCCATCGCTTAGTTCTTTTTAGCGTTTTTGAAAGGAAGGCCGAACTCACGCAGAAGGGCATAAGCCTCCTCGTCGGTCTTGGCCGTCGTTACGAAGGTAATCTCCATACCGAAGATCTTGGTGATCTTGTCGATATCGATCTCCGGGAAGATGATCTGCTCCGTGATGCCGAGCGTGTAGTTGCCCTGGCCGTCGAACTTCTCGTTGATACCCTTGAAGTCGCGGATACGGGGCAGGGCCACGGCGATCAGACGCTCGAGGAACTCGTACATCTTGTTGTCGCGCAGCGTCACGCGCACGCCGATGGGCATGCCCTTACGCAGCTTGAAGTTCGAGATATCCTTACGCGAACGCGTCTGAACGGCCTTCTGGCCGGCGATCAGGGTGAGCTCCTGCTGGGCCACGTCGATCAGCTTCTTGTCGGCTACGGCCTGGCCCATACCCTGGTTGATGACGATCTTCTCCAGTTTCGGGCACTGCATGACGCTCGAATAGCCGAACTCCTTCATAAGGGCAGCCATGATCTGCTCCTTATACTGTGTCTTGAGTGTAGGTACGTATGCTGCCATTATTTGATCTCCTCCCCTGACTTTTTAGCGTAACGGACTAATTTACCTTTATCGTTCTCCCGGCGGCCGACACGGGTCGGTTTGCCGCTCTTGGGGTCGAGGACCTGCAAGTTGGAGATGTGGATGCCCGCCTCCTTCTCGACGATGCCTCCCTGGGGGTTCTGTGCATTGGGCTTGGTGGCCTTCTTGCAGATGTTCACGCCTTCGACGATCGCGCGCTGCTTCTCAACGTCGACCATCAGGACTTTGCCCTGCTGGCCCTTGTTGTCGCCGGCGATGACGCAAACCATGTCCCCTTTCTTAATATGTAATTTCACTGACATATCCGAAATGTGTTTTGTGGGTTACAATACTTCGGGTGCAAGCGAGATGATCTTCATGTACTGGTCACGCAGCTCACGAGCCACGGGGCCGAAGATACGGGTACCGCGCATCTCACCCTGGTTGTTAAGAAGTACGACGGCGTTGTCGTCGAACCGAATGTACG
>CALUII010000066.1 GCA_944320665.1 uncultured Alistipes sp. | reverse complement strand
CTGGGCGGTATGGCCAAGGCCATCGAGACCGGTATTCCGAAGATGCGTATCGAGGAGGCTTCGGCCCGCAAGCAGGCACGTATCGACTCGGGCGTCGAGAAGATCATCGGCGTGAACGAGTACCGTCTGGAGAAAGAGGCTCCGATCGATATCCTGGCCGTGGACAACACCGCCGTACGCGAGAGCCAGATCAAACGTCTGAAGGAGCTGCGCGCCAACCGCGACGAAGCGGCCGTGAAGAAGGCTCTGAACGCCATTACGGAGTGCGTACGCACGAAGCAGGGCAACCTGCTGGAGCTGGCCGTCGAGGCTGCCAAGGTGCGCGCTACGCTGGGTGAGATCTCTGATGCCTGCGAAGTAGTCGTAGGTCGCTACAAGGCCGTTATCCGTTCGATTTCAGGTGTATACAGTTCAGAAGTGAAAAACGACAAGACTTTTGCAGAAGCCAAGGAGCTCTGCGCCAAATTCGCCAAGAAGGAGGGTCGTCAGCCGCGTATCATGATCGCCAAGCTCGGTCAGGATGGCCACGACCGTGGTGCCAAGGTAGTCGCTACGGGTTATGCCGATATCGGCTTCGACGTCGACATGGGTCCGCTGTTCCAGACGCCGGAGGAGGCTGCCAAGCAGGCCGTGGAGAATGACGTACACGTAGTCGGCGTATCGTCGCTGGCTGCCGGTCACCTCACGCTCGTGCCGCAGATCATCGCCGAGCTGAAGAAACTGGGCCGTGAGGACATCATCGTGATCGTGGGCGGTGTAATCCCCGCACAGGACTACGACGAACTCTATCGCGACGGTGCCGCTGCCATCTTCGGCCCCGGTACGCCGATCGCCACGGCAGCCATCAAGATCCTCGAGATTCTGCTCGACGAATAGTCGATCAGAGAGGATCCATATCCTGCACAAAATCGGGCATTTCCACACAGGGAATGTCCGATTTTCATTTCCAGCCGTCTCGCTCCCGATGGCACCCCGGTAGCGAATTCACCTCGTGCGCACGGCACAAAACAAAAAAAAGATTGCGCAATGCGGCATGAATGCCACCTGCGCAATCCAATAATCTCTTCGGACAGAGACGTCCTCTTACGAGCTAACGGCAAGCCTCAAGGATACGACGAGCCATACTGCCCGTCACATTATGAGCCTCGCCATAGGCGACACCTGCCTCGTTGAAACGACGCTCGATCTCGGCAATCGTCTCCTCACCGATCCCCTCTTCCGAGAGACGGGTCGAGAGGCCCAACGAGCGGAAGAAAGCCTCCGTAGCCTCAATCGTACGGTCGATACGCTCCTCCTCGGTTCCCTCGACAATACCCCATACACGAGCACCGTACTGCAGCAATTTGGCGCGTTTCTGCTCACGCAACACACGGATCGTCCCATTGAAAACAATGGCCAAGGTAGCACCGTGCGTCAGACCGTGCAATGCCGTCAACTCATGACCGATCATGTGCGTTGCCCAATCCTGCGTTACACCCATGGCTACAAAACCATTGAGACCCATTGTTGCCGAAAGCATAAAGTCAGCCATCAGATCGTAGTCGTGCTTGTTTTCACGTATTTTCGGAGCAATCTCGATCACCGTCTGCAACAGCCCCTCGGCCCAACGATCCATTACGCGCGACTGCCCGGCCGTCGTCAGATACTGCTCCATCACGTGCACAAACGTATCGGAAAGGCCGCAGGCAATCTGGTGCTCGGGAAGCGTGAAGGTCTTCTCGGGATCAAGAATCGAGAAACGAGGATAGTTGCTGTAAAAGGCATACTTCTCCTTCGTCTCGTGACGCGAAATAACCGCTCCGCTGTTCATCTCCGAACCCGTAGCGGGCAACGTAAGCACCGTTCCGAGCGGCACCGTATCCGTATAGCAGCCCTTAAGAACCAAGTCCCAAGCATCACCCTCATAGCGAAGGCCTGCCGAAATCAACTTCGTGCCGTCGATCACCGATCCGCCACCGACAGCCAACAGAAAATCGACCTTGTGCTCGCGTCCCAGAGCAATTGCCTTGCGCAACGTTTCAATTGCCGGATTGGGTTCAATTCCCCAAAACTCAATCCATTCACGGCCGGCCAAAGCCGCCTTCACTTCATCATAAACGCCGTTACGCTTCACGCTTCCGCCACCAAACGTAATCATCAGGCGGCTGTTGGCGGGAATCAATTCAGCCAATTTGGAGATCATCCCCTTGCCGAAGACCAACTTCGTAGGGTTCTGAAAAACGAAATTCTGCATAGCTCTTTTCGATTTTAAATGGTCGTACCCACAAATTTACGATGAATAATCCGGATCTGCAACACCGCGTCTCCTTCCTCAGCAGAAACCGGATCTGCCGCCACTCCTCAACAAGCGATAAGGCAGTGCGTCTTGTGACGCACTGCCTTATCGTCTATCATCCGAAATCCGCCCAAGCGGATTAAGCCACTAGAAATAGGCCGGACGCAAATCCTCTACCTCGGCGAGCTGCTCCACAACAGGCAGAGCCCACTGCATGAAGCTGTTTTCGGACTGAGCCTGCAAACGCACCTGCTCAGCCTCTGTAGTCTGCGTCTCCGACTGTGCAATCTGGTCCACAACGAAGACGTAGGCACCCAACGTACCCTTGACCGGAGCCGAGAGTTCACCCGTCTGCTCTGTCGAAGTGATAGCCCCGATCAGACGCGGCTCAATGCCCACACGGTCGATGTAGTACACCGGATACTTCAGATCCTTGAATTCGATCATCTCGGCACCAAGACTCTGAGCCTGCTCCTCGAGCGTCACACCGGCCAACTCTTTCACGATACGATCGTATTTCTTGTCGTGCAACAACGTACGACGAATCTGCGTGCCCGCCTTGTCAACCGATACATACCGGTCATTGTCAATCCCGGTAAGCGTCGCAATCACGTAGTCTCCGTTCACAGTGAAGATCTCCGACACATCGCCCACTTTGGCGTTGTTTGCCCAGCGAACCAACTCACGCGAATCCATCAAACCGCTGATTTCGCGCTCACCCTGCGCCAGCGTCGCCGTACGCGGGATCATGTTGGCACCGGAAGCAACCGCATCGAAGCTCTCGGCACCGCTTTTGGCGTTCACCATAAACGAACCGGCCTCGTTATGCATGTTCCGGCGCGTCTCGGCCGAAGCCTCCACCGGATAGGTGACACGTGCAATCCGCAGATACTTGACCGGCTTGTCCGCGCGATAGACCTGCATCAACTGAATGGCGTCGCCCGAAGCAATCTTCACGATATCCCCCACCTTGGCACCGGCAAGTGCCTCGGCAAACTCATCCGTGAAGGCCGAGAAGGGCAATACACCCACCTCACCGCCATTGGCAGCCGTCGCATCATACGCCGAATACTGCATGGCAATCTGGGCGAAGTCCCCGCCCTGACGCAACACCGTCAACAGGCTGTCGGCCAACTGATCCTGCGTATAGTGGAGTACGATATGACGCACACCCAGCGAATCGGGGGCCATCTTCTGTTCAACCACACGTCCCATGGTCCATACGTCGTTCTTCAGAACCGGACCATACATCTTGCCAGCCAGGAAAGTCTCCGACTCATCAGCCGACAACTGAGCAACCGAGACATAACGATCGCCAATGGCTGCATTGCGGTTACTGCGCACATAGGCACGCAGATCTTCGGCTGCGGCAAACTCTTCGGCTGCGGCCCGAGCCTTCCGCTCGACAGCCAGTTTGTCGTCGTCCGTAGGCCGCACACTGAAGAGCACATAGGACAACGAACGCGACGGCGTCTGCTTGAAGCGCTCCTTGTGGGCCTTGTAGTAGGCATCGATCTCGGCCGACGAAACCTCGAAGAGCGAATCGGGCAGCGTCGTATACTTCTTGCCGATCAAACGGCCCGAGTAAGCCTGATTGGCCCCCTCGACACCACGCGCCACCTCAAGTGCATTGGCATAGGCGCCACCGCGCATCAGCCCCAGGTATTTGGCCACCTCGCGTTCGAGCACGGCCTGCTCGTTAAGATAGTTCCATGCCATCTGAGCCTGAGGATTGCCCTCGGCCTGGGCCAGGAATGCCGCAATGGCCTGCACGTCATACTGACCCGTACGCGGATCGGCAAATGCATTGAAGAACGTCTGCGACGGATACTCACCACTGATCATGGCCTGACGCTCGGCATCTCCGACCGTCAGTCCGATCTTTTCGAACCCGGGACGAAGCACATGCTTGGCGATCAGGCTCTGCCACGTGGCATTGGCCAGCATCTCGGCCTGACGTTCGTCGCCTTCGGAGGCGCCGCTCTGCGTCTTCACGCGGTCATACTCCTCGATATACTCCGAATACTTGATCTTGTCTCCGTCGATCGAGCCGACCTTGGGATCGTTGCCCGAGAAGCCCATCTCGGTCTTCAACGAAAGCACGAATGCCAGCAGGGCGAGGCCGATGATGATCGAAAGGACCACGCCGAACCGGGTGCGTAGGGTGTTCAAACTTGCCATATGAAATTCGTAATAGTTATTTTGTTTTCAAATAAGCAGTCAAAGGTAGTAAATTTATTCGTTTTCTCCGCCTTTTCGCCGTGAAAAATATCACACTTTCCGCACTCGGGCCAGTTCGATCCGCGAACGGGTCGTCCGCAGAATTTCGATTTCGAGGCCGTCGGTCGTCAGCACCTCTCCCGCGGCAGGAAGGCCCTCGTAGCGATAGATGATGAACCCGGCCAACGTATCGTACTCGCGGCTCTCCTCAATACCGAGGTCGTACTTCTCGTTGAGGTACTTCACCTCGAGCCGGCACGAAAACAGATACTCCCCCTCACCGACGCACTCCTCCGTCAGATCGGGCAGGTCGTGCTCGTCTTCGATTTCTCCGAAGATCTGCTCCAACACATCCTCCAACGAGATGATGCCGGCCGTACCGCCGAATTCGTCGATCACCACCGCGATGTTGCTGCGGTGTTTGATGAAATTCTGCAACACGGTCTGCAACGGCATCGTTTCGGGAACAAAATTGACCGAACGCAACACCTCCTGAATCGAAGCGGGATGAGTGAAGAGACATTTCGAGTTGATATAGCCGACGATGTTGTCTATGCTTCCCTCCCAGACGAAGATACGCGAATACATCGTCTCGACAAAACGCTGCGACAGGACCGCGATCGGCGTATGCAGCTCCACGGCCTCGATATCGACCCGCGGGACCATACAATCCCGCACGCGGCGTCCCGCAAAATCGAGCGCATTCTGGAAAAGCTTGATCTCCGTGCTTTCCGGCTCATGGTGCGCCGCCGCCTCGGAGCCCCCCGCCTCGATCAACTCCTCGAGTTCGGCCCGATCGTACGGTGCGTCGGCCTGCGGATCGGCCGGTTTGCGGCCGGCAAGCCTCAATATGCCCTGCGCAAAAAGCAAACCCAAACGCGAAACAGGATAGAGCAGCAACGACAGCAGATAGATAAACGGAGCAAAAATGCGATAGCAACGATTGGGATTGGCCCCAAAGAGTACGATCGGCAACATGCCGGCAATCAACAGGAACAGAGCCACGGCTCCCCATGCATCGCCCCACGTCAGCCCCTTCTGCCACGGCGCACACCACCCCACCTGCACGGCCAACCAATGGATCAGTATACTCAAACCCACGACGGCACCCGTTGTAGCGATGCTGCGCCCGGTAAGAATCGTGGCTCGGTAGAGATCGGGACGACGGACAAAGTAACCGGCGATGCGATCAAACAACCGATTCTGTTTCCGGTCAAGATCGAGCATCAGGCGGTTTTTCTCCGTGAAGGCGATCTCCATGCCCGTGAAAAAGGCGGCGGCAAACAACATCAGCGCCGTAAGTAGAATCGAGACAATCATCTCTGAAGAGGAATTATTTTCCGGAGGTTGACTCCTGGCGTCCGGCCGCCGACGGCGATGTCACCCGCGTAGAATCACCCGCCGAAGCCCGGGACAACGAATCGGACCGGGTTTGCGGCTGTACCTCGACCTCCATACGGCCCGTCGTCCGGCGGAAGCGCCAGTCGCGGAGGGCATCATCCGACTCGAAACCCTCCCCGTAGAAGACACCGTCGCGTTGCACGATTTTCGTATCGACGTTCGAATAGATGCGTTTGGTCTTGGCGTTCCAGAAGAGCTGCTCCGTATAGAGCGTGCGCTCCTCG
>CALUII010000065.1 GCA_944320665.1 uncultured Alistipes sp. | reverse complement strand
CCATCGATTGATAGAGTTGTCGTCCGGCGCCAATTCCTCCGATGCCCCTGTCCGAGCCAGTTGCTCCTCCAACTTGGCAATCTTTGCTCTTAGTACACCGATCGTCTGGTCTTCCGGATTGCTTGCCTCGAGTTTGTCCAGCTCGTCCTGAGCCTGGGTGAGCAGATCCCTCAAGTCCTCCACAGACATACGGACGATTCGGTTCGCGAATGTCTCGAATTGCGGGAATTGCGATGCGAACTTCACATCGAACTCCTCGAGAGCCTTCTGCTTTGCCGCTTCAGCTACAGCCTGGTTGCGAGGGTCCTCCGCCAATCGGGCAATATCCGCATCATACTGCTGAGCGATCCGCAGACGCCCCTGTTGGTATGTCTCGTACTTTTGCAGCAGTTTTTCGTAGTCTTCAGACTCTTCTTGGTCGATTTCCGCCAACTGTACCGCCAGCAACTGCGCTGCCTGAGCCCGTTGTGTCGCGGCTTGCTCGATGATCGTCGATCGGCTGTTCGGAGATATCTGGGCGCCCGAGGCCTTCAGCTTGTCGTACAAAGCAAGGCGCTCCTGTTCTTCTTTGTTGATGCGCTGCGTCTCTTTTCGAAAGTTCAGTTCAGCCTCGGCACGCTGCTTGTCATAGCCCTCCTCCATCAACTCGACGATCTGTTCCTCGATTCGCTGACGTGCGGCAAGCTCCATGTCGGATAGTTTATCAATAGACTTCACTCTCGACTGATCCACATCTACGAGCTCTCCCGACTTCTTTTTCCCGCCCGTAATGGCTTCCAACTTGTCCTCGTAGACTTTGATTTCAGCTAACGCAGCATCGTAGTCGGCCTTGTTGGTAAGATTCTTCAGGGCCTTTCGTTTAATCGCTATGGTGTTTTCAAGATCCTTGACAGACCCTTCAATGACATGGTTGATTCCGTTGTCTTCCTGAATTTGCTGAATGCGTTTCTGGTAGAACTCAGCGTCAGCCAACGCTTCGTCTCGGATCTTCTTCTGTTCATCGAGAGCCTTCCTATACTCTATTTCAGCGGCATCGCTTCCGTACTGGTTGAATCGAGACCCCCCAAAGAACATGTTGAGTTTACCTCCCTTCCCAAAGAACGGTCGATATTCCTCCGGGCCAAAGGCTTCAATTTCCTTAACCTTCTCATCTGCCTTTACCGCTGCTGAAATAAGGCTTTGGGCTTTCGCCTGCATGAACATTACCTTAATATACTCCTCCGCCTTGGATTTGAGCGTGTCATACCACTCAGAAAGCGTGTCGTAATATCCGAATGTTTCACCATACTTCGTATTCAGTTCCTCAATCTTACGTTTCTCTTCATCCTTCGTCCCATTGAACTGCTTTATGGCCGCCATGGTTGTACGAATATTGAACTGCGTTTTCAGCGCCTCGGCATTAGCCTGTTTTTCTACCTCAAGGCGCCGTTCAATAGCCTCTCTATTCTGTTCAACTGCATCGGTTGCTCCGAACAGCCCTGATATCCAGTTGCCAATCTCCTTCCCATACATAACAAGCAGCATGATGCCAGTCGTGAGAGCCGTCTGCCATGAAAAGAGCGATTTTATGATCTGTTTCCAAACGGGCGTGCCTTTCTGCCCCGATTTGATCAACATCTCGTACTCTTCACGGGCCCGCTTGACGCTGTCAGCAAAAATCGGCAGGTTGTTCGAGATGGCCATGAAGAACATCTGCGGCCCCATGGCCAATGTCGGCATTTCACGTGCGATCTGCTGAATCGACATGTTCAGACCATTGTACGTGCGTTGCACGGCCGGAGCATCCGGGGGAATGAGCGAGGTTTGTTTCGTAGTTTTCTGTAACTCCTCAAGCTGCTTTTTGAGCGCCTCGATCTGACGGATGTTCTCCGTCTGATCCATCGTGGGAGTTGCAGCTATTGTCTTGTTCAACCGGGCGATCTCCGCCTCAAGAGCCTGGACTTTTTTCTGCGCCTCGGCAGCCTCCTTCTCCACACCGTCAATCCCGCCCGAGACTCCGGAGAGTCCCTGGCGGGTATTGTTCTTTACGAGAAATTCTATCTCGACGGGGTTCATAACTACTTCAACTTAAATTTCGACTGAAAGATTTGAGCCGTATCCAGCTTTTTGCCGGCGACGGGCTGGTGCTCTGTCTCCAACTCGTCGTGGGGGGCATCGGCCAGCATCAACGTCAATGTTTGGTAATTGACATTCCAGAGGATATAGTGGACGGACCACCCCGTAGCCGAGGCGATCTGCCATACGATTCCAAACGGGCTATGGGAGCCTTCATGAACGGTTCTTAACCCCCGTTTGTCGGACTTTGGCTCGCGGCGGGACGAAACGGATTGATTGCTTCGGCCGATGCGATAATACTTGTAAAATCCCGGGTGCTGCGCAGTTTGCGAAACCAGTGTTGCGCCTCGACCAGATACTCGACAGGCACCCTCCAACGGATCAGCCAGGCGACAACCGGCGCAAGGATCAACCCCGACAGGTATCCCCGACAGATGGCGTACGCCACCATCATCGAGAGTTCGCGGAGGTGTTCTACGAAGAAGGCGCGTTCCTGGTCATCGGTCAGCCGTTCGGCCTGGCAAGAGGTGATGCCGAGCTTGAGGAACTGACGGGCAATCCGCATCTGCGATCCCAGGCAGGGGCGACGCATGACAACCCTCCATGTCCAGGACTTGCCACAAGGCAGCCCGATACGGAAAAGAGGCAGCGAAATCCCCACATCGAGCAGGGCTTCCGCCGCCTCCAGTTCGACGGAGTTCTTCATGGCCTACGCATTGGGCTGGGTGAGCGTTACGGTTGCCTTCTTTTCGGGATCCGCCTCGAGGATGAACTCGAGCTCACCACTGCGCTCGCCCTCCGTAGAGTTGTCGGATGCGATCACCGTCACGCGACCGTTGATGATCTCCACGGAGAATCCCTCGGGAACCGCTCCGACCGAGAACGGGCCGGAAGCCTCGATATCCACGCTCTTGCTTCCACCGGCCTTTTCGAAGGAGAGCGATGTGGGGTTGGCCGTGATGAACGGTTGGGTCGGCACGATCGAACCGGGCGAGGAACCATCGAGTGGAGCCAGCTGCTTCAGGCCGAATTCAATACCCATGACCTTGTCGCCGCCCAGTCCGCCACGAAGTTTCGCTGCACGCAGGGAGGCTCGGTTGATTGTGATCGTATAGCCCGTACCGGTGAGTACTTTCACCTCGCCCTCGGCGCGTATCGAATTGGCCGGCATCAGCCACCCTCCATCGACGACCTTGCCGCCCAACAGGGGCACGCAGTTTTCCGGTACCATTTCGATCATCTTGCCCGTCAACTCGTTCGTTGCCGCGCGTGTCTCGATGTCGAGTACGGGATTCGAGCGTTGCTGGGCGGCCCACAGTTCCGTCTTTTGGGCATCGTCGCCGCCCCAATCGAGGCCATCCTCAGAGAGGAATCCAAGTCTTTTGCCGCAGAAATATACGGCGTCGAGCAACATCAGATAACCGTTGCCTGCATCAATTACTTTAGGCATATTCAGATAATTTTAATGAGTTTTCGTAAAAAATTCGTTTTGTGTGCCCACCAGCCGGCCAGCATCCCGACCGTCAGGCCCACGATGAGCCAAGTTGTCCGTCGGGCGGGTGAGCGTGTCCGTACTTCGTGTTCCTGCACCTGCAAGGAGGTGGAGATCTCGTTGAGCCGGTCGTAAGCTCGCCGCACCTCGGCGAGCTGCGCCTTGAGCGAGTCGACCTGACGGGAATGCCGAGCCGAGGAAGCCTCGTAATATTCGATACGTCGGGCCATCGAGTCGCTTCGTGCCGTAATGAGCAATGCCGTTCCGTCACGTCGGGCCTCGAGGGTCAACCTGCCGTCCCGAGCCGTATAGGAGGCCCCGTCGGGAAGGTTACGGAGGCTCTCCTCCGTCACTGTCACCGAGGCCGTCTGTTCCGGGATCGATTCGACCTGCAGCCCCCGTCGCACCGAGATCTGCTCCGATTGTGAGTTCGTCACCGCCTGCGTCGTCCGGACGGCGGCGTCTTGTGCGCGACGCAGCTCGTGTCGGACGGTGTCGGCCCGGATATCCGTTTCGGTCGAAACAGAGCTCTTCGTCGGTGCGCAGCTCGCCAGAAGTGCGGCGAGCACCACTAAAAAGTGTATTGTCTTCATAAGAGGTTCGTTTCCCGATGGCCTTGCGGAGTCGCTCGACCTCTTTGGTCAACCGGTCGATGCGCACGAGCATCTCCTCCTGGTTGGCCTTGAGGTCGATGTTCTCCCGACGCAACTGGATATTCTCCTCGAGGATCTTCTTGTTCTCGCCCGAGAGCAGGTTGATCGAACTCTGCAACTCGGTGAGAAAGTCGTTGTTCTGCTTGCGCCGCGAGAAAATCCAGGTGAACACGCTGCCGAGGAAACCTCCGGGAAGTGCGAAGGTGAGCAGTTGCATCCAGATGCTGTCCATAGTTCAATCGATGTTTGAAAACCGTTTTACACGCGTTCGATCATGCGGGCAATCTCCGAGATCAGGTTGGCATAGTCCGTCGGATCTGCCGTGCAGTAGCCTGCTCGGGCAATCTCGTAGGCAAAGCGCATCACATCGTTGCGATAGGCCATGGCCGGTGCATAACGTTTGGCCGAAAGGACCTTGGCATGGTCGCGGATGCCCTCCTCCAGGGTGTCGTAGTCACGGAATGCACGGTCAACCTCGTAACGGTAACGGCCATCTGCAGTGCGAGAGATCGAATAGACCCGCTCGAAGCGCCCGCCCTGGCGGTCGTCCGCGAAGTATTCGAACGTTCGTACGGTTTGCCGTTTGCCCGCCCACTTGTCGCCGGCCGTAATGCCGAAGAGGTTGTTGCCGATGGCCTTGTCGCCCCATCCGCTCTCGAGCGCGGCCTGCGCCGCAACGAACAGGGGGTTCAGTCCTGTCTGGGCACAGACACGCTCGATGGCCGGATAGAATCTGCGTTTGAATTCTGCGGGTCTCATGGCTTACTCGGTTGCGGCACCCACAAGGGCCATTACACCTGCATTGTCGCTGCGCATGATGCGACCACCGGCACGCAGAAGGAACGAGTAGATATCCCCGTAGTAGTCGGGAGCCTTCTCCTGCTCAAAGGCCTTGACCTCTCCCAAGGCGCGGCATACCGACTGATCGTGCCAGGCGAGGGCTGCGGCAAGATCCGTGGCCGCCCCGGCAGTGCTCCACGCTTTCGGGGCTTTCGCCGTGGTATAGAGTGCGGCACGCGAACGCATCATGACGTTGAACGAGAAGAGCTTTCCGATGATACCGTTCTGCGCATCGGCCGATGCGAGGAACGCTGAGTTCTCGTTCGCCGTGAGGCTGTTGAGCAGCTGCGAGTACATCATCGCATCGAGCAGCAGATAGCGTCCCTCCTGAGGGATGTTCTCCTGGTTGAATTTCGTCATGAGCGACATGACATCGTCCTTGGTGATTGCCTTTCGCTTGCCGGTTGCCGACGGTGTGTAGGCATCGACAGCCTCACCCGTGGTTTCGATCACGCGGCCAGATTCCGGACTCCAGGAATAGATGAGGTCCAGGGCCACATCATCGTACAATGAGAGTTTGTTCTGACGCAGCACCGACTCCCGCTTGTCGTACGACAACTCGACCTTGTCGGCATCCGGGATCAAGACCGGGTCCGAGGTGAATTCGTTCAGCGTGAACGTCACGGTCGAGTCGTTGCGCAGGTTCACCTTGGCAGGGCGCTCCGTACGATTCTTCTTGGATTTCGATGGTGCGCCGGCCTGCGGAATATGAACGGTCTTGCCGGCCTCGACATATTCGTCGGCGTTGAATGCCTTGGAAAGGAAGCTGTTGGGGGCGAAGAGTCCTTCGGCAATGGCCCTTGCCCAAATCTCTTTCTGAATTGCCATAATGTTGTCTGTTTTTGATGAGTTCTACATGTTGGGTTCGGTACCGAACTCGGCCTTGAACTTCTCGCGGTAGAGTTCCGGAGCCTTGTCCTTGAGTTCGACCAGGCGTCCGGCCTTGTCGAGCTCCTCCCACGATTTGTCGGCCAGGTCGGAGAGTGCTACCGTCTGCTGTCGTTCGCCTTCGCGGATGCGTTCGGTGACGGACTGGCGGCGCGGAATGGCGTCGAGCGTGGCCCGCGTGTTCTCGAAATCCGCATCGAAGAGCTTCAGGTAC
>CALUII010000064.1 GCA_944320665.1 uncultured Alistipes sp. | reverse complement strand
GGCCATGCCCTCCTCGTGAATCGACCGCCACATCACTGAGACCACGGTCTCCGCGCGACGTACTCACGCACCATCAGATCTCATATCAAGCAAAGCGCGGCTCAAACAGATGAGGAAAAAGAAAACAACACAAAACCTACAGCCAAAGATCGTCATTTCAGCACAGTTCACACAACGAACAGCCCCAAGTATCTATTTTTCTGAAAAAATCACCTCAAAACTCTTGAATATATAAATTTATTACTTTACTTTTGTATTTACGAACGAATGAAAATAAAATTTCATGAATAAGGTTACAACATTAAACCAATTCATCATTGAACAGCAAGCCGAGTTCCCGGAAGCCACCGGTGGCTTCTCGCGGCTGCTCCACCACATCGGAATCGCGGCCAAAAAGGTCAACCGCGAAGTCAACAAGGCCGGGTTGGTCGACATCCTCGGCCAGGCCGGATCGGAGAATGTCCAGGGCGAACAGCAGCAAAAACTCGACGTCTATGCCAACGACACCTTCCTCGAGGAGTTGCGCGCCAGCGGCGAATGCTGCGGTGCCGCCTCCGAAGAGAACGAAGATATCATCATCTTTGACGAGGGTCTTTGCCGCAACGCGCGATACATCGTCTGCATGGACCCGCTCGACGGCTCGTCAAATATTGACGTGAATGTCTCCGTCGGCACGATCTTCTCGATCTACAAACGTCTTTCGCCCGTGGGCACTCCGGCCGAAAAGGCCGATTTCCTGCAGCCTGGTTCGGCCCTCATCGCCGCCGGATACGTCATCTACGGATCCTCGACCATGCTGGTCTACACCTCCGGAAGTGGAGTAAACGGATTCACGCTCGATCCGTCGATCGGCGAGTTCTGCCTCTCGCATGCCGATGTGAAGATCCCGGCTGACGGCAAGATCTACTCGATCAACGAGGGTAACTACGAAAAGTTCCCCGTCGGAGTGAAGAAATACATCAAGTACTGCCAGGAGAAGGACACGCGACACAACCGTCCCTACACGTCGCGCTACATCGGTTCGCTCGTGGCCGACTTCCACCGCAACATGCTCAAGGGTGGTATCTACATCTATCCCGAGACGGACAGCCATCCGCACGGCAAACTGCGACTGCAGTACGAATGCAACCCCATGGCCTTCATCGTCGAACAGGCCGGTGGTGCCGCAACGGACGGTGTGAACCGCATCCTCGACATCGACCCGCAGGACGTGCACATGCGTACGCCCCTCTACATCGGTTCGCAACACATGATGGATAAGGTGACCGAATTCCTCCGTTTCTTTGACAACGTCTGAGCGATTCGCCCGACATGAAGGGCACAATAAAGCGACCGCTGCTGAAACCTCCCCCATCGGAGCATCGGCAGCGGTCGTTATGTATTCACCCTTACCCTCGCGGACAGACAAGATCCCCTGCTTCGAACAGACTACATCATCTTCCCGAAGGTACGACGACCAAACAAGTAACGCACAAGAATAGAATAGGGATAGATGTATACACCAGCCTCTCTTCGCCGTTCACGCCGAATAGCGCGCCGCTCTCTGGACAACCGCCCGTGCCATCCCAGGAAGCACCACCAGGCACGTCCCACGGCACAGAAACTGGCCCAACGTCCCTGCATGAGATAAGAGCAGGCAGCGGCCGCATCGAGCCACGGCCGCAACAAAGCCACAACGATACGTTGCCGCGGCGAGGCACACTTGAAAAGCATCGCCAGATTATTGCGGTGATTGTAGTAGATCTTCGTAGGCGAATTGCACGAAAGGGTACCTCCACCCAGGTGGTAGACACAGCTCAGGGGAACGATTCGCACGCGGTATCCAGCCAGCTGCATCCGCCAGCAGAGATCGATCTCCTCCATGTGAGCGAAAAAGTTCGCATCAAACCCTCCGAGCTGCATGAAGACCGAGCGTCGGCAGCAGAAAGCTGCCCCACTCACCCAAAACAGATCACGTGCATCATCATACTGCCCCTCATCACGTTCGATGTGCTGCAGAATCCGACCCCGACAGAACGGATAGCCCAGATAATCTATATACCCGCCTGCCGCACCGGCATATTCGAAACAGTCCCGTCTCTCATACGACCTCAGTTTAGGCGCTGCAGCCGCCACATCGGGTTCACGGTCGAACAGTTCGAGAATAGGCTCGAGCCATCCGCAGGGCGTCTCCACATCGGAGTTAAGCAACACACAATATTCCGTTTCGATCTGTGCCAACGCGCGGTTGTACCCCTCGGCAAATCCGTAGTTGCGATCGAGACACAACACCTTCACCGAGGGAAACTCCCGGTGCAACATGCCGACAGAGTCATCCGTCGAACCGTTGTCGACAACCGTAACCCCCACCCCACGGGGTGCGGCGGCCACAACGCTGGGCAGGAAACGGCGCAAATGACCGATACCGTTCCAATTGAGCAAGACTATCTCGGCTCTCATAAAACACATCTAAAGAGTTACGGATTCACCCGCCGGTTCCGAAGGTTGCTGCGGCTCGCGCTTATGCTTCCAACGGCGGTGTGACCACATCCACAACTCGGGACGGGCCTCGATCATCGCCTCGAGACGACGCACATAACGCTCCGTGATCTCGTTTTCCTCCACCGGCTCCTGCCCGTCGTAGATCAATTCGAAGGTCATCTCATAGAAGCCGCGACGCACACGGTCCATCCGGGCGAAGTAGACCGGCAACCCGCACTTGATGGCCAGACGTTCTCCTCCATCGAAAAAGAGCGTATCCTGATTCAGAAAACGGAACCAATGGCTGTCGGGACGTCGCGGCGGATTCTGGTCGGCAATCAGGCCGATGACCATATTCCGGCCATCGATTCCCTCGTTGCGGTGACGCAGATAGAAGCGCAGACACTCGTGCATGGCTACCGTACGCGTATGGGCGTGGTTGCGCAGCCGATGGTAAAGCTCCTCCATCACCACATTGCGCAACGGATGGTAGACCGCCACAACCGCTTGGGTCGGATCCCATAAGCCCCAGAAGGAGCCGAACTCCCAACATCCGAAATGGGCCATCATGGCAATCCAATCGTGCCCCGATGTGGCGGCACTCTGACCCGCAGCATCGGGATAACGAATCATACGCCGCGCCCTTTCGATGCAGTCCACGCCGGCCAGACTGACCGTATCGACAAAAATATCGGCCAGCGTATGATAAAACCGACGGCGAATACGCCGCAATTCACCCGGATGTTTCGCCGGGAACGACCGGCACAGATTTTCCCACACCACCTTGCGTCGGTAGCGCAGCAAATAGCAGAGAGTGACATACACGACACTCCCGAAGACATAATATCGGAACCAACGGGGCAACCGCGCAAAACCACGGCACAGGAACCACAGAGTTTCGAGCTGTACCCGCTGGGCCAAAGTCATCTTGGTGTTACTCATAATTCATCATCGGAGACCA
This sequence comes from uncultured Alistipes sp., assembly GCA_944320665.1. Lineage (GTDB taxonomy): Bacteria > Bacteroidota > Bacteroidia > Bacteroidales > Rikenellaceae > Alistipes. The sequence goes on along the minus strand of CALUII010000064.1, from coordinate 3,501 downwards.
GAGTTCACGGTCCAAAAATCAATCAAGAGATCCTCACACCTCCGCTTACAGCGGCCATATCGGCCATGTGCCGTGTGGAAGGAGGCACTTCCACATGAGGAAGATCCCATCTCAAAACACCTCGTTTACTCGTCGGCCTCGTCCTGCGCGTCATCGATATGCCGGATATCATCCGCCGATGTCCCCCGACCACCACGCGGCCGCCCGGCCACCACCAACACAAATTCGCCACGCGGCTCTGTCTCGCGAAAATGAGCCAGCACCTCATCGATCGTACCGCGCACCGTCTCCTCGAACTTCTTGGTCAGCTCGCGCGAGACCGAAACGGGGCGCTCACCTCCAAAAACTTCAGCCATCTGTTCCAGGCACTTTACCACACGATAGGGCGACTCATAGAAGATCATCGTGCGCTCCTCCTCGGCCAAAGCCGACAGCTGCTTCATCCGACCCTTCTTCTGCGGCAGGAACCCCTCGAAACAGAAACGGTCGCACGGAAATCCGCTCTGCACCAAGGCCGGCACCAGGGCCGTGGCTCCGGGCAACGTCTCTACCTCGATCTGCTCCTCAACGCACGTGCGCACCAACAGGAAACCCGGATCCGAAATGCCCGGCGTACCGGCATCCGAGACCAGGGCTACGTTACGCCCCGAGGCTATGATCTCGGCAACGGAACGAACGGTTGCATGTTCGTTGAATTTGTGGTGCGAACGCAGAGGCTTTTCGATTCCAAGGTGTCGAAGCAGCACCGACGTCGTACGCGTATCCTCGGCCAGAATCAGATCGACGTCACGCAAGACCTGCACGGCACGCAGGGTGATGTCGTCCAGGTTGCCGATCGGCGTGGGTACAATATAGAGTTTCGCCATAATGTTTTACGTGCAGATCAGGAAAGTTTGCGTTCGAGCAGTTCCATCAACAGCTTGGCACCGTCGGAATTGGGATTCCAGGCATAGTGCTCGGCAATGTGGATCAGGCAGTCGTCCAGGTTGTCAAAGGCATTGAGCGCATCGATGGCACGTTCGTAGGCATCGGCCTCCCCGCCGAACAGATCTCGTATGAGCAGGAACTTGTCGTTGATTCCGATCGCCTTGCGCAGATCGTCCACCGTCTCCCGACGCGCCAATTCGGAGGCCACGTCCCGCCGCGGGGTTCCCAACTCATCGGCCAACGTACGGACATCGTGGTTGATCACCTCGCCCAAAACGCTGCCCGCAACCGATTCCTCCTCAGCGGATTGCACTCCGGAGTGGTTGTCTGCCCCGGATGCAGCTTCAGGTTCGTTTCCATCACGCGGAAGTTCCACCACGGAAACGGTCTCCTCAGCCGACGCCTCCGGCACCTCGTGCTGCAGCGGCCCCTCTTCATCCGTATCACAGACCGTCACCACCTCCATCGTGGCATCATCGGCCTCAGTCACCGTTTCATCGAATGCAGGCAGCGATTCTGCCGCCTCAATAGTTCGGGGGGCCAACACAAACTCGGACTCCGTAACAGACGAGGTGTCAGCGACCGGCTCCTCGGAAGCGACCTGACGTGCTTCGGCCTGCAAAGCCGGATATCCGGACTCGCGATGCGAAGTGGTCGAAGGAGATGCCCCGGCTCCGGTTTCAGGCATATCGTAAAGCGACATCAAAATACGCTGTTTCGTTCTGTGACGCCGCAACTCCTCGGGATCCTCCGGCCCGAACAACGACTGAACCATCGTACGTTCGCGATCTGCCGGATGAGCAACCGCCTCGTGCTCCGAGTCATCGCCCCGATGCTCCTCGACCGACGGTTTTTTCTTATCCTTATTTTCCGAATGGGATGCGACACGAGAGTCGGGTCGCACCCGATCCTGTCCTGCATCAACCACAGATTCCGCAGGCCCCGTCTCCACAGGAGCGACCACCTTGTGATTCGCATCCGCTTCCTCCTCGGCCGCAAGCGACGCGTTCGTCTCCGATACGAGCACCGAAGCATCGTGCAGACCGGACGCAGATGCAATTTGTGGCTCGTCCGCAGATTGAGGCTGCGCTTCAGTCTCCGCTTCCCCATTGGCCGCGGGCACCGCATCAGCAGCTTCCTGCTCGGCGTCATCGGCAAAGATCAACTCCACTTCGACCTCGGCATCTTGCTCCGAAGCGGCAACGGAGACTTCCGGCTCCTCCGACGATTCATCACCAAATACCCACTCCACCTCGACCTCGGGTGCCGATTCGGACTCTGACTCAGGTTCGGCCGGCTCCTGAGCCGGCTCCTCCGGCATCGGTTGTTTCTCGGGCTCAATTCCACCGTCGACAGGCTGTGGGGACACATTCACTCCAACCAACTTTTCATCCACATCTTTCACCTCGGGCCGCACCTGCTCATGGATCGGTTCGGGCCGAGAGGGTGCAGATTCCGGCTCTTTCCCGGCGCCTTTCTCCTCCGTGGCCGAAATATCTACCGACAGGACCTCATCGAGATTGATGCTCACAGGCTCGTCGCCCCCGTCGGCAACAATCGAAGAAGGCATTGCAGCCGCTCCAGGGGCCGCAATCAGAAGATCTTCGTAGATCCGCCGCAACTTTTCGAGCGCCAGATCCCGCTCGATCGAAGGGATGCCCCCCTGCCGGACCCAGCCATCAGACAGGGCCAAAAGTTGTTCGAGGGAAGCTTTTATATCTTGTGGATTCATAAGCATAAGGACTTTTGCGCTCAAAGATACGAAGTTTTCGCAGAAAAGAAGCCAAACAGGAGGCTTTTTCAAAATTCTGTACGGGAACAACGTTCTCAACCGATTTTTTTTTACATTTGCATAACGGCATCGACCCGGAACACGGGCTCCGAGTCGTATGGTTCATACACAACCAAACACCATAAGAAGACCCAACATACAGACCATCATGCAGTTGCTCAAGTTTCAGCCCATTCTGAAGCAGACGATCTGGGGCGGAGAAAAAATACTCCCCTACAAACGCCTGCCTGCCAAACTGCATGGTGTCGGTGAGAGTTGGGAACTCTCGGGCATTCCGGGCAGCGAATCGGTCGTCGCCGAAGGGCCTTGGTGCGGCTATTCCCTTTCGCACCTGATTGCCCAGGAGGGCGCACGGATTGTCGGCGAAGCGGTTTTCCGCAAATTCGGCTCGGAATTTCCGCTGCTCATCAAGTTCATCGATGCGCATGAAGACCTTTCGATTCAGGTACACCCCAACGATGCCCTGGCACGCATTCGTCATCACGCACGCGGGAAAACCGAAATGTGGTATGTAATCGATGCCGACGCCGGAGCCTATCTATATTCAGGCTTTGCCCACACGGTAACCCCGGACGAATACGCAGCCAGCGTGGCCAACCACTCGATTACGCAACTGCTCAAACGGTACGAAATCCACCAGGGCGATCTCTTTTTCTTGCCGGCCGGCCGCATCCACAGTATCGGCGCAGGCTCGTTCGTGGTCGAGATACAACAGAGTTCCGACATCACCTACCGCATCTACGACTTCAACCGTCGCGATGCCCAGGGGCATCTGCGCGAAC
>CALUII010000063.1 GCA_944320665.1 uncultured Alistipes sp. | reverse complement strand
GCGCTACCCATGATGGCGGAGGTGGCGTCGGAAGCGCCGCTTTGTGTCGTGGGCAGCGTAAAGGTCACCTGTGTGCCCGTATGTTCGGTCGGCAGGGGATAGGTGGCGTAGTAGGTGTAGGTGGCGTCGGGCTCCATCGGCGAGATCGTGGCTGCGAAATCTGCCGACGAATAGGTGCCGTTGAAGGTGTGCAGGGTGAATGTTTCGCCGTCGAGGACGTATGTGCCCTCGGGGTTGGCAGCCCAGACCGCGATGCGGTCTCCCGAGACCCAGCGTGTTGTCCGTCCGTCGGGGTCGAGGCTCGTGCGGGTAGCCGAAGTCTGTTCGGCGCCGATGGTCACTTGAAGAGGACCGTTGGGGTTGGAACCGGGGCCGGAGCGGGTCGGCTCTTCCGTGGCGGTGCAGGCGACGAGACCGAGCATCGAAAGGGCGAAACAGATGAGGTGCGACTTCGTTTTGATCATCTTCATCGGGCGAATTTGGTTATGTTCCTATCTGCAAAAATAACGTCGCTTTCGCTTTATCGAAAATATTTTCAATGAAATAGTCGATTTTCATCATGAAACCGGGCCCGATGCCTCGGAAAAGGAGTGCCGGTGACTTATTCTCGAAGAACGGGTTTTCGTGATGAAAATTCCGCTGTCGGTGGAATTTCTTGGTAAAGAGGTTTTAATTTGTTTACCTTTGTTCCGAAATTTGTGTCAAAATCAGCCAACCGATCCTGCGATATGCACAAGAAGATACGTAAAACACTCCTCGGATTCTGGCTCCTTTGTCTGGCCATTCCGGCTCAGGCCCAGCAACCCAACAAGGAGTGGCGCGATCCGCTCACGGTGAACGAACACCGTGCCCGGCGCGGCCTGACGGAGATGGACAACGTCTTCGTTCCCAAGGGACAGTGGATCCTGGGGGCCAATGCCTCCTATTCGACGCACGACAACAATTCGTACAACTTTCTGATTATCGAAGGCATCGAGTCCGACGGTTATACCTTCAAGGTGAGTCCGCTGCTGGCCTATGCCGTTCGGGATAACATGTCGATCGGTTTGCGTGCCGTCTATTCGCGAACCAACCTGATGATCGACCGGGCCGATGTGGTGATCGGCGACGATGCAACCGGTACGCAGATCAACGTCTCGGACTATCGGTCGATCAAACACTCCTATTCGGTGGCGCTGTCGTGGCGGCAGTACATTCCGCTCGGACGCAGCAAGCGCTTTGCCTTCTTCAACGAGATGCAGCTCGGGGCCGGAGGTATTCAGTCGAAATTTGCCGCCGGTCAACCGGTCAAGGGCACCTACGAGTCGGGATACACCCTTTCGCTGGGTGTTTCGCCCGGACTGGTTGCCTTTGCGACGAACAATGTGGCCATCGAGGTGAATGTCGGAGTGATGGGTATCTCGTACACCGACGTCGAACAGGTGCATAACCAGGTGACGGTGGGCCATCGGCGGTCGAGCAACATGAATTTCAAGGTCAATATCTTCTCGATCGGAGTCGGCCTTGCTTGTTATCTCTAAAAAACGGATGTTACGATGAACAGAACGACGAAGATACTTTCCATCGCGTGCGGCCTCTGCCTGCTGGGAACGGCTGCCGCACGTGCGCAGCACATCGCAACGACGGAGGGCGCGGACCGACCCGCGGTGGCGGAATCCGGGGCCGATTCGTTGGCGTGGCGACATCCGATATCCGTTGACTCGCTGGCGGTCAACCCGCAAGAAAGTCCCGAGACGTTGGGGTTGCACGACTTTGACTAGGAGGACTGCTGGGCCGATGAGGAGGTGACCGAAACTCCGGTGCCCGTCAAGCAGCGTTTTCTGCCCATGCGCCGGCGCATCGATCGTGAGATCAACCGCGGACGTTTTGCCTACAAAGGCGAGTTGATTGCCGGACTGACGGCCTCGTACGGTACGCTGTCGAGTGATGATACGGAATTCCTGGTGATTCTCGAGCACATTGATCTCAACGGAACGCTGGCTACGGTCAAACCCTTTATCGGGTACTTCTACCGCGATAACCGCTGCATCGGTGTCCGTTTCGGCTACGAACATCTGGACGGTCATCTGGGCAATGCCGATTTCAATCTCGGTGAGCAGAATGACCTGACGTTCAATATCAACAGCTTGGCGATGGACAACGACAGCTACTCCTTTGCTCTGTTTCACCGCTCCTACGTAGGGCTCGATCCGCGCGGACGGTTCGGTCTGTTTGCGGAGCTGGAGGCCTCGGCCGTGCTCGGTTCCGGTCGCTTTTCGACGAATGCCGAGGACCCGGCCAAATCGACCTACAGCGACAACCTGCGTCTGAAGCTGGCCTTCAACCCCGGTGTGGCGGTCTATATCTTCCCGAACGTCTGCGCGACGGTGTCGCTGGGCCTGGGTGGCATTCAGTACAACAAGGTCACGCAGCGCGATGCGGCCGGAAACCGTACCGGTTCACGGTCGGCATCGAAGATGCGCTTCCGGCTCAATATTGCCGACATCAACTTCGGTATGGTACTCCATTTCTGGGATAAGAAGCGTCCCTAGAGGTGATCGTCGGCCGACTTTGAGGCGGCGCGGAGGGCGTGGAGGTATCCGGAGCGAGCCTGTCTGCCCGGTGTATGACGCGACTGATGACCTGAAAACAGCGGCCGACGGCCTGACCACAAATAATAAACTGAAGCGAGGCATCCGATCAACGGATGCCTCGCTTCGTTGGGGTGAGGACCGATCTGCCTTCGGCCGTGCGGAACTTACGGCCGATTCTTTACGTATCGGTCGAGCCATCCGAAGAATTCTCGGTTCCAGACCATCGAGTTCTGCGGTTGGAAGACCTGGTGGGCTTCATTCTCGAACTCGACCAGACGGGCCGGGATGCCCTGTACGCGGGCTGCCGTGAAGGCCTCGAGCGACTGCGTGTAGGGGATGCGGTAGTCTTTCTCTCCCGTAAAGATCAGGATCGGCGTGTCCCACTTGGCCACGAACCGATGCGGCGAGTGGGCATAGGAACGTTGCGCAGTGGCGTTCGTTTCGTCCCAATAGGGGCCGCCGTACTCGTGGTTGATGAAGAAGAGCTCTTCGGTTGCACCGTACATCGAGTCGAAGTCGAAGATGCCGCAGTGGGCGATGAAGGCCTTGAAGCGTCCCTCGTGGTGCCCGGCCAGGTAGTAGACCGAATAGCCGCCGTACGATGCACCGACGCAGCCCATGCGTGTTTCGTCGGCCCAGGGTTCTTTGGCCACATCGTCGATGGCCGAGAGGTAGTCCTGGATGTTCTGACCCGAGTAGTCGCCCGAGATCTGTTCGAGCCACTCCTGGCCGAACGACGGAACGCCGCGTCGGTTGGGGGCTACGACAATGTAGCCCTGGGCGGCCATCAACTGGTAGTTCCAGCGGTAGCTCCAGCCGTTCGAGACAACGCTCTGCGGACCGCCCTGGCAGTAGAGCAGTACGGGATATTTCTGTTCCGGGTCGAAATTCGGCGGAAGAATAACCCAGGTGAGCATCTGTTTGCCGTCGGAGGTTTCGACCCAGCGTTTGCGCACCTCGCCCATGCGGATGCGGTCGTAGATGGGTTTGTTGATGGCCGAGATCAGGGTCAGTGTTCCGTCGTTCGGATTCACTTCATAGAACTCCGTAGCCTGTGAGATGGTGTTCAGTTCGGCCACCAGGTGTTCGCCTGCCTTCGAGAAGGCGACGATGTCGTGGTCGCCGCTGGTGATGACTTCGACGTCACCGCCGGCCGCCGGCACCCGGCAGATCTGGTGTGTACCCTCGATCGGAGCGATGAACCAGATCCATCCGCAGCCGTCCCAACGCACGTTCAGGGCGCTGTAATCGAAGCCGGGGGTCAGATCCTGCAGGGTTCCCGTCTGGCAATCGTAGAGGAAGAGTCGTTCCTTGTCGGCTTCATAGCCCGCCTGGCGCATCGAGCGGAAGGCGATCTTCGAGTCGTCGGGCGACCAGACCGGATATTTGTCGTAACCGGGCATGGCGATCGAGTCGCTGGGCTGCGCCTCCTCCCCGGTGCCGAAGTTGTGGGGTTTGCAGATGTTCTGCGTCACGCCGCTTTCGAGCACATAGACGAAGATATCCGAGTCGGTCGATTCGGCATAGGCCGTGCCGGTGAGCGGTTTGCAGGTGTAGGCGAGCATCGTGCCGGCATTGTTCCAGGCGATCTCGCCCATGTCGAAGTAAGGTGCCAGCGGCACGTCGTAGGCGGCATCGGCGCCGATGATGTCCTGGCCCGGGGCGATGCGCGAGCCGTCGTAGTCGGCCACGAAGAGGTGGCGGAAATCACCCTCCTCCCAATAGTCCCAGTGGCGGACCATCAGGTCGTCGTAGATCCGGGCCCGGGAGTGGGGCATGTCCTTGTGTACGTCCGACGAACGGCGGTCGGCGACGTGCACCGTCTGTACGTACCACGCCTTGTCGCCGCGGGGGCTGATTCCATAGCCCTCCACCTCTTTGTCGAAGTGGGTCAGCTGGCGGGCGTCGCTGCCCGAGGCGGCCATCTGCCAGATCTGCTGCGAGCCGCTGCGGTCCGAGAGGAAGTAGATTGTCCGGCCGTCGGCACTCCACTGCGGGGAGTGGCTGTTCGCGGTGGCGTCGGTCAGCACGCGCACGGCATTCGAGGCGAGATCCTGCATGAGGATCTGAGTGATGCCCCGGTTGGCCGCCATGTCGTAATTGGTCTCGGTGTAGAGCAGTTGTGTGCCGTCGGGCGAAAGGGCCGACGATCCGGCGCGACTCATCTTCCACATCACCTCGGGGGTGAGGATGCCCGCATCGGCCTCGGCCTCCGTGAGCGAGTTGTCGATGAGAAGGGGCTGCTGCGGTTGCTGCCGCTGCGAGCAGCCGGCGGCAAGCCCAAGTGTTGCAAAAGCCATCAGTTTCAGGAAATTTTTCATCGTGATTATCGGGTTACTTCATTTTGTCGTATCTTTGTGCATCAACGTAGGATTCATGGACCGTACTATCTATTTTGCCGACAAGGTCGTCCTGTTTGCGGCCGAGGCGTCTGCATCGACTCCGTTCGAGTGCGTCATACGACTCGACGCGGAGGAGCGAATTGGCAGAGCGAAGATACTGAATTTTCTCGAGAATCAAAAATCGATTCTGGTCTTGTCTCCCGATCCGACGGCGGCTTTCGAGGCCTTTGCTTCGGAGTTCGTGCCGGTCGAGGCGGCTGGCGGCATCGTGGTCAATGCGCAGGGGGAATGGCTGATGATTCACCGCAACGGCCGATGGGACCTGCCCAAGGGCCATTGGGAGCGGGGCGAGACCCTCGAGGAGTGTGCTGCGCGCGAAGTGGGCGAGGAGACCGGCGTGACGGGGGCCCGGGTGGTGCGTCCATTGTGCGCGACGCTGCATGCCTATCAATTGCGGGGAAGGTGGGAGCTGAAACGTACCCATTGGTACGAATTGCGGATCGACTCCGTGGCTCCGACGGCGCCGCAGCGTGAAGAGGGAATCGACCGCGTGCAGTGGTGTGCACCGGAGGAGGTGCACCGTCATCTGGCCGAGACCTTTCCGACGATCCGCCGCGTCGCGGAGTGCATGGCCCGTTGAGGGGCGTTGCTCGAAATTCGAAATCAGAAAAGGCCATCGGATATCCGATGGCCTTTCGTGTGGAACGGGTGGAGTTATTCCCACTCCACGGGGTCGCTTTCTACCTCATAGGTCGCGCCGCTCTCGTCGGTCAGCGTGATCAGGAAGCGCTGGAGGCTGTTGCCCGCATCGGGAGCCTGGGTGATGTGCAGCACGAAGATCGGATTCAGGTGATAGCCCGTGCCGAGCAGCACGAGGTCGGCGGGGGTGTATTCCGACAGCGTGAAGTAAACGGGATGTACGCCGACGCAAGTCGGTATGTCGTAACTTTCGGGATAGAATTCCGGTTTCACACTCCAGTCATAAAGGTCGGTGTAGCCGCTGGCGATGTAGTCGCGCGGCGACCAGGCCGTCACCTCGCAGAGGTCGTTGAGCAGTGTGCCGGCCGGATGTGCGGCGTCGTAGTCGACAATGCTCCGGATCTCGATCGACGTCAGACTGTAGGCCGGATAGACGTAACCGTCATCAGGCGTCATGTAGAATGGATGGAACTTGCGGACCTCGGTGTAGCTCATGTCGCCGTATCGCTCGCAGAGCGCGTTGTAGAGGGTCGCTTCTTCGGGATACTTTTCCGGTTCCTCGGCATGGTAGAAGTCGTAATAGCTGAAGTCATAATCCTCGTTGCTCTTCAGGTTCATGGCGACTTCGAGCGTCAGGTTGTCGTTCGACGTGGCCACGAAGCCGGCCGGCTTGTAGAAACTCAGGATGTAATGGGGTACATCCACCGTCTCCGTGCCGTCTTTGATGGGATCGTCCGGGCCCGGGGTGTCGGGATCGTCGGTGTTGCCCGAGTCGTTGTCCGTATTGTCCGGATCGGTCTGCCCGGACGGGTTGTTGACGGGGGTGTCGGATTCGCTGCATCCGACGGACAGGGTGAGGCTCAAGGCGATGAGCCACAAAAAAAGGCGTGCGTTGGTTTTCATGGCTTTGATTTTTTTAGGTTGATATACAAATTTATAAAGAAAAAGGGATAAAAACAAAAAAAGGCCCCCTTTGCGTCGTCACAGTTCCGACACAAAGGGGGCTTGGTTCCGTTACGGAACGGATCGTTTCCGATTCGCGCTGCCGCGGTACGTGGAGGATTAGTACTGCGGGGCGGCATTCATCGCCTTGGCGATTCCCTCGGCGATCTGGTCGATGGCACCCTGCAGTTTGTTGCCGATCATCATCCGCATCATCATGTTCAGGTCGGTGTGCAGCACCAGACGCAGGCGGGTGTCCGTATCGCTCACGGCGTGAAGTTGAATCCAAAAGGCGAAGTCCATCGGAATGCCGTCACCCTCGATCTTCACGTGTTTGGGCGCCACCTTTTCGCTGATGCGCAGCCGCACGGTGAAGCCCTTGGCCTTGAATGAACAGGTGTCCTCGTCGGCCTGCCACTCCTCGACCTTGTCCGCAAGGGCGGGCGTGAGGTTGTCGAACCGGCTGATCAGGGCGTAGATCTGGGCTGCCGGACGGAGAATCTGGTGCTGTTTGGAGATGTATTCCTGCATGGTTGTGTGTGGTTTTGTAGGATTATCGTCGTCGTTGTCGCGCTGTGCGGGGCCGGACACGGGTGGGGCGACATTCGCCTCGGCGCTCCGAAGCCGGCCGCAAAGATAGCCATTTTCGCCGAATGTGGCGCATGTGGCAATGTGGCAATGTGACGTTGTGGCGCGTGCGCGGCGCGGGACGATCAGGTCAGGTCAGTCGGTCGGTCAGTCGATCTCGATCGTGCGCTCCTCCTCGCCGTCGGCCGTGATGCGTACCTGCATCGTATCCTCGGGCAGCAACCCCTCGATCTTTTCGGGCCATTCGACCAGGCAGAGGTCCCCCGAGTAGAAGTACTCCTCGTAGCCGAAGTCGTAGG
>CALUII010000062.1 GCA_944320665.1 uncultured Alistipes sp. | reverse complement strand
TAGCTGTCCTTGCCGATGGTGGCTGCGAGGGTAGTGTTGTCGACGATGTTCGTCGGCATGAGCAAGAAGTTGCGGCTGATGTTGCCCCAGTAGTATTGGGCAGCGGCACCGATCGAGAAGTTCTTGAAGATCTCCCAGCCGATACCCACTTTCACCTCGGTGATATCGCCGTTGCCCTCAAAGACCCCCTCGTTCCACCCATACCGGCCGTCGATCTGCGACGAGCGGATGCGGTACCCCACACTGCTGTAGGGCGACAGACCGAAAGCCATGCCCACCTTCTTGGCCAGCGGGAACTGAAGGGCTATTTCATGGAAATTGAATCCGTTGTACCCCGATTTTTTAGTGATTCCATCGACCTTCTGCGAGTTGTAATAGTTCATATTCTCCACGCCGAAGTCAAACAGGAAACTCTTCTGACCGACGGAACTGAAGGCTGCGGGATTAAGCAGATTGATAAATCCCGGATTGCGCATAGCCACACCCACGCCGCCCATCGAACGCGTCGGCAACGTTCCGGGCGTATTGAGCTCACCGATGCCGAACATCGTATAGGGTGAAAAGGCATTGATGCTGCTCGTCTGCGCCGCAGCGATCCACGGGAGGAGGAGGGCCGTCGCCAGGCTAATCAGGATTTTTTTCACTCGCATTATACTCTAAAATTCGATTCAGTCCGTGAAAGACCAGATTCTGGTCTGCAAATATCGTATTTTTAATTCTTCTGACAAAGTATTTCGCATCGCCTCCCGTAAAAATTGTCCGCAAATCGGCAAATTCTCCGCCAATCCGGGCGATGTGTCCCTCGATCTCGTAGAGGATGCCGGCCATCACCCCCTGTGTGATGGCCGATTCGGTCGTCACGCCCAGCGGCAGGCGCTCCTCGGTCGGCGAGCAGAGCGGCAGTTTGGCCGTGTAGTCGTGCAGCGCGCGAAAGCGCGTACGCAGTCCGGGCGAGATGAATCCCCCGCGGAACGTGGCATCGGACGTCACCAAATCGATGGTCAGCGCCGTGCCGAAATCGACGATCAACAGGTTCTCATGCGGGAAGAGGGCCACGGCACCCACGGCCGCCGCCAGGCGATCGCGGCCGAGCGTTTCGGGCGTGTGGTAGGCATTGGCCATGGGGACAGGCGTGCGCGATGTGAATTCGAGGCAGTCGAGCCCCAGCGAGCGGATAGCTTCGGAGACCTCCTCGGCATCACCGCGCGTAGACGAAACCACGGCCCGCGTCACCGCGGGCCAGGTTCTGAGCAAATCGGTGATGTCGGACAAGCGCAACGATTCGACGCAACGGTGCGTGACGACCTGCCCGTCCTCCATAAGGGCGAACTTCGCACGCGTATTGCCTATGTCCACAATCAGATTCAACGGCATGACTCCACCTCTCATTCGGTTTTACAACGCCCGGAGCGTCTTGTACGCCTCCTCCACATCCTTTATCCTACGAACGGTCATTGCCAGGCGATTATTGTGCTGCTTGAGCACGAAGCGATCGGGTTGCTGCGTCACGCGGCGCAACAGCTCCATGAAGACCTCGCTCTTGTAGTAAGGCGAGTTTTGCTCGCCCACGAACTGCACGATCATCAACCCGTTCTTGACCTTCACGCGCTCCATGCCGAGACGCACCGCCTCCCAGCGCAGGCGCACGACGTTGAGCAACTCCGCCGCAGCGCGCGGCAGCGGACCGAAACGGTCGACGAGCCGTGCCTCGAACTGTTGCAGGGCGGCTTCGTCCTTCGTCGAGTCGAGTTCGCGGTAGAGACGCAGCTTTTCGGCTGTCTGGCGCACGTAGCTGTCCGGGAGTTCGGCCTCGACGTCGATCTCCACCACGGCGTCGTCGATGAAATGCATCTGATCGACCACCTGTTGTTCGGCCGCCCCGAGTCCCGCCACATCGAGTCCCTCGGCCCGCAACTCGGCAATCGCCTCGTTCAGGATCTTCTGATAGGTCTCGAAGCCGACATCGGCGATAAAACCGCTCTGTTCGGCGCCAAGCAGGTTGCCGGCACCGCGAATATCGAGGTCCTGCATCGCGATGTTGAAGCCCGACCCCAGATCCGAGAACTCCTCGATGGCACGCAGCCGCCGCCGCGCATCGGACGTCAGCAACTCGTCGGGAGGCGAGAGCAGATAACAATAGGCCTTGCGGTCCGAACGGCCCACGCGGCCACGCAGCTGATGCAGGTCGCTCAGGCCGAAATTTTGAGCATCGTTGACGATGATCGTATTGGCATTCGGGATGTCGATGCCGTTCTCGACGATCGTCGTCGAGACCAGCACGTCGTACTCCCCGTAGATGAAATCCATCACCAGCCGTTCGAGTTCCTCGGCCGGCATCTTGCCGTGTCCGCTGCGGACCTGGGCCTTCGGGCAGAGGCGCTCGATCATCCCCTGCAGGCGGGGCAGATCCTCCGTGCGGTTGTGGACGAAGTAGACCTGACCGCCACGCGCCAACTCGGCCTCGATGGCGTCGCGCACGATCTCCTCCGAGAAGACGTGCGACTCGGTGACGATCGGCTGACGGTTGGGCGGCGGCGTCGAGATGACCGACAGGTCGCGCGACCCCATCAGCGAGAACTGCAACGTACGCGGAATGGGCGTTGCGGTGAGCGTGAGCGTATCGACCGCCACGCTCATCTGCGTGAGTTTCTCCTTGGCTGCCACGCCGAACTTCTGCTCCTCGTCGATGATCAACAGACCCAGATCCTTGAACTTGACGTTCTTGCCCAACATCTTGTGCGTACCGATGAGGATGTCGATCCGGCCGGCCGCCAGATCCGCGAGGATTTGCGACGTCTCACGCGCCGACTTCGTGCGGTTGAGGTACTCGACGCGCACCGGAAAGTCGCGCAGGCGCGACATGAACGAACGATAGTGCTGCAGCGCCAGGATCGTCGTCGGCACCAGCACGGCCACCTGCTTGCCGTCGGTCGCCGCCTTGAAGGCGGCACGGATAGCCACCTCGGTCTTGCCGAAGCCCACGTCGCCGCAGACCAGACGGTCCATCGGCTGATCGGACTCCATGTCGCGCTTGATGGCGGCCGTCGCAGCCTGCTGATCGGGCGTATCCTCCCAGGCGAAAGAGGCCTCCAGCTCGTGCTGCAGGTAGCCGTCGGGCGAGAAGGCAAAGCCTTTCGAAGCCTTGCGCTTGGCATAGAGTGCAATCAGTTCGCGCGAGATATCCTTCACGGCCTTCTTGGCCGCATTCTTGAGTTTCTGCCAGGCTCCCGTACCGAGTTTGTAGACCTTCGGCGGTTCGCCGTCGCCGGACTTGTAGCGCGAGATGCGGTGCAGCGAGTGGACGTTGACGAAGAGCACGTCGCCGTCCTTGTAGACCAACTTGATCGCCTCGTGCGTCTTGCCGTTCTCGTTGATCTTGACCAGCCCGTCGAATCGCCCGACGCCGTGGTCGATATGCACCACGTAGTCGCCCGGACGCAATTGATTCAATTCGGCGACGGTCATCTGCTCGTCACGCCGGATCTCACCGTTGATGCGGTAGCGCTGGTAGCGGTCGAAGATCTGGTGGTCGGTATAGAAGCAGGCCCTGAGCTGGTGGTCGACAAATCCCTCGTGGAGCGTCAGCGCCAGCGGATGGACCACGGCCTGGCCGCGGCCGATCTGGTGGAAGATATTTTCGAGGCGTTCGATCTGCGCCTTGTTTTCCGAAAGGATATAGGTCTTGTATCCGCGTAACGAATTACGGATCAGGTCATCGGCCAACAGCTCGAAATTCTTGTTGAATTTGGGCTGCGGCGCCGTTGCAAAGGTCACCCGCACGTCGGCCGGGCGCTCCGCAAGGTTATCGCGCAGCACGAAGAGGCGGTTATCGGCCAGGTCCGTCAACAGCGAATTGCGGCTGGCAACATAGGCGTCGATCTGCGACGGCTCCTCCAGATCGCCCAACAACTTGCGCCGCACCTCGTTTACGCGGCGCAGCACATAGTCCGCATCGTAGCTCCAGAAGGCGGCACGCGGCCCTGCAAACCGCACGAACGACACCTTGCGGGCCTCGCGGGCATTGAGGTTGGGGATGATCTCGATGCGGTCGAGTTTGTCGTCCGAAAGCTGGCTCGAAATATTGAACCGACGAATCGAATCGACCTCGTCGCCGAAGAAATCCACACGATAGGGCTTGCTCTCCGAGTAGGAGAAGACATCGACAATGCCGCCCCGGAGGGAGTATTGTCCGGGTTCATAGACAAAGTCGACCTGCGAGAATCCGGCGTCGACGAGGGCCTGCTCCAGCACGTCGGGCGAGGTGCGCTCGCCGACCCACACCGGAATGGTTTCGCGCTGCAGTTCGTCGGCATCGGCCACCCGCTCGGCCAACGCCTCGGGAAAGGTGCAGATTACCAGATAGGCCGGCCCGGCCGGCGTTTCGGCCGTCGACGGGTCTGTTTCACCTCCCTTTGTCTCATCGGTCCCGGCTTTTGCCTGCGCCCCGTTCCGGTGCGCGGCCGCTGCACCGGAAGTCCCCCCTTGAGCCTCGTTTGCCTCGGCGCCGCGGCTCTCGAAAGCCCGCAGGGCATGGAGTGCCGCCGTACGCTGCACCACCCCCTGAGCATCCTCCGATCCATAGGCCAGCGAATGGCGGTAGGAGGTCGGGAAAAAGTAGACGCAACGTTCGTCAAGCAACGCATAGAAATCATTGAGCAGATAGGCCGCCGCGTCGCGGTCCTCGGCGACAAAGACATGCACGCCGCCGCGTCGGGCAATCAATTCGGCCGCATAAAACGACAGAGCTCCGCCGACCAACTCCTCGAGGTGGACGGTGGAACTCCCTTCGTCGCAGACGCGGCACAGCCGGCGCACGCTTTCCGATCCCGCGGCCAAGCGACGGGCCTCCTCACGGGCTGTTGTGGACATTTTCGCTTATTTTCTTTGAATCAGGTCGTTGCCCTTGCGGTCGTGGTAATGCACATCGACGATACCCACGCTCTGGTCGGCCACGAGGTGAATCCGCACCTTGTAGCGCCACTGCCACCGGCGCCGCAACGACCACAACCCCTTGCTCAGATACGAAGCCACATAGGGACTGACAACCAACTTGATGTATTTCTGTTTGCAATCCTGCGTCAGGTAGGAGATCTGATTCTCGATCTTCTTGTCGAGCAGCACCGTCGGCTCGATCTTGCCCGTACCGTTGCACGTCGGGCAGACATCCGACACGTTCTCCACCGCCACCGGACGTACACGCTGGCGCGTGATCTGCATCAGGCCGAATTTCGTCAGCGGCAGTACCGTATGCTTGGCCTTGTCCGTGGCCATCAGCCGCACCATCTCGTCGTAGAGCGCCTGACGGTTCTGGGCCTTGTGCAGGTCGATGAAGTCGATGATCACGATGCCGCCCAGGTCGCGCAGACGCAGCTGACGGGCAATCTCCTTGGCTGCCGCCAGGTTCACATCCATGGCCGTCTGCTCCTGGTCGTCCTCGGCCTTCGTGCGGTTGCCCGAGTTGACATCGATAACGTTCATCGCCTCGGTGTGTTCGATAATCAGATAAGCACCCCGACGCAGCGACACGTACTTGGCAAAGAGTGACTTGATCTGCTTCGAGATATCGAAGTTGTCGAATATGGGCACATTGCCGCGGTAAAGCTTGACGATCTTCGCCATGTCGGGATTGATCGCCTTGACGTAGTTGCGGATCTCGTTGAACATCGCCTCGTCGTCAACGGCGATCTGCGAGAACGACCCGTCGAAGATGTCGCGGATGATCGTATTGGCACGGTTCATCTCGCTCATGAGCTGAGCCGGCGCCGTCTTGCGGCGGATGTTCTGCACGGTCTTGCGCCAACGATCGATCTGCGTCTGGATGTCGTGCTGCACATCCTCGTCCTTGGCCTCGACAGCTGCCGTACGGATGATGACACCGAAATTAGGGGGCAGCACCTCGGCCGCAATGCGCTTCAGACGTTTCTTCTCCTCGGCCGAACGGATTTTTTGCGACAGGAAGACCTTCGACGAGAAGGGGACCAGCACCACATTGCGTCCCGCCAGCGAGATGTCGGCCGTCAGACGCGGGCCCTTGGTCGAGATGGCCTCCTTGGCCACCTGCACCATCACGGTTTGACCGACCTGGAGGTAATTGCCGATTTTGCCCTGCTTGTCGATCGCCGGCTCCAGTTTCATCGACTCCACACGCAAACCGCGTTTGTTGGGCTGCTGCGAATCGACCAGTTTCTGCAGCGATACGAACTGCGGTCCGAGGTCGAGGTAGTGGATAAAGGCGTCCTTTTCGTGTCCTATGTTGACAAATGCCGCGTTGAGGCCGGGCATGATCTTACGCACCTTCCCGAGGTAGATGTCGCCGACGGCAAAGCCCGTCTGACACTGCTCCTTGTTGAGTTCGACCAGCACCTTGTCCTCACACAGGGCGATCGAAATCTCGGTCGGGTTGACGTTTACGATGAGTTCTCTGTTCATGTATATATGTGTTCCCGGACACACGGCGCCTCCACACACGGGACGGGACGGCGACAGCGTCCGAGGCTCTTGGAATATGGATACAAATACCGCGCAGGAGTGATGGAGCGGCGGCCTCTCCCATGATTTTCAGCCCCTCCCTCCGATCGGGGAGCGACGTTTTCCGGACTGCAGGTGTCCCGAGGCGTGGACGGACACACCGGATTTCAAAAAAATAGGTAAAGCTAAAAGAGCTGGAGCCCCTTTAGCTTTATCTATCGTTAGCACAGAGGTGCTACCCTGCCTACTTTTTCTTATGGCGGTTCTTGCGCAGACGCTTCTTACGCTTGTGGGTAGCCATCTTGTGCCGCTTATGCTTCTTTCCGTTCGGCATAGTTGTAAAATTTAGAAGTTCGTTGAATTAAAGAAAAGTTATTTCACCTTCGCGGCGAAGCTCTTTGCGGGCTTGAACGCCGGAATGTTGTGCTCGGGAATCGTAATGGTCGTATTCTTCGAAATATTGCGAGCCACCTTCTTGGCACGTTTTTTCACAATGAAGCTGCCGAAACCACGCAGATACACGTTGTTATTCTGGATGAGCGACTCCTTCACGCTCTCCATGAACGCCTCCACGACGGTCTGGACCTGCATCTTCTCCATGCCGGTACTTTTGGCGATTTCGCTTACAATATCAGCCTTAGTCATATCTTTATGTTGTTAAAATTAAGTTGCTTTCGGGAGTGCAAATATACGGTTTATTTGCATTTCCGCCAATAATATAACGTTTTTTTTCATGTTTTCACCCAAACCCCCGACACGGGCCCGCAACGCTGCAATATTTCACCTCCGGACACAATAAATCGGACTCGGAATGCATTATTCTTGGAGATAATACGTACATTTGTCCAACGAAACGCTGCACGAAAACATGGTGAAGATACTCTGGGTGGACGACGAAGTCGAATTGCTCAAGCCCCACGTCCTCTTCCTGCGACAGAAAGGTTACGAGGTCGAGACCTGCAACAACGGCTACGACGCCATCGACATGGCCTCCGAAACGGCCTACGACCTGATCATCCTCGACGAGATGATGCCCGGCATGACCGGACTCGAAACCCTGCCCCGAATCAAGGAGGTGCGTCCCACCACCCCCGTGATCATGGTCACGAAGAGCGAGGAGGAGAACATCATGAACAAGGCCATCGGGTCGAAGATCGCCGACTACCTCATCAAGCCGGTCAACCCCAACCAGGTGCTGCTTTCGATCAAGAAGAACGTCCACCAGCAGCAGCTCGTCACCGAACAGACCACAGCCGACTACCGCTCCGAATTCGGACGCCTCTCGACCTCGCTGCAGATGGCCG
>CALUII010000061.1 GCA_944320665.1 uncultured Alistipes sp. | reverse complement strand
TTCCAGGAGCAGCTGCGCCTCTCGGAGAAGGGCGACGACGAGGCGATGTTCATCGACATGGACTTCGTCCGCGCACTCGAATACGGCATGCCCACCTGCTCGGGCATGGGTATGGGAATCGACCGCCTGGCCATGTTCCTTACGGGACAGCTCTCTGTGCAGGACGTGCTCTTCTTCCCGCAGATGCGTCCCGAAAAGAAGGTGGCCAACGACCCCGAGGAGCGATATACCGAGATCGGCATCCCGGCCGAATGGGTCCCCGTCATCCAGAAGATGGGCTACGTGACGGTCGACTCGCTCCGCAAACTCGCTCCGGGCAAGTTCTTCAACGACCTCTGCGGCTTCAACAAGAAGAACAAGCTCGGTCTGAAGGCTCCGTCGATCGACGAGGTGAAGGCCTGGTGCGAAGCCGTGGCCGCACCCGAGGAGGCATAAACCGATGTACGGAATTTAACAGTATAAAACCCGCGAGAGAGGCATGTTGGGAAAGCGTTTTATCCTGCTGGCGTTGTTGTTCGCCATGCTGTTGCCGGCCGTTCATGCCGGCGAGGCCCTACGGCTGCCGGCCGGGGCCGAATCGGCCTCCGGCAACGGCGTCGAACCGCTTGCGCCCCGGCCCGCCACGACACCCGCCCCGCCGTTGGCACAATCGGCCAAGGGAGAGAACGAGGGCTTGCATTTCCGTGCCGACGGACGCTTCCGCATCATGCAGCTCACCGACCTGCACTTCACGGAGAACGAGGGACAGTCGGGTCATGTGCTGGGGATGATCGGGCGGATGATCGAATGGGAACATCCGGACCTGATTCTCATCACGGGCGACCTGATCTATGCCCGCAACGCCACGAAACTCCTGCAACGCATCGGCAACTTCCTGGCCAAACAGGGGGTCCCCTATGCCATTACGCTCGGCAACCACGACGCCGAACAGGGACTCACCCGTGCGGAAGTCTACGACGTGGTACGCCAGCTGCCCGGATGCATCAACGGCCGCTACAATCCGGCCGGAGAGCGTCAGGGTGACTTCGTGCTCCCGATCTACGCGGCGGACGGCTCCTGCGGCGCCCGCATCTACGTGATGGACTCGAACGACTACAACGCCGACGACCACTCCTATGCCGGCGTCTCGGCCGAACAGGTCGCCTGGTACGAGGCACGCAGTGCGGCCGACGAAACGCGCTACGGCGGTCCGGTTCCGGCCCTGCTCTTCCTGCACATCCCGTTGCAGGAGTTCGCCGAGACCTACCACGATGCTCCGGCACAGGCCGTCGGATTCCGGCTCGAGCGCGAATGTCCGGGGCGTGACAACCACGGTCTGTTCGACGCACTGCGCCGTCACGGCGACGTGATGGGGGTATTTGCCGGACACGACCACGCGAACAACTACGTCGTCGAGCGCGAAGGCATCGCCCTCGGATACGGCCGCTACAGCGGCGGATATGCCGAGTACCAGGAGCTGCTGAGCGGCGCCCGCCTCTTCGAACTGAAGCAGGGACAGCGGCGCTTCGTCACATGGGAACGGCTGGCAAACGGGCGCGAAGCCCGCAGGACGGAGTTTCCGAGGCCGTGAACACGACGGGAAAAGGCCGCACGGCCGCGCACGCCGATGCGACGTGACGGACAAATAGCCAATTGTTGTTTTACACCCAAAATAAATTAGTAGGAAAATGAGAAAGAAAATCGTTGCCGGCAACTGGAAGATGAATACACTTCCGGCCGAAGGAGTCGCCCTGGCCCAGGAGGTCGTAGCAGGCAAAGGTACGGTATGCAATTGCGTGAACTTCATCGTCTGCCCGCCCTTCACGCACCTCTCGGAGGTGGCCCGCGTGGTGAAGGGCAGCGGCATCGCCCTCGGTGCACAGAACTGCGCCGCCGAGGAGAAGGGTGCCTATACGGGTGAGGTTTCGGCAGCCATGATTGCGGCCCTGGGATGCGAGTACGTGATCCTGGGGCACTCGGAACGCCGTCAGTACTACGGTGAGACCTCGGCGACGCTCAACCGCAAGATGGCACAGGCCTATGCACACGGCCTGACGCCGATCTACTGCGTGGGCGAAAATCTTGAGGAGCGCGAAGCGGGCAAGCATTTCGACGTCGTGAAGGCGCAGATCGAGGAGGTGGTCTACGAGCTGACTCCCGAACAGTTCTCGAAACTGGTGATTGCCTACGAGCCCGTATGGGCCATCGGTACGGGCAAGACCGCCACGGCCGAACAGGCACAGGAGATCCACGCCTACATCCGCCAGGTGCTGGCAGCCAAATTTGGCGCAGCGGCTGCCGAGACGGCCATTCTCTACGGTGGCTCGTGCAAACCGGGCAACGCGGCCGAACTCTTCGCCAAGGAGGATGTCGACGGCGGCCTGATCGGCGGTGCGGCGCTTAAGGCCGAGGACTTCCTGGCCATCGGACGCAACGGCTTCGGCAAATAATAAGCCGCCCGACCGCAACCGGTCTTCTACCCCATGAGAGAAGGGCCCTTCGCCAAAGCGAAGGGCCCTTTCTGTGTCACCGGACAGCAAGGCAAGAGCTGCGGATCCAACGGCATGCCAACGATTTATTGTTCACGGCCGCGCGTATCGGAGGAGAGTTCCTCGACGCCGAGGGCACGGTCCCAGATGCAGGTCGTACCGTAGGTCTTGCCCACCAGCTGCAGGTATTCACCGATGGGTTCCAGACCGGCCGCCGCACGCAGCGAATCGAGCCGCTCGGGCGACGCAACAGGCCACAAATAGCAGATCGCCTGCTCGGCAGCCTGCATCTCGCCATCAACCAACGTGCGGTTGCGCATGACAGTCTGCGTACCATAGCGTTGCGGGCGTCCTTCACGCATCAAGATCCGGTCCAGCAACGTCGCATAACTCGATATCGGAATGGCGTCCCGCATGCACCTGCTCCTCAATAATCGGAAGAAAGCGCCGCTGCATATCCAGATCGGCATGGTCGATCACCAGCCAGATGGCCTCATTTGCCTCGTCGGAGACCCCATCGGGCCACCCATGTGTACCCAACAATTCGGCAACGAAACGCTGGTTCTCGGCATCCGCCTCCTCCATCCGCAACGAGGCTGCGTACAACGAATCGGCCACCACAGGCTGATGCTGCATCCATCGCATCATCTCACGACGCACCGCCTGATCGCGCTCCCCCACACGGCGCAACAACGCATCGAGCTCCTGCCCCGCGGCATTGGACGCCAAAAATCCCCCGACAAAACAGAGGACAAAACACCATCTTCTCCTGGTCAGATCCATATCACACCTGTTTTATAAACCAATATTGCATCACGCGGCCTTCCACCTCATCCCGATGCGGTGCGAGGCCCCATATTGCAGCAGGATTTCCCCATAAAGATAACAAAAAACCGATTCTCACAGTACAAAAAAAATTCCCGGGCCATCCGCGTCCATGCGGATACACCCGGGAATCTTTATTCGAAGTCGACGCGGCCACGCAGCCGCACCGCACCTCAATTACTACATCTTCTTACCGACGTTCGTCTTCTTGGCGACCTTCGGAGCCGAAGCCTTGGCAGCAGCAGCCTTCGGGGCCTTGGGAGCCTTCGGGGCAGCCTTCTTGGCTTCACCCTCTACGACCGTAGCATCCTCCACGGCGTCGGTCGTCTTCTTCGAACGCGAACGACGCGTCTTGGGCTTCGCAGCCTCGGCCGTCGGGGTTACACCCAGCGTATAGGCCTCGTTGAAGTCAACGAACTCGATGATGCACATGTCGGCGGCATCGCCCAGACGGAAGCCCGTCTTCAGGATGCGCGTATAACCGCCCGGACGCTCGGCAATCTTCGGAGCGATCGTACGGAAGAGCTCCGTCACGGCCTCCTTCTGCTTCAGATAGGAGAAAACCACACGGCGCTGGTGCGTCGTATCCTCCTTCGACTTCGTCACCAGAGGCTCGACAAACTGCTTGAGGGCCTTGGCCTTTGCAACCGTCGTTTCGATGCGTTTGTGCAGGATCAGCGACGACGCCATGTTCGACATCAGCGCCTTGCGGTGACCTGCCTGGCGGCCAAGGTGGTTGAAATTCTTATTGTGTCTCATAAATTAGTCTTTATCAAGTTTGTAGATTGATACGTCCATACCGAATTTGAGGTTGAGCGATGCCAGCAGCTCATCGAGCTCCGTGAGCGACTTCTTACCGAAGTTGCGGAACTTGAGCAGGTCGTTGCGGTTCAGCTTCACCAGGTCGCCGACCGTGTCGACATCGGCGGCCTTCAGGCAGTTCAGCGCACGAACGCTCAGGTCCTGATCCGACAGCTTGGTCTTCAGCAACTGACGCATGTGCAGTACATCCTCATCGAACTCCTCGGTACCGTTGTTGTCCTCCATGTTGACGGTGATCTTCTCGTCGGAGAAGAGCATGAAGTGCTGGATCAGAATCTTCGCGGCCTCCTTCAGTGCCTCCTTCGGGTGGATCGATCCGTCGGTCGTAATCTCCAAATTCAATTTCTCGTAGTCGGTCTTCTGCTCCACGCGGTAGTTCTCGATCGAGTACTTCACGTTTTTGATCGGCGTGAAGATCGAGTCGATCGGAAGCGTGCCGAACTCGCAGTCGGCCGGGGTATTCTCCTCGGCCGGCACGTAGCCGCGGCCCTTGCCGATCGTGAGCGTGATCTGCATTTTGGTGCCGGGTGCGAGGTGGGCGATGACCAGATCGGGGTTCAGCACCTTGAAGAACGAGAGATAATTCGAGATGTATCCGGCAGTAAGCTCCGTAACACCCGCTACGTTCACCGACACCTTCTCGGCGTCCTGGTTATCTACAGTACGGATAAAACGAACCTGCTTGAGTTTCAGAATGATATCGATCATTCCTTCCATCACACCGGGGATAGCGGCGAACTCGTGATCAACACCGGCTACCTTGACGGTCGTGATCGCATATCCCTCCAGCGAGGAGAGCAGGATGCGACGCAGGGCGTTACCGACGGTCATACCGAATCCGGGCTCCAGCGGTCGGAATTCGAACTTTCCGAACGAGGAGGTGGACTCAAGCATAATAACCTTCTCAGGTTTCTGGAATGCTAATATTGCCATACTCTTGAATTTGTTTAATGATTACTTGGAGTACAACTCGACGATAAGCTGCTCTTTGATGTTTTCGGGGATCTCTTCGCGTTCGGGCTTCTGCAGGAACTTGCCGGCCATTGCGGCGCCATCCCACTCGAGCCAGGAGTAGCGGCTGCGTGCGCTACCGGCGAGCGATGCCGTAATCATTTCCAAACTCTTCGACTTTTCGCGTACCGAAACCACGTCGCCTGCCTTGAGCGAGTAGGACGGAATGTTGACCACGTTGCCGTTTACGCAGATGTGGCGGTGCGAAACAAGCTGACGGGCTGCGGCGCGCGTCGGGGCGATACCCAGACGGTATACAACGTTGTCCAGACGGCACTCGAGCAGTTTCAGCAGGTTTTCACCCGTGATACCGCCCATACGGGCAGCCTCCTCATACGTACGGGCAAACTGCTTCTCGAGCAGACCGTACGTGTACTTGGCCTTCTGCTTCTCGCTGAGCTGCGTACCGTACTCCGACACCTTCTTGCGCTTGCGCATCAGGCCGTGCTGTCCGGGAGGATAGTTACGCTTCTCGAGCACTCGGTCCGCACCATAAATAGCTTCGCCGAACTTACGGGCGATTTTCGATTTTGGTCCTATGTATTTTCCCATTGTTTTTGACTATTTAAAAACCTTAGAATTTTTCTCCGTAACCTGGTCCCGAATTATACGCGACGGCGGTTGGGAGCACGGCAGCCGTTGTGCGGCAGCGGAGTAACGTCGATGATCTCCATTACCTCGATACCGGCGCCGTGGATGGTACGGACGGCCGATTCGCGGCCGGCACCCGGACCCTTGACATAGACCTTCACCTTGCGCAGGCCCATATCGTAAGCAACCTTGGCGCAGTCGGCGGCCGAAGTCTGCGCTGCGTAGGGAGTGTTCTTCTTTGAACCGCGGAAACCCATCTTACCGGCCGAAGACCAGCTGATCACATCGCCGTTTTCGTTGGTGATGGTGATGATTACGTTGTTGAAAGTCGAGTGTACATAGGCATTGCCCACGGCACCCACCTTAACAACCTTCTTCTTGACTGTTCCAGTTTTCTTTGCCATAACTCTCTACAATTACTTAGTTGCCTTTTTCTTGTTAGCGACGGTCTTCTTGCGGCCCTTGCGGGTGCGGGCGTTATTCTTGGTCGACTGACCGCGAACCGGAAGGCCCAGACGGTGACGGATACCGCGGTAGCAGCCGATATCCATCAGTCGCTTGATGTTGAGCTGCACGATCGAACGGCATTCACCCTCGACCTTGATGCCCATGTTGGCGATCGTCGAACGGATGGCGCTCACCTGCTCATCGTTCCAGTCCTGAACTTTGAGGTCGTAGCTGATGCCGGCGGCCTCGAGAATCTTGCGGGCCGTCGAACGACCGATACCGTAAATGTAGGTAAGGCCGATCTCGCCGCGCTTGTTTTTTGGTAAATCTACACCAACTATACGTGCCATAAATGCTGTTTTTCTTCTTTAATTAATGGTTTGAACATTACCCCTGGCGCATTTTGAACTTGGGATTCTTCTTGCAGATCACGTAGAGCTTACCCTTACGCTTCACGATCTTGCAATCCTCGCTGCGCTTCTTGATGGATGCTTTTACTTTCATGGTTTTTCAAGCAATCGTTGTTATTTGTACCTAAAGGAGATACGGCCCTTCGTCAGATCGTAGGGCGTCATCTCCACTTTCACTTTATCTCCGGGAAGGATCTTGATGTAGTGCATGCGCATCTTGCCCGAGATATGGGCCGTGAGCACGTGGCCGTTGTCCAGTTCGACGCGGAACATTGCGTTGGACAGGGCCTCGATGATCGTACCGTCCCGTTCGATAGCAGCCTGTTTTGCCATAGAGTCTTTTAGTTTTTCAGTGCGTTTTCGATTATACCGAAGTCCGTCAGCACATCGGGGCCGTTTTTGCGAATCGCAACGGCGAACTCATAGTGAGCTGCCGGCTTGCGGTCCCGCGTGCGGACCGTCCATCCGTCCCGTTCAAAAACCACCGCTTTGGTCCCCATCGTGATCATGGGTTCGATACAGATGACCATGCCTTCGCGCAGAAGGGGGCCTCTGCCGCGCGCGCCATAGTTCGGAACGCCCGGGTCTTCGTGCATCTTGCGACCCAGACCGTGTCCTTCCAATTCGCGCACGACGCCGTAGCCGAAGCTCTCGGCGTATTCCTGCACAGCCGCCGACACGTCGCCTACGCGGTTGCCGGCCTTGGCCTGCGCCGTACCTTTATGAAGAGCCTCTTTGGTGACATCCATCAGCTGCCGCGCCTCCGCGGTAACCTCGCCTACGGCAAACGTGTAGGCCGAATCACCAACAAACCCCTTCATGAACGTACCGCAATCGACCGAAACGATGTCTCCCTCCTTGAGGATGCATTTCGGAGACGGAATCCCGTGAACTACCTGCTCGTTAACGGAAATACATAACGAAGCGGGATATCCCTCGTAGCCGAGGAAAGCCGGCACCGCGCCGTGGTCGCGGATGAACTCCTCGGCCACCTGGTCCAGATCCTTGGTGGAGACACCCGGCCGAATGTGCTTGCCCACCTCGGCCAGGGTCTGACTCACCAGAATATTGTTTTCGCGGAGCAACTCGATCTCCTCGTCTGTTTTCAAGTATATCATCTTCTGACTCTTCTGAAAAAAGACCTTACTAATAACGGCCCTGGATACGGCCGGTCTTCATCAGACCGTCGTAGTGGCGCATCAGCAGGTAGCTCTCGATCTGCTTCAGAGTGTCGAGCACCACGCCCACCATAATCAGCAGCGACGTACC
>CALUII010000060.1 GCA_944320665.1 uncultured Alistipes sp. | reverse complement strand
ATCATGGCTATTTTCCAAGTCGAAGGAGGCTACCGCCTCCACGGGGAGATCACCCCGCAGGGCGCTAAGAACGAAGCGCTGCAAATCCTCTGCGCCACGCTCCTCACCCCCGAGCTGGTCACCGTGCACAACGTCCCGCAGATCCTCGATGTACTCCAACTCATCGAACTGCTCGACCGCATGGGCGTCGAAGTCGGACACCCGTCCGAAACCACCTACACCTTCCGCGCCCGCGACCTCGACTTCGACTACATCCGCAGCGAGGATTACCGCCGCCGCTGCACCCGCCTGCGCGGCTCGGTGATGCTCATCGGCCCGATGCTCGCCCGATACGGCGTCGGATACATCCCCAAACCCGGCGGCGACAAGATCGGCCGCCGCCGTCTGGATACCCACTTCATCGGATTCCAGAAGCTGGGCGCCACCTTCGACTTCGACGCCGCAACCGAAGGGGGCTTCTTCACCGTCGAGGGCAAACACCTGCGCGGCACCTACATGCTCCTCGACGAGGCCTCGGTCACCGGTACCGCCAACCTCATCATGGCCGCGGTCCTCACGCCCGGCGTCACGACCATCTACAACGCCGCCTGCGAACCCTACATCCAGCAGTTGTGCCGGATGCTCAACCGCATGGGCGCCCGCATCTCGGGCATCGCCTCGAACCTGCTGACCATCGAGGGCGTCGACTCGCTCGGCGGTACGGAGCACACGATGCTGCCCGACATGATCGAGGTGGGCAGCTTCATCGGCATGGCTGCCATGACGCAGTCGGAGCTGACCATCCGCAACGTCTCGTACGAAAACCTCGGCATCATCCCGGCCCAGTTCGCCCGCATGGGCATCCAGTTCGAACAGCGCGGCGACGACATCTACATCCCGCAGCAGGACCACTACCGTATCGAGAGTTTCATCGACGGCTCGATCATGACCATCGCCGATGCCCCGTGGCCCGGACTGACGCCCGACCTGCTGTCGATCTTCCTGGTGGTGGCCACACAGGCCAAAGGGGCGGTGCTGATCCACCAGAAGATGTTCGAGAGCCGCCTCTTCTTCGTCGACAAGCTCATCGACATGGGGGCGCAGATCATCCTCTGCGACCCGCATCGCGCCACGGTCATCGGGCACGACCACCGCATCCGTCTGCGTGCCACGCGCATGACTTCACCCGACATCCGCGCGGGTGTGGCCCTGCTGATCGCAGCCATGAGTGCCGAGGGGCGCAGCACGATCCAGAACATCGAGCAGATCGACCGCGGATACCGCGACATCGACGGCCGTCTGAATGCGCTCGGCGCCCGGATCACGCGTCTCGACGACTGCCAATAGCACACCCCACCCGGACGACACGGTCGGACGACACGGCAACGGCACGGCACCACTACCGGATGGCGGCGCAACCTCACCGCGGCACTACCGGACGATCCACACAACCGGACTGCGGAGCGACCGTACACAACGGGGCAACCACCCCCGGCCGATGCAACCGGATGTGGTGCGTCGCGACCTCCCCACGACACCACCGTACGGCGGCGCATGCGGAGGAGAAGGGGCAGAGGGGCGAAGGGGGCCATGCGGCCCGCCTGCCGAGGCAACCTGTCGACACTAACGACGGAGCTCCAATGGAGCGATGTCCTCCGGGAGAATATTAAAGACCCATATAAAGTTTAATTCATCGCTATGACCCTCTTTTTGCGTATATAACTGCCAATAAGATTGATGGAAGATTTGTCTGCCCGCTGCGTTCCGGTCCATGTATTTCCATTTTTTCAGTAACCGACCCTCTTGGGAGCTGACACTTATACACCATTCCTGTTCGGGCTTACCCTCCCATGCATCGTAAAATGTGTCAAAAGCGGGTTCGCCTAAATATTGAAACGGATGGAAGCTATGAACCAATACCGAATCTCCGGGATCGACCACAGCATCCACCTCAATGAACGGCGAGGTAGTAATAATCAGAGTCTGATCGGTACTGTTTTTTGCATACCATGAAGTAGCATGCGTAGCCACCCATTGCTCCGGATCACACGACATGCTAATCAGCGCAATTGCAAAGACGAACGCAATTTTTTTCATAGGCCCTAATTTTCGAGGAAAGATACAAAAGTTCAGGGAGAGATCAAAGCTCCGATCATATTAAACGGAAAGACAAACACATATGTTTTTGGAAAATGCCATTCGCAAAGGGTGGATCGAGGTCATCTGCGGCTCGATGTTTTCGGGCAAGACCGAGGAGCTGATCCGCCGTTTGAAACGCGCGCAGTTCGCCAACCAAAAGGTCGAAATCTTCAAACCGCGCATCGACGTCCGCTACTCCGAGGAGGAGGTCGTCTCGCACGACGCCAACGCCATACGCTCCACGCCGGTCGAGTCGCCGCAGAACATCCTGCTGATGACCTCCGAGGTCGACGTCGTCGGCATCGACGAGGCGCAGTTCTTCGATGCAAGCATCGTCGACGTCTGCCGGCAACTGGCCGACAGCGGCGTGCGCGTGATCGTCGCCGGACTCGACATGGACTACACGGGGCGCCCCTTCGGCTCGATGCCGGCCCTGATGGCCACGGCCGAGTACGTCACCAAGGTGCACGCCATCTGCGTACGCTGCGGCAATCTGGCCCACCACTCCCACCGACTCACGGCCGACGAGACGCAGGTGATGCTCGGCGCACACGAGACCTACGAACCGATCTGCCGCCACTGCTTCGCCGAGCTGCGCCGCCAGGAGGCGCAATCCGCCCCGCAGACCGATCCGCATCCCCACACCCCGCCTCACCACGAAACAAAATAGCCCCGCCGTTCCGCCACATGGGGAACGAAGGGGCTGAATCGCTCCGGCACGCGGCCCGCTTGCCGCACACCGATCCGCACGCCTGCGGCCCGCGACCTCAACCGTTTACGCGGGCCTGCAGGGCATCGATGAAGTCGGGCCAACGGCGCCAGAGGTTCTCGGTCTGCAGCCACAGCTCACGGGCCTGCGCCTCATGCGAGGGATGTTCGCCCTCGATGTCGCGCAGATAGGCCTCGTCGGCCGGGTGCTCCGTCGCGGTGAACTCCACGAACCACGGCGTGAAGCGCGAACGGAAGCGGCGCAACTCCCCTTCGGGCAGCCGGCCGTCACGCCGGAAGGCCGACCAGAGCAGCAGCACGGTGCGGCTGGCGTATTTGTCCGAGATGTCGTTCACCACCTCGTCGAAGAGCTCCTGCTCGTCGAGCGCCACGTAGTCGAAGGCCAACATCACGACCGCCTCCTCGTGGTCCTCGGGGTCGAGTTCGAGCAACAGTTCGAGCAGCGCGGCCGACATCTCGAAGTCGTCGATCAGGAAGTGGTCCACGGCCGAGGCATGCAACACCTGGAGCGCCGCCCGCGTATTGCGGTGGTTCCACTCGAGGATCACCTCCTCGCCGTCGGGCAACAGGGCCTGAAGGCGCTGGCATGCCTGGAAACGTTCGTTGCAGGCCTCGGCCACCTGGCCCGCCTGCTGCATCTGGCGTGCACGGGAGAGTACCCGCTGGAAGTCGTAATCACCCGCAGGCTCGATTTCGAAGGTCTGATCGGGCGTCGGATGGAGGTAGTGAGGCTGCATATCGGCCATGTCGCATCAAGAAAAATAAGGGTTCACAAATCTACGGTTCCGACGCCGGCGAACGACTGCCGACGAGGCATTTTCACCCCATCGGACGGCTCCGGTGCGTCGAATTGGACGCGAATATAACAAGAAATGCGAGATTTTTCGCAAAAAAGTTGCACGGATCATTTTTTTTGCTGATATTTGCACACCGAAAAGGAAACAAAATCCTCAGGCTGCCGAAATAGCTCAGTTGGTAGAGCGTTTCACTCGTAATGAAAAGGTCCCGGGTTCAAGTCCCGGTTTCGGCTCTCGGAAGCGAAGCGGTCGTCGAATCATCGACGACCGCTTCGCTTTTTCTGTCGCGCACCGCCCGGGCGGAGCATGCCGCAACACCCGACTCCGGCACCAACGGTCCTGCGTACCGCCTCTCCTCCAACCGGAACCGCCCCTCTCCGAAAACACCTGCGCACGAAACCGCAACCTGCGAAACCGCAGAGTGCATCGTCCTCGCCAAAAAAATTCCCGCACCGCACGCAACGCCGGGACAGAACAAATACTATCTTTGCCGCAACAATTTTTCCGACGCCACCAAACGCCGCAAAACCATGAACGCAAAAGCCAAAGGATACCTTCTGGGTGCCATCGCCGCCGCCACCTACGGCATGAACCCGCTCTTCGCCCTGCCGCTCTACACCGACGGCATGGATACCGATTCGGTCCTCTTCTTCCGCTACCTCTTCGCCTTGCCGATGCTGGGCGCCATGCTCAGGTTCCGCGGCCGCAACTTCCGGCTCGAACGCCGGCAGATCCTGCCGCTCATCCTGCTCGGACTGCTGATCGCCATCTCGTCGCTCACGCTCTTCATGAGCTATAACTATATGGATGCCGGCATCGCCTCGACGCTGCTCTTCGTCTACCCGATCCTCGTGGCGCTGATCATGGCCCTCTTCTTCCGCGAACGGCTCACGCTGCTCACCTCACTCTGCATCGTACTGGCACTGGGAGGCATCGCCCTGCTCTACCGCAGCGCCGACGGCGCCACACTCAGCCTCACGGGCACGCTGCTCGTACTGGCCTCGGCACTCGCCTATGCCATCTACATCGTCGGTGTGAACCGTCCCGTGCTGCAGTCCGTCGCCACGCTCAAGATCACCTTCTACGTGCTGCTCTTCGGCCTGGTCCTCTTCCTCATCCGGCTCGACTTCGGAACGGCCCTCACCACCCCGCAACACTGGTATCTGTGGGGCAACCTGATCGCTCTGGCCCTCTTCCCGACAGCCATATCATTTCTCTGCACCACCGCCGCCATACAGCACATCGGCTCGACGCCGACGGCCATTCTCGGTGCGCTGGAGCCCGTTACGGCCGTCTTCTTCGGCGTGACGATCTTCGGCGAAGCCTTCACGCCGCGCATTGCGTGCGGCATTCTGCTGATCATCGCGGCCGTAACGCTGATCGTTGCCGGAAACCGCATATCGGGCTACCTGGTCCGGTTCCGCAAACTCTTCCCGCGGCTGCCGCGGCACCACCTCAAGAGGCAATAACCCACACCGCCCGGAGGTCCCCGCCAGCGGATCGCACCACAGGGGCCGCCCTCCTGCAGCCCCAGCGCCGGCATGCGGGGCCGCGGTGCGCAAAACCCGGAACACAGGGTAGCGGCGCGAAGGCGCAAAAAAAGCGACACAGCCGCATCCGTACACAAAAAACAAGGCGACGTCCATGGCACAACACGCCTCGCGACAACGCGGGGAGGGAGATGGGAAAGCCGGCCGGAATGGACATCGCCTAAAAAAAACCGCCGTGCAGGGATCGGGAAGGGTTCAAGGTGTTATTATGGCAGATAACAACTAACTAATCTCTCTTCTTATGGCACGCTCCGCGCTCCGCAGTGCAGGCGGTCTATATCATATATAGAGAACGCTGCGTCCCGGAAATCGCTCACACGCCACCACTCGCTGAAAATACGGAAAGGCCGACAAAGACTCCTTGCATCCGACCGGAGGCAACCGAGAAAAAAAACGCGATGCCCCCTCGGCTTCTACCATCGTGCGGTCCCGACGACCGCCTTCACTTCTGTCTGGAATCAATCCACCGTTTCGATTTTCGCCTGTAATCCCGCGGGCCGCAAATCTTTTCGAACAAACGCATGGCAGGTCTTCTGACTCGTTCCCCGGTTTTACGCCTTCCCGACCCCGCGCAGTGGCGGCGGTCAGTGGCCGAAGATGTGTGTGGTAAACCGGACGGATCTTTCCCTCGCCGGGAAAGACGGAACTCACAGCAACGGGTATTGTAGCAGATTTGCACTGCTTTCCCTTTTCAGCCCCTCGGGCGGTCCGCGCACCTCCTCCGTACCGGGGAGTTAGCGTGCGGATGCGGTCGGGGCAACCGATGCGTGACAAATATACGCATATTTCTCGAACCGCCAAATATTTTGCCCACAAAAAACCGAGATGCGGGGCGGGTCGTCACCGACCGCTCCGCATCTCGTCTCCTCAGCGGCGGATGCCGCGCCCGACGGCCGCACACGACCGCCGCCGTACCGTCCGCCCCGTTTCCGATTCGATCAGCCGTTCACCTTGGCGTGGTCAGCCAGGAACTGTGCCAGACCGCTGTCCGTCAGCGGGTGCTTGAGCAGCCCCTTGATGGCAGCCAGCGGGCAGGTTGCCACATCGGCTCCGGCATCCACACAGCGGATGATGTGCTGCGTGTGGCGGATCGAGGCGGCCAGCACCTGCGTCTCGAAGCCGTAGTAGCGATACATCTGCACGATGTGCGCCACGAGCTCCACGCCGTCCTCGCCGATGTCGTCCAGACGGCCCACGAAAGGCGACACGTAGGTCGCACCGGCCTTGGCGGCCAGCAGCGCCTGTCCGGCCGAGAAGACCAGCGTGCAGTTCGTACGGATGCCCTTCTGCGAGAAGTACTTCACGGCACGGATGCCGTCGGCCGTGCACGGCAGCTTCACGACGATGTTCGGATGCAGCGCCGCCAGCTCCTCGCCTTCGCGCACCATCCCCTCAAAATCGGTCGAGATCACCTCGGCACTCACGTCGCCGTCGACGATGTTGCAGATCTCGACGTAGTGGCGACGGCAGGCCTCCTCGCCGCGGATGTTTTCGCGGGCCATGAGCGACGGATTGGTCGTGACGCCGTCGAGCACGCCCATCTCGTTGGCCTCGCGGATCTGGGCCAAATTGGCGGTATCGATGAAGAATTTCATAGGATTGTGGAATAAAGTTTTGTTCTTTTCGAGCGCTTAAAGGTACGAAAAAAAGGGACACGCCGGCCAAAACCGGCCCAATTTTTCGCGTTTGCGGCCCGCCGCATGCACCGAACCTGCCCCGATGCGGTGGGAATATCGCCCTCGGCGCTTTGAAATATGGCGGGCTTTGACTACTTTTGCCTCGACAAAAATCACGCAATCCATGCTCCAACGATTTGCCGCCGTTCTTCTGTCGGCGCTCCTGCTCTCGGCCGGCTGGCTCGGCGCGACGGGACTCACGCTCTTCGTCGCCTTCGTGCCGCTGCTGTGGATCAGTGCGTCGTACGATGCCTCGCGCCGTTCGTGGTGGCACGTCTTCGGCTGGGCACTGCTCACCTTCGTGCTGTGGAACGCTCTGACCGTCTGGTGGATCTGGTACGCCACACCCGTCGGCCCGATCGCCGCAACGGTCGCCTCGTCGACCCTCAACATGATCGCCTTCATGCTCTTCCACAGCGTCTCGAAAAAGGGCCCCAAGGCCCTGGCCTATACGCTGCTCGTCGCCGCATGGATCGCTACGGAATACTGGTACACCGTGGGCGAATTCTCGTGGCCGTGGCTCATCCTCGGCAACGGATTCTCGCACGACGTGCGCCTCGTGCAGTGGTACGAATATACGGGTGTCTTCGGCGGCTCGCTCTGGGTGCTGGTGGTCAACCTGCTGATCTTCGAGGCGCTGCAGGCCCCGCGCCGTGCGGCCCGCTGGGTGCGGGCCGGTGCGGCACTCGTCGTGCCGATGGCCGTCTCGATCCTCCTCTACGCCCGCTACGACGCACCGGACGAGGGGTCGATCCGCGTCTCGATCGTGCAGCCCAACGTCGACTGCTACGACAAGTTCCACGGCGACGACCGCTGGCAGGAGCGCAACCTGATTGACCTGATCGACCAGACGCCGCGCGACGCACAATTCATCGTGCTGCCCGAAACGGCCGTCCCGGGCTACTACTGGGAGCCGGGACTGGGTCCCTTCCGCGGGCTGGCCGACGAGACGGGAGACATCTGGACGGAACTGACCGACTCGCTGCGCCGCACCCACCCCGGCTCGATGATCGTAACGGGCGCCAACACCAACGTCGCCTACACCGCCGCCACACGCTCGCGCACGGCGCGGCGCGACCGCATGGGCAGCTGGTACGACCACTTCAATACGGCCGTCGGTGTCGACTCCACGGGCCGCTTCCAAATCCACCACAAGGGACGCCTCGTAATCGGTGTCGAGAAGACCCCGATGCCGTGGCTCTTCGAATGGCTCGACTTCCTGGTGATCGACCTCGGCGGCACACTCGGCCAGCTGGGCGTCGGCCCACACGGCACGGTCTTCACGCACGACGGCGTGCAGGTCGGACCGGCCATCTGCTACGAGGGACTCTACGGCGACTTCTTCGGCGACTTCGTGCGTCGCGGCGCCCAGGCCATGTTCATCATCTCGAACGACGGCTGGTGGGGCGACACACCCGGATACCGCCACCTCTTC
>CALUII010000059.1 GCA_944320665.1 uncultured Alistipes sp. | reverse complement strand
GAAGAAGGTCGCTCAGGCCGTGAAGCGTGCCCGCCACCTCGCCATTCTGCCCTTCGTAACCGATTGCATGAAATAATCTAACGAGGAGGAAGAACCATGGAAGTCATTCTGATTAAAGATATGGAGAATCTGGGCTACGCCAACGACATCGTGAACGTGAAGCCCGGTTACGCAAACAACTACCTGATTCCCCAGGGCTACGCCAAGGCCGCTACCGCTTCGGCCAAGAAGGTCCTGGCCGAGAACCTCCGTCAGCGCGCTCACAAGGATGCCAAGATCCTTGCCGATGCTCAGGCTCTGGCCGAGAAGATTGCCAACCTGCCCCTCACGATCAGTGTCAAGGCCGAGGAGGGCAAGCTCTTCGGTACCGTGACGGCTGCCGACCTCGCCGAGGCTCTGGCTGCCAAAGGCATCGAGCTCGAGCGCAAGGTCATTGCCGTTGAGGCCATCAAGTCCGTGGGTGAGTACGAGGCTGTCGCCAAGCTCCACCGCGAGGTAAAGGCTACGGTTAAGTTCAGCGTCGTTGCTGCCGAGTAGTTGCTCGACTGATCCGCTTTTATGGACGGGTCTCCCGATGAGGGAGATCCGTCCTTTTTGCATGTCGTATGGTCCGGTGCATCGTGTGGATAGGAAACAAGGCACCGTTTTTGTCTCGCGGCGGGTGTAAATCTCTCTGCAATGAAACAGACCATGCCGCGTTATGTGCCTCATTTGGCGTTGCTGTTGTGCAACGTCCTTTGGGCCATGGATTATCCATTCTATCATCTGGTCATGCCGCGTTACGTCGCTCCGATGGCCATGATTACCGCTTCGTTGATTGTTACGGCCCTCTTTGCCTTCGTGCCGCTGATCTGGCAGCGGGCCGAACGTGTCGATCGCCGCGATATTCCCAAGTTGATTGTCGCCGGTTTGGTCGTGGGGGTGTTGCGCAAGCTCTTCATCATGTATGGACTTTCGAAAACCTCGCCGATCGATGGTTCGATCATCAATACGGTCGGCCCTCTGCTGGTGCTTCTGCTCTCCGTGGCGCTCGGAATAGACCGCTTTACGCGGCTTAAGGTGGTGGGCCTGTTGCTCGGTATGGCGGGGGCCGTGGCGGTCGTGATGACCGGTACGTCGGATGTGCATACCCATTCGCACCTGTGGGGAAATGTGATGATTCTGATGTGTGCCGCTGCAACGGCCTGCTATATGGTGCTCTTTAAGCCCTTGGTCTCGAAGTACCGCATTACGACCGTCTTGCAATGGCTCTACGGTACGGCTACCCTGGTGATACTGCCTTTTGGACTCGGGGAGGTGGTGCATACCGATTTCACGGCCATTACCTCGAGCGGGAAAATTCTCTTTGCCACGTTGTTCGTACTGGTCGTGCCGACTTACTTCCCCAATCTGATGCTTAATTTCTCGCTCCGGTTCGTGAAACCCGTCGTGACAAGCATCTATTCTTACCTCCAGCCGCTGTTGGCCATTGGGGTTTCTGTGGCAATGGGGCTCGACCGTCTGCATCTCGATACGGCGCTCTTTGCCCTGCTGATCTTTGCCGGCGTTGCCTGTGTCCTGCGGTCGTACGTGGTGCGGCAGCCCAATCGTGCCGAGGCGCCGGGAGAATCGATTGGTCACTGATGCGCTTCGTTATCGGGGATGGGGTAGGGCGTACCCTGATGCTCGGCCCGACAGACAGGTGAATATATGAAAAAGAGCGTCCACCCTCATCGGGCGGACGCTCCTCTTCATTTAACAGGTTGGGTCGGATGAAGAACTACTTGTTCTCCTCTTTCTCCATGGCGGCCTTCAGTGCAGCCAGTCCGGCGATATCACCCAGCGTCGTCTTCTCGACCGAAGCGTTGATCTTCTTCACGGTCGACTTCGTGGCGTCGGCTGCAGCACGCTTCTCGGCCTTCTCGGCAGCATGCTCGGCCTTCTTGGCCTCCTCGAACAGGCGCGTGTGCGACAGCGTGATGCGCTTCGTGGCCTTCGAGAACTCGAGTACCTTGAACGGAAGCGTCTCACCTACCTTGGCCGTCGTGCCGTCCTCCTTGACGAGGTGGCGGGCCGGTGCGAAGCCTTCGATGTTCTCACCCAGCGATACTACGGCGCCCTTGTCGGTCATCTCGGTGATCGTACCCTCGTGTACCGTGTCGGGAGCGAACTGGCCCTCGATGGCGTTCCAGGGATTCTCCTCGAGCTGCTTGTGGCCCAGGCTCAGACGACGGTTCTCCTTGTCGATCTCAAGCACTACGACGTCGATGTCGGCACCTACCTGCGTGAATTCGCCCGGGTGCTTTACCTTCTTCGTCCAGCTGAGGTCCGAGATGTGGATCAGACCATCGATACCCTCCTCGATCTCAACGAAGATGCCGAAGTTCGTGAAGTTGCGAACCTTGGCCGTGCACTTCGTGCCGACGGGGTATTTGGTCTCGATGTTCTCCCACGGATCGGGCGTCAGCTGCTTGATGCCCAGCGACATCTTGCGCTCCGTGCGGTCGAGCGTCAGTACGACGGCCTCTACCTCGTCACCGACCTTCAGGAAATCCTGGGCCGAACGCAGGTGCTGGCTCCACGACATCTCCGATACGTGGATCAGACCCTCAACGCCCGGGGCAATCTCAACGAATGCACCGTAGTCGGCCATCACTACGACCTTGCCCTTCACGTGGTCACCCACCTTGAGGTTCGGATCGAGTGCCTCCCACGGATGCGGCTCAAGCTGCTTCAGACCCAGGGCGATACGCTTCTTGGCATCGTCGAAGTCGAGGATAACCACCTTGATCTTCTGGTCGAGCTGTACGACCTCCTCGGGATGGCTTACGCGGCCCCACGACAGGTCCGTGATGTGGATCAGACCGTCCACACCGCCCAGATCGACGAATACACCGTACGACGTGATGTTCTTCACGGTGCCCTCGAGGATCTGGCCCTTCTCCAGTTTCGACATGATGATCTGCTTCTGAGCCTCGAGCTCGGCCTCGATCAGGGCCTTGTGCGATACGACCACGTTGCGGAACTCCTGGTTGATCTTCACCACCTTGAACTCCATGGTCTTGTCTACGTATACGTCGTAGTCGCGGATGGGTTTCACGTCGATCTGCGAGCCCGGCAGGAAGGCCTCGATGCCGAATACGTCGACGATCATACCGCCCTTCGTGCGGCACTTGATGTAACCCTTGATTACTTCGTCCTTCTCCAGGGCCTCGTTTACACGATCCCACGACTTGAGCTGACGTGCCTTCTTGTGCGAGAGGGCCAGCTGACCGTTCTTGTCCTCGGCCGACTCAACATAGACCTCGACCTTGTCACCGACCTTCAGGTCGGGGTTGTAGCGGAACTCCGATACGGGGATGACGCCTTCGCTCTTGTAGCCGACGTTCACTACGACTTCGCGTTTACCGATGTTCGTTACGGTACCCTCGACCACTTCGCCTACGGCCACGTTCGACAGCGTCTTGTCGTATGCTGCTGCGATGGCCTCTTTGGGCTGATCGTAGACGCCCAGATCGTGCTCAAAGGCGTTCCAGTCGAAGTTCTCGTTTGCTACCTGTTTGTTTGCTTCCATAACAGTGGAAATGTTGTTGCGATTCAATCGCTCGTTAAATGGTTAATAAATCAGTGAAACTTGCGGGCATTATGCGCAGCAAGCGCGCAAATATACGGTTTTTCAGTGGGATAGCCAAATTTTGCGGCCTCTTTTGCGTGGAATCCGGTTGTATGAGGGCAAAAAAAATCGACCTCCGCACATGTCGGGGGTCGAAGACCTGTCGGTTAGAAACGCGGCTGATTACAAGGCATTCACATGCAGCTGCAGGGCGCTCTTCAGGTTGCCTGCCTTGTTCTTGTGCATGATGTTGTGCTTGGCCAGCTTGTCCAGCATGGCGGTTACCTTCGGGAGCAGGGCCTCGGCGGCGCTCTTCTCCGTGGTGTTGCGCAGCGCCTTCACCGCATTGCGGGCCGTCTTGTGGTAGAGACGGTTGTGTGCACGCTTCGTCAGCGTCTGGCGGATGCGTTTCTTTGACGACTTATGGTTTGCCATAATTTTTAATTTTTTATCTTTTCTACTTTTTCAGTCTCTTCTTTCGGTTCGGGGATGTGGCGTTCTCCTTCTCCTGCCCCCCCCCTGAAAAACAACCGTAGTTGCTGGCGGATGGATCCGTGCCGGATCCGCTCCTGGATCTTTTCTCCGTCCGTCCCCTCCGCGCCAAGGCGAAGGTGCCGTTTCGTAGCCCGTAGGAGAGTCGAACTCCTCTTTCAAGAATGAAAATCTTGCGTCCTAACCGATAGACGAACGGGCCTTACCACTAAGCTGTTCCACGTTATGTGGGGACTTTAGCGGTGCAAAGATAAGTAAAAAAGTCTCTGAAACAAAAAATCAGATGAAAAAATTTACGCAAAATCACTCTTTTGCCGCCCGGACGCTTCGTGAATCCGGGTCGAAGTGCAGCCCGTCGCCCGTGAAAAGGCGCTCGATGTGGCCGCTGTGTACCATGGCTTCGGTGGGCAGATGGTGCAGCGTGGGCGGGTCGATCAACGCTACGCTGTCGCACAGCGACAGGGCAACGTCGAGGTCGTGTGTCGAGAAGACGATGCACTTCCCCTCGTGGTGGGCCAGGCGGCGCAGCAGGGTCCCCAATTCGTAGCGGTTCGGCAGGTCGAGAAAGGCCGTCGGCTCGTCGAGCAGTACGATCGGGGTGTCTTGCGCCAGCGCGCGCGCAATCATGATGCGTTGGCATTCGCCGTCGGAGAGCGTATCCATCGTTTTGTGGCCAAAGGATTCCATGCCGGTCAGTTGCAGGGCGCGGCGGACGATGCGGCGGTCCTCGTCGTTGAGCCGGCCGATCCAGTCCGTATAGGGGGCGCGTCCCAGGGCTACGACCTCTTCACAGGTAAGGTTGGCGATGCGTACCTTGTCCGTGGTGACGAACGAGATGGTTCTGGCCCGTTGTTGTGCGGTGAGCCCGGTGAGCTCTTGGTCGCAGAGGCGGATTTCGCCCGAGCGGATCGGGCCCAGACCGGCAATGGCGCGAAGCAGGGTGCTTTTGCCCGTGCCGTTGCGTCCGAGCAGGGCGGTGAGTTGTCCGTCGGGCAGTTCGGCCGTGATATGGTCGAGAAGCAGGCGCGAGCCGTAACCCAGGGTCAGTTGGTGTAGACGAATACTCATGGCTGGTGTCAGAAGAAATTGCGGTTGCGAAGAACGACGACGATTACGACCGGAATGCCCAGCAGGGCCGTGACGGTATTGATCGGGAAGGCAAAGCTCTTGGTGAGGAGGTCGCAGCCGACCAGCAGCAGGGCGCCGATAAGCATCGAGGCCGGCATCAGCGTGCGGTGGTCGGCACTGGCAAAGAGCATGCGGGCCAGGTGCGGTACGGCCAGGCCGATGAACCCGATCGGGCCGCAGAAGGCCGTGCAGGTGCCGGCCAGCAGGATGGTTGATACGAAAATCAGCCGTCGTGCCCGCAAAATGTTCAGCCCCATTGTCCGGGCGTAGTGTTCGCCCAGAAGCAGCAGGTTGAGTGGTTTGATCGAGGCTATTGAGAGCAGCAGCCCCGCGAGGATGGTCGGAACGAGCAGTTGCATTTGTTCCGAGGTCACCTCGCCCAACGACCCCATGGTCCAGATGACGAACGATTTGAGTGCGGACTCGTCGCTGAGGTACTGCAACATCTCGACTACGGAGCTGATTCCCGATCCCAGCATCATGCCGAGGATCAGGATGACCATAATGTCCTTGATGCGTCGGCTGACGGCCATGACAATGAACAGTACGAGGGCGGACCCGATCCAGGCGGCGCCGGCGATGCCGAGCGATTGTACGATCGAGTGGTGGGCGACGCCCAGCAGCGGAGCTCCCAACAGAAAGAGGGCTACGCCGAGGCTGGCGCCCGAACTTAGTCCCAGAACGTAGGGACCAGCCAGCGGGTTGCGGAAGAGCGTCTGCATCTGGAGTCCGCTGGCGGCCAGGGCGGCTCCGGCCAGCAAGGCCGTCAGGGCTTTGAGCAGGCGGATGTGGAGGATGATTTGTCGGTGGATGGCGGAGCATTCTCCACCGGTGAGGGCGGCCCAGACGTCTCGCAACGTAATGTCGGCCGAACCGATAGTCAGATCCACTGCAAAAAGCAGAATGAGGAGCACGGAAAGTCCGACGAAGAGCAGGGTATGACGTTTTTTCCTATTATTATATAGGTGTGAGCGGTGTGGTGCGCGAATTTTTTTTTCGGGGTTTGGTGGGGTGTTTGTAGTGTGGTTGGTTGAACTGTAATATGTTGTTTTACAGTGTGTTGTTTTGTGTAATTCCTTGCCTTCGGCCGGGCTTCCGGAGGGCGAAAGGGTATGTTCCTGGGCTTTCATGTCGCACAAAAATAGAAAAAAATATGCAAGAATTGTGAATATTAAGAAAATTGTACTATATTTGCAGTCCCAAAGCAATGGGAAATACAACAATCGGGGCGTAGCTCAGTCCGGTTAGAGTACACGTCTGGGGGGCGTGTGGTCGCTGGTTCGAATCCAGTCACCCCGACTGAAGAAAAGGCTTGACAATCACATGATTGTCGAGCTTTTTTCGTTTTCAGCAAGTCGTCTGAGGGGAGGCTTTCGATCCCGTTTTTGCGGCATTTTGCGCAGGGTGTGTAAACCGTGGTGTAAACCGCATCAGCACTGGGGGCTTCATGTGGTTTCTTAAAAAACATCCGTGGTAACGACATCTTGTGTTTTGGGGGCGTTCGAACATGATGCAAAAACGGACGGACAGTCTATTATAAGCTGTCCGCCCGTTCGTTCTCTCGGTGGGGCTGGGCCCTGTGGAATCTTATTCGAGTGTGGCCAGACACTTCGAAACATTCGTTTCGATGCGATGCAGGATGCTCTCCGTGTCGGTTGATGAATCTGCCTTGATAAACGGCTCTCCGGTGATCTGCTCGTAGAGTTCGATGTAGCGGTCCGTGATGCCGGCTACGATGGCGGAGGTCATCTCCGGAACCCGCTCTCCTGCCCGGCCCTGGAATCCGTTGGCCATGAGCCATTCGCGGACGAACTCCTTGGAGAGTTGTTTCTGACGTTCGCCTTTGGCAAGGCGCTCCTCGTATCCGTCGGCATAAAAGTAGCGCGACGAGTCGGGGGTGTGGATCTCATCCATGAGGTAGGTCACTCCCTCCTTCTTGCCGAACTCATACTTGGTATCGACGAGGATCAGACCCATCTTGGCGGCGATTTCGCTGCCGCGGCGGTAAAGTGCACGGGTATACTTCTCAAGTTGCTCGTACTCTTCGCGGCCAACAAGGCCCGAGGCGATGATCTCCTCTTTGGAGATGTCTTCGTCGTGTCCTTCGGCAGCTTTTGAGGTCGGGGTGATGATAGGCTCCGGGAATCTTTGGTTTTCGACCATTCCGTCCGGCATGGCGACGCCGCAGATGGTACGTTTGCCGGCCTGATACTCGCGCCAGGCGTGGCCCGAAAGGTAGCCGCGGATGACCATCTCCACCTTGAAAGGTTCGCATTTCCGGCCGATGGTTACCATGGGATCCGGCACGGCGAGTTTCCAGTTGGGGAGAATGTCGGAAGTTGCATCGAGAAATTTGGAGGCAATCTGGTTGAGGACCTGACCTTTGTAGGGGATGCCTTCGGGCAGGACAACGTCGAAGGCCGAGATGCGGTCGGTAACGACCATGACGAGGTAGTCGTCATGGATGTTGTAGACGTCGCGGACTTTGCCCGTATATTTGCTGTTTTGCCCTTCGAAATGAAAATCGGTGTGTGTGATAGCGTTCATGGTGTTCTATTGCGGGTTTGTTGCGCATGCAAAGATACGTTTTTTGTGTTAAGATTGCATGATTTCTGTGCTTTTATATTGGGAGAATGGAGCAGGGTAGGTGGTGGAGTGGTTGTGGTTTTGCAGCCCGTTTGGGGCCGTTTTCATGTCTGGTTGCGGCGCAAAAATACTTTCCGATGCAGAAAAGCATTGTAACTCGTTAATTTTCTGTTAGTTGTGGCGTTAGCCGATGCCACGAAAAGACACGCTGTAAAGAGGCGGCAAAACCTTGTTTGACGCTTCATTTCAGAGGTCCGATATTCTCGGAAAAATGTAAAACTCGGGTTTGGAGTCCGATTTTGGGCGGTTCTTTTCCCTCGCTGGAGCGGGTCGCCGGAGGGGTGTGACTCCATGAGCAAAGGTAGTAATTTTTGCGTGAACTCCAAGCCCCGTCGAAGGATTTTTTCGCCGGAGCCTGGAATGTGGGTACAAAGAATGTTGATACCTGTATCGTAGAGGAGATAGGCCGATGTAGATCGCTGCCCGCTGTGCGGCGTTGCACTCAACGAGGAGGGTGTATGTCCGAAGTGCGGGTACCGCAAGAAGAAG
>CALUII010000058.1 GCA_944320665.1 uncultured Alistipes sp. | reverse complement strand
TTGCCGTAACGCTGCTTGATCACATCCTTGCCCAGACGCTCGATGGCGGTCTTGAAGTCGAGGAATACGGCCAGACCCGTCTCGTTCACACCGTAACCGGCATCGCAACGCTCCTTGGCGGCACGCGAAGCCACGTCACGCGGCACGAGGTTACCGAAGGCCGGGTAGCGACGCTCCAGATAGTAGTCGCGGTCCTCCTCGGCGATATCCGACGGT
The DNA here is from genome assembly GCA_944320665.1 of uncultured Alistipes sp. Classification (GTDB taxonomy): domain Bacteria; phylum Bacteroidota; class Bacteroidia; order Bacteroidales; family Rikenellaceae; genus Alistipes. Next base: position 8,212 of record CALUII010000058.1, on the reverse strand, counting down.
TTCTTGGCACCCGAGCGAATGGCCTTCACGTCCTCGAGCTTCTTCGGCACCCAGATACGGCCGTCGTTACGCAACGACTCCGACATCAGCGTCAGCTTCGACTGCTGGTCGCCGTGTACCGGAATACAGGTCGGGTGAATCTGCGTGAAGCAGGGGTTGGCAAAGCCGGCACCCTTGCGGTAGCACTGGAAGGCGGCCGAGCCGTTCGATGCCATGGCGTTGGTCGACAGGAAGAATACGTTGCCGTAACCGCCCGTTGCCAGCACGACGGCGTGGGCTCCATGACGCTCGATTTCGCCCGTCACCAGGTTGCGGGCAATGATACCGCGGGCCTCGCCATCCTCGATTACGATGTCGAGCATCTCATGACGCGGGTAGCTCTTCACCGAACCGGCGGCAATCTCCTTGTTCAGTGCGGCATAGGCACCCAGCAGCAGCTGCTGACCCGTCTGGCCGCGGGCATAGAACGTACGCGATACCTGTGCGCCGCCGAACGAACGGTTGGCCAGCAGACCGCCGTACTCACGGGCGAAGGGAACGCCCTGAGCCACACACTGGTCGATGATGAGGTTCGACACCTCGGCCAGACGATAGACATTCGCCTCGCGGGCACGGTAGTCACCGCCCTTGATCGTATCGTAGAAGAGACGATATACCGAGTCGTTGTCGTTCTGATAGTTCTTTGCCGCATTGATACCGCCCTGCGCTGCGATCGAGTGGGCACGACGGGGCGAGTCCTGGATGCAGAACACCTTTACATTATAGCCCAGCTCACCGAGCGAAGCGGCTGCGGAGGCACCGCCCAGACCGGTTCCGACGATGATGATGTCGAGCTTGCGTTTGTTGGCAGGGCTCACGACCTTGATAGCTGCCTTGTGGTTGCTCCACTTCTGTGCGAGTTCGCCGGCAGGGATTTTAGCATCTAATTTGAAAGCCATATTTCGTGTGTGTGTTTATTTATTCAACAATTCGGTATGCGGGAAATCAGCAGGCTGCGCAGCAGCAGAGGCTCCGCAGGAAATAGACGATCACCACGAGGGCGAAACCGAGGAAGACGATCGTTGCCACGATATTGGCAATGCACTTCAGACGGGGATACCACGTATCGTTGGCCCAACCCACCGACTGGAACATCGACCACACGCCGTGCGTGAGGTGGAACCACAACGCGAAGAACCAGATCAGGTAGAGCACCACGTAGTACCACTGCGAGAAGGTGTAGGCGATCAGCGACGCACCGTCGGCCGGACCGAAGCCCAGCGAATTGGTGTGCTGGCCCATGAGCTCGACGAGCTGCATCTTCGACCAGAAATTGATCAGGTGCAGCAGCAGGCCCAGCAGCACGATCACACCCAGTACGAGCATGTTCTTCGAGGCCCACGACACACCCGGCTCGGTAACCGTCACGGCATAACGCTGCGTACCGCGCGCACGGTAGTTCTGCATCGTCAGCACGATGGCATAGATGAAGTGGATCAGCACGCCCAGAGCCAGTACCACCGTACCGGCCAACGCATACCAGTTAGCACCCAGGAAGCTGCAGATGGCATTGTATCCTTCGGGCGAGATGATCGCCACGACGTTCATGGACATGTGGAAGAGGATAAAGAGCACGAGGAAGCAACCCGTGATACTCATCACTAACTTCTTGCCAAGAGAGGAATTGGATAGGAAACAGCTCATAATCTTGAAATTTTGTTTATATTTGTTAAGAATTTGTGTTCCGAGCACAAAGATAGCGATTGTTCGCGTAATAACAACATTACGACGCGGGAATTTTCAGCCCGCCAAACCGGTTCCTATGGAGAAAAAAGAGATTCGCCGCGCGATGAAGCGGCTCAACCTGGCGCTCCCGGAGGCCGAGCGCGCCGAGGCATCGGCCCGCCTGTTTGCAGCGGTCGAGCGACTCACCCCCTTCATCGAGGCCCGCACCGTAGCCCTATTTGCCTCGCTGCCCGACGAGCCCGACACGGCGCCGCTGCTGGCCCGCTGGTACGGACGCAAAAGGGTGCTCGTACCGCGAGTCGAGGGCGACATCATGCAATTCTATGACTATGCGCCCGAACAGATGGCCCGCGGAGCCTTCGGCATTGCCGAACCGCAGGCCGTGAAGGCCGTGGAACCTTCACAGATCGACTTCATCCTCGTGCCGGGCACGGCCTTCACAGCCGATGGCGCACGCATGGGCCGAGGACGCGGATACTACGACAAATACATGTCGCAGAGCGGGTTCCGGGCCTTTAAGGCAGGCGTATGCTATCCACACCAGCTGGTCGGCGAACTGCCGGTCGAGCCCCACGACGTCCGAGTCGACACGGTCTGCACGGGCCGATAACGCCGCTGCCCCTCCCCTGCACGCCACACCCGGCCGATCATCCGCCGCCGTCGCATCCATCCCGACGGCGGGAGGCTGACGGCACGGAAACTGCTGAAAAAAAGCAGGAGTCCGGGACCCGCACCACGCGCCGTCCCGGACTCCTGTATGTTCTGCGTCCACTCCGCCTCAACGGGCAAAGCAGCTGTCGGCCTGCGGGCGTGCCAACGGGATGGCCAAACCCCAATAGAAATTGAGAGACTTCATGTTAATCGGCACGGGAACCCCCTTGGCATAGTTCAGTCCGATGTAGTCGAGCCCCACGAAGAAATTGATCCACGACGGATGGGCATTGAGAGCCAAACCGAGGACGCCCAGACGATTCTGAATGAGCGAATGGCTCAACGTGCCCGTAAACCACTTGCATGGACGGAAATTGGCCGACAGGGTCAACTCCGACGAGGTGTAGTCACCGCTGAACTGCGTCTGAGACAGCAGACCGAAGCCGATTGCCTCGTCAAGGAGGTTGTACTCCGCACCAAGGTTGAGCGTGGCGGTCAGCATACGCGTCACACCGGTCGGATCACCGACTGTCACCAGCACATCGTCCGGGGAGTGGTAGATTGCCTCCTGCGTATCGAGGTCATAGCCCCGGAACGAGAAGGTCAATTCGTTGACCTCGCCCTGCACGGCGTTCTTTTTGTTCCAGGCGATGAAACCCAGGTCGTTGAGACCCACCGACACCTTCAGACGATCGTCCAGAAAACGGGTGGCAGCACCCAGATCGAAAGCCAGGCCCCAACTACCCAACTGTCCCGAGAAGGAGCGGTCGTTCAACAGATCGGAGAACTTCATCGGGCCCCGAAGTTTCGAAAAATCCATCGTGGCGACATTCCCCACGAAATGGCCCCGCATATCGGCCCGCCACTCATCTTCGTTCAACTGCACGTTCATGCCGTCCATCGAGACCGAGGCATAGCCCGCACCGACGAGCGCCTTCACGCGGGCACCCACATCGACGCGCTTTTCCAGAATATGGACCGGGAAGGCGGCTCCGAAGACAAACTCCAGGTAGTTGTTGCTCTCCATGCCGAAATCCCCCAGGTCATAGACCCCGGGCTGCAGCCGCTTGGCGATCTCGAAAAACTCCTTGGGGATCGTCAGCGAGGTCTCCGAACGCAGGTTGAGTCCGAACGACCAGAAGTAACGGCGCGCATAGGCTCCAAAGCCGATGAGGTTTTCGCGCACACTCACCGTCGCATAGTTCGTCTGGCGCAGGCGGTTCAGAAAATCCGCCGCATCGACCGATCCGTGCATGAAGGTCACCACGCCCGAACCGTCGGGATCGGGATAAAGGAAATCCTTCACGGCAAGGAAGTTCGAATTGACTCCGATGCCGATATTGCCGACAACGGGGATGTTGACGTATCCGCGATCGGGCAGGAAGGCGGCATTCATGTCGAGACGCTGCACGGATCCCTCCATGAAGTAGGCACTCTTCATCTGGGCACGGACTCCGAGCGGAACAATCAGCAGCCAGGCCAACGCAAGCAGCAGGGACCTCCGCACGGATTTCTGAGATTTCGTATTATTGCAATCTTTTTCCATCTTATCTGAACAGGATATAAATATAAGTGATGACTGACTTCAGGGTTAACGAATCGATTATTCGGAGAGCAACTCATCCAGATCGAAGGTGATGCCCTGTTGCAGAACGAGCGTCATCTTGGCTTCCAGATACTGTTCGGGCGAAAGAGCCGCTCCGGCTCCCACCGCGGTTCCCTGGAACCGCAAACGGATTCGGTCAACCTGCTGCAGATGCGACAGGTTGCCATCGGCAATCTGCAGGCTCACGGCCAGCTGCGACTCCCCGGGTTCATCCGGGATTCCCGCCTCGTGGCCCTTGATCTCACCGGTCACCTCGGCCACCACATCCTCCACCGGCGTACCGTCGGCGGCCAGGAAATCGGCCGTCAGCCCAAGCGTCAACGGAAGCGTCGACCGGGCCGCAATGCGGATCAGAATATCCTCGGCCACCAACTCATACTTGTCGATCTCATCGAACGAATCCGAAACATCCTCCGTCATCGTGTAGTCGATCGTCGCACCGTCACGGAAAGCCAGCGGCAGTCGGACCAGGTAGTCCATATCCAGGTCGTAACGCTCGCCCGAAACGGCAATGTGGTGCTCCTCGTCGGGATCGGTATCCAGTTCGAAGGAGACATCGATACGCGACGGCACCTCGCGCACCAGATCCGACAGATCCGCCACATGACACAGTTCATACCCACTCGGGGCTTCGGTTTGGTCCGTAATATAGAGCTTCGTCGTACGGGGCTCCACGCCCTCGGCCGCCGCGATGCGCACACCCGATACCACGACCGGATCGAGCGGGGCTCCTGCCAGATCGTAGGGCTGCAGACGAATGGCTCCCGTCATGGCAATGCCGATCGGATTGACGACCCGGATCTCAATCTGCGGGGCCACCAGGTTCAGTTCGAGTTTCTCGCCGTCGAGCGCCTCACTCAGATCATCGAAATCGATGGTCGTGGGTTCAAGATAACGCTGCAGATCCAGATCGACCCGGCCCGTCACCTGCGACACACCGAGCGGCGGCAGCGACACCTCGGGCTGCAAGGTCAGGTCCATCTCCCGGACCTCACCGTCGATCCCTTCGACCCATACGCGGGCCGTCATCTCCACGTCACCCGTCAAATGGCCCACCTTCCCCGTGGCATCCTCTTCCACCGGAATATCGCGGATGCCGACAACCGGAATACGTACGATTTCGGTCGACGGTCCGACGTAGTCGACCCGATCGACCTCGATCGAATGCGTTGCCTCGTCATACGATTCGCTGTCGGAGACCAGGAACGGAGGCAGCGAGATGCGGATCTGTTCGAAGCGGCACGTTTCGAAGGGCATCTGATCGAAGGTCATACGCACCACGATTTCGGGCACGGACGTCTCACCCTGCGGCGACGAGGCGTCATAGACCCTGGCGTACGTGAGGGCCACCACCTCGTCGGGCAGTGCAAACGTATCGTCGATCGTCGCAGCGAACGAGGCATCGCCCTGCAGTACGGGCGTTACCTCTCCCACGCCCGGCAGATCGGGCAAATCGGGCAGATCGGCCACATCGCCCACCTCCAGATGCACGATGGCCGGATCGAAATCTGGCAGCAGCCGTTCGACGGGCTCGACCGTCACACTCTCGATCGTCTCGGTGAACGAATCCTCGACCCGATAGGCATAATAGCCGTCATCGGTATCCAATTTAAGGGTGTCAACGCCACTGTCGCCAAGCAACTTGCGGACGGTCTGCGTCTCGAGCTTTCCCAACGGGAGAGTGACGCCGTCAGCGCCCAGAGTCATTTTGAGATTGATGTGATTCAGATCGTAGGCCTCGTTCACACACGACGTAGCCCCGACGGAGAGTACGGCCAGCATGAAGACCGCACTGCGTTTGCAGCAGGCTGCAACAGAAGAAGACAAACGTATCATTCGATATCGTAACTGTTTTTGGGCGCGCAAAAATAGTAATTTATATGACACTTGTCGCCTTTTAGACCACCAAAATCTACTTTTTCACACAAATTTCACTTCGCAATGCCGCACCCCATCCCGTCTGCCGCGCATTCCGAAAATAATTGTTACTTTTGTTCCGTCATGGCAGAACTCGAAAAACACGAACTCTCGCTCAAACAACAGGTCGCCCTGCTCCCGTTCAGCCCGGGCGTCTACCAGTTCGTAGACCGCACGGGAAAGATCATCTACGTGGGCAAGGCCAAGAGCCTCCGCAAGCGCGTCTCCTCCTACTTCGTACAGAGCAGGGAGCACAGCGCCAAGGTGCGGGTGATGGTGCGACAGATCGTCGAGATCCGCCACTTCGTCGTCGACAGCGAGGCCGATGCCCTGCTGCTCGAAAACTCGCTCATCAAGACCCTCCAACCGCGCTACAACATCCTGCTCAAGGACGACAAGAGTTATCCGTGGATCGTCGTGCGGCGCGAACCCTTTCCGCGCGTGCAGTCGACCCGACAGCTCGTACGTGACGGCTCGCAGTACTTCGGCCCCTACTCCTCGGTGATGATGCAGCACAGCGTGCTGGAGTTCATCCGCGAAGTGGTGCCGCTGCGTACCTGCAAACTCAACCTCACACCCGAAGCCATCGCCAAGGGGCGCTATACCGTATGCCTGCAGTACCACCTGGGCAACTGCAAGGGCCCGTGCATCGGCGCCCAGAGCGAAGAGGAGTACGACCGCCTGGTCGGCATGGTGGTCTCGGTACTCAAGGGCGACCTGCGCCCCGTGCGCACCTACCTCGAAACGGAGATGACACGGGCGGCAGCCGAACTGAAGTTCGAAGCCGCTCAACGCTACAAACAACGGCTCGACGCACTGGACAACTACTCGAGCAAGTCGGTAATCGTCAGTGCCCGCATCGTCGACGTGGATGTCTTCTCGCTCGTCACCGACGGCGACGAGGCATTCTGCAACTTCGTCCGCATCCGCCACGGGTCGATCACGGGTATCCACACCGTCAAGCTCACAGCCGGTATCGAAGAGGACCGGCCGGCCATGCTGACGCTCGCCATCCAACACATCGTCGAGGAGATCGGCGGCGGCGAGTTGGCCCGCGAGGTGATCGTACCCTTCCTGCCGTCGGCCGCCATGCTCTTCGACGGCGTGACCTTCACCGTGCCCAAACGCGGCGAAAAGCTCGATCTGCTGTCCTTCTCCGAACGCAGCGCCCGCATCTACCGCGCCGAGCAGCTCAAGAACCTCGAAATCAAGAATCCGGAACGCCACACCGAACGGCTCATGGAGTCGATGCGCCGCGAACTGCACCTGCAGAAGGCTCCGCGCCACATCGAATGTTTCGACAACTCGAACCTGCAGGGCACCCACCCCGTCGCCTCGTGCGTCGTCTTCCGTGACGGAAAGCCTTCGCGCAAGGAGTACCGCCACTTCAATGTCAAGACGGTGGTCGGGCCCGACGACTTTGCCTCCATGCGTGAGATCGTCCACCGGCGCTACAGCCGCCTCCTGGCCGAGGGGGCCGAACTGCCCGACCTGATCATCGTCGACGGCGGCAAAGGACAGCTCTCAAGCGCCTACGGCGTACTGCAGGAGCTGGGCATAGCCGACCGGGTGCCGATCGTGGGACTGGCCAAGCGCATCGAGGAGATCTTCTTCCCGAACGACCCGATGCCTTACTACCTGAGCCGCACGGGCGAACCGCTGAAGGTCGTGTGCCATATCCGCGACGAGGCGCACCGTTTCGGCATCACGTTCCACCGACAGAAGCGCAGCAACGACTTCATCCACACGGAACTCGAACAGATCGAGGGTATCGGCGAGCGAAGCATCGCCACCCTGCTGCGCCATTTTCGCACGGTCTCGCGCATCAAGACGGCCAATCTGGAAGAGCTGACCGCCCTGGTTGGCGCGGCAAAAGGGCGCAAGGTATACACCTATTTTCATTCGGACAACGTGTGAGTGTCGCGTCACAACACCTTCTCGATACCCGTCAGACCGTTCCGAAAGTTGACCGTCCGCTCCCACGGTCTGCATTTCACGATCCGGAAGCGTCATCCCGAAAAGCGGTCAGACAGGTGTTTCACCGCCCAGAAGACAGCAACGAGCGAGCGGCCGCAAAGGATAAAAGATGAATATTTCCATGTTTTTTTGCGAAACATAATTGCAGAATCGGGAAATTTGGCTACATTTGCACACCGAATGCGGCATCACCGATGCAGCAGGCCCGGATGGCGGAATCGGTAGACGCGTTGGTCTCAAACACCAATGGTAGCAATACCGTGCCGGTTCGACCCCGGCTCCGGGTACCAGTAAAATCGCTTAATCTGTTGATATATACGGATTAAGCGATTTTTA
>CALUII010000057.1 GCA_944320665.1 uncultured Alistipes sp. | reverse complement strand
TGCAGGGGCGGGCGGCGCAGGTCGAGGTAACGGTACTTCATGCGCAGGTCGTCGCCGCCGTCCGAGACCTCCTCGATCGTGAAGGGCGGGGTTTGGGCCTCGTTGAGGATGACGATCCGTTCGGCCGCCACCTCGATGTCGCCCGTGGGCATCTTGGGGTTCTTCGACGAGCGCTCCACGACGCGTCCCGTCACCTGCACGACGTATTCACGTCCCAGTCGGTCGGCCGTTGCACGCACCTCGGCGGGCGAGTGCTCCTCGACGACCACCTGCGTGATGCCGTAGCGGTCGCGCAGATCGATGAAGGTCATGGCTCCCAGGTTGCGCACCTTCTGCACCCAACCTGCGAGGGTGACGGTTTCGTTCACATTGCCGGCTCTCAGACAGCCGCATGTATGGGTTCTGTACATGATGGTATTGTATTTTGTTTTTTGTATCTTTGTTCCTGCAACTCGCAAAGATACGATTTTTGTGGGGAAAATAACCCCGTCAGGTCAAAAAATCCGCATTCCGCGGCTACCCGTTGGGTCGATGTGGGGCCGGAGTCGGTCGGATGGGGCATTTGAAAAAAATAATTTGGTGATGGAGAACGACAAAATGGAGATTGAGGCAGAGCTTCTCCGACGCGAGGACGAACGCTGCATGCGTCTGGCGCTGGCCGAGGCGCGCCTGGCCGGCGAGGCGGGCGAGGTGCCCATCGGCGCGGTGGTTGTGGCCGACGGCGCCGTGGTGGGCCGCGGACACAATCTGGTGGAGACGCTCTCCGATCCGACGGCGCATGCCGAGATGCAGGCCATTACGGCCGCCACTTCGACCCTCGGGGGGAAGTATTTGGCCGATTGCACGCTCTACGTGACGGTCGAGCCCTGCATCATGTGTGCCGGGGCGATCGGATGGAGCCAGCTCGGGCGCATTGTCTGGGGAGCCGATGACCCGAAGAAGGGATACCGGCGCTATACGCAGCAGGTCTTTCACCCCAAGGCACGCGTCGTATCCGGCGTGCTCAAGGAGGAGTGCGAGGCACTCATGCACAATTTTTTTGCCCGTTTGCGCGTTTAGATTTTGACAGACCGGGAAAAATCGCTATTTTTGTACCCATCGTGCCCGTGGTGAGCGGGCCTGCATCGCGCTCTTGCGGCCTTTTTTGTGGAAATGGTCCGCTGCGCGTGTCGAACGGAAACGAGCCGAGGAACGGCTGACTTCGTGGCGTGTCGGCACGGCGTTCCGATTTCGGATAGAGCGCTCCTCGGGTGCAGTTCATAGGCCCCTCTCCGGAAGGCTGGATGGATAAGGTGAAACATTTTTTACAACAACGATAACCGACTATAACTAACATGAAAAAGATCTTCGTATCTGCAATTGCGCTGCTGGCGACGTTGTCGCTTTCGGCACAGGATTTCACGGCTATTTACAACGAGGCGGCCACGGCTTATTCGAGCCGCAACTTCCAGGCTGCGGCCGACAACTTCCAGAAGTTGATCGACCAGGGTATGGAGGCGCCCGAGGCTGCCGACCTGGTGGCTACGGCCAAGGCTACGCTGCCCAAATGCTACTATCAGATGGGCGGTGCGGCTTTCCAGCAGAAGAATTTTGAGGCTGCATTGCAGAACTTTGCGAAGTCGGCCGAGCTGGCCGATCTCTACGGCGACAATGCCCAGATGCAGAAAGCCAATGCCTGGGTCGCCAACGTATATCAGGTGCAGGGCGGCGAGGCCTTCAATGCGAAGGATTATGCCAAGGCGGCCGAGATTTTCGTGAAGGGCTATGAGGCCAATCCGCGTAATACGGACATGGCCCTCAACCTGGCGATGAGCTATTGCGAGATGGCTGTGGCCAACAACGATATGGCTCAGTATGAGAAGGGTATGGATGTCTACGAGAACGTGGCCTCGATGAAGGGCCCGAAGTACGACGCCGATGCAGCCAAGGCGCGTGAGATGATGACGCTCTACACCAACAACATGGTGGCCAAGATGCAGCAGGCTGGCGACAACGACGGCATCATTGCCATGGCCGATACGCTGTTGGTGAAGAATCCGGCCAATCCCGTGGCGCTGAAGGTGCGTCTGCAGGCCTATGCCGACAAGAAGGACTATGCCAAGGTGATCGAGTTGGGTGAGGAGGCTGCTGCCGCCCAGTTGAACGAGGAGGATCGTGGTTATGTCTATCTGGCACTCGGTGCGGCATACAATGCCAAGGAGATGAAGCCGCAGGCCATTGCTGCCTTTGAGAAGGTGACGGAGGGTCCGGCTCTCGAGCCGGCCAAGGCGGCGCTGACCGAGCTGACGAAGAAATAATTCGATGCAATACTGCGCGAGACCGATTCCGGAAGCGTGAAGAATAAGCCGGGGCATCGACCCGTGAGGGGAGAGGCCGGTGTCCGGACGGTAAGCGGGAGTTGCAAAAAATGGGGACGGAGTTCTGCTTCATGCGGAACTCCGTCTTTTTTTATTGTGGTTTTGGATTGCGGTCCGTTTTTTGCGCATCCGGGGGCAGACGCAGAGGCCGGGATCCGAGATGATCGCCGAGATCCTATCCCTCGTCTGCCAGATTGCGCTTTATGCGCTCCAGTCCGCTGCGTGTCAGGGGAGTGTCTCCAAACCGCGCGGTAAACTCGGCGTCACTCATCGAGGTCCAGGTATCGACATCGAGGGCCATGGGATCGACCTTGGGGGCAAGGAAAGGATGGGAGTGCATGGGCGCTTTCTGGTTATAGGGGCAGCAGCTCTGGCAGCGGTCGCATCCGAAAATCCAGCCATCGAGATTGATCGTGCGGTCGGATTCGCGTTCGATCGTATGGCACGAGATGCAACGGCGGGTATCGATCGTGCGTGGTGCGACGATGGCGCCCGTCGGGCAGCTCTCGATGCAGTTGCGGCAGCGTCCGCACCGAGTTCCCTCGAACGGTGTGTCGTATGCGTCGGCCTCGTCGGTGAGGAGCAATTCACCCAACAGGACGAATGAACCGTAACGGGGCGTGATGAGTAGCGACTGGCGGCCAATCCAGCCGAGTCCGGCCTCGACGGCCCACTGTTTCTCGAGCAGCGGCGCCGTGTCCACGAAGGTGCGTCCGCCGAGGTCGGTGTATTCCGTGCGCAGGGCGTTGAACATATGTGCGAGCATGCGCTTGATCGTTGTATGGTAGTCCGTCATGCAGGCATACGAGGCGATCTTCGTGCGCCACGCGGAGGAATAGCCTTCGCTGAAGCGGTTCTTGTAGCTCACGGCACAGACCACGACCGTGCGGGCTCCCTCGACCAGGCGTCGTGGATCGAAACGTTTGTCGAGGTTGCGCTCGAGGTAGCTCAGCGAGGAGTGATAGCCTCGTGTGAGCCAGTCGCGAAAGTGTTGCTCGTTTTCGTTCAGGTGGCGGCACGGGGCTACACCGCAGAGGTCGAATCCGGCATCGGCGGCGAATTTTTTGATAAGTTCGGTACGAATCATGACAACAATTCGGAACAAAGGTAATGTTTTTCCGGATGATATTTTGTACCTTTGTTTTGTAAATTAGCCTCGGAACCGTTGAACTAACTACGTAACGATATGATTGTCGCAACTCTATATGAGCTTCTACGACACAGTGTACAGACCTTTGCCGACCGAATCGCTTTCGCCATGTGCGACGGCGAAGAGATCACCTACGCCGAAGTCGGCCGTCGGGTCGCACACGTGCAGGAGATGCTCCTCTCGGCAGGTCTGAAACCGGGTGACAAGGTCGCCTTGCTCAGCAGCAATATGCCCAATTGGGGAGTATGTTACTTTGCCGTGACCTCTGCCGGTATGGTCGCCGTGCCCATTTTGCCCGACTTCTCGGGCGATGAACTGGATCAGATCATCGCGCACTCCGAAGCTCGGGCCTTGTTGGTCTCGGACCGACTTTTCTCGAAACTCTCGAAACAGACCGTCGAATCGCTTGATCTGGTGATCCGCACCAAAAACCTCGGCATCATAGCCCAGCGACGCCACGAACCGGGGGCGATGGCCGTACCCAAACCCGACGATCTGGCTGTGATCATCTATACGTCCGGTACCACATCGAAGCCCAAAGGGGTGATGCTTTCACATCAGGCCCTGTGTGCGCAGATCGACCTCAGCTCCTCGATCTTCCCCGTGCAGCCGGACGATATTTTCCTGTCGGTGCTGCCGTTGTCGCATACGTACGAGTGCTCGATCGGGATGATCTATCCCTTCTCGATGGGGGCACGGGTGGTCTATCTCGATCGGCCGCCTACGGCCTCGGTGCTGATGCCTGTCCTCAAGCGGGTGCGGCCGACCGTGATGCTGATCGTTCCGCTTATCATCGAAAAGATTTACCGCCATCAGGTATTGGCCAAATTCCAGTCCAATGCCTTCTGGCGAACGTTGTACCGTGTCGGATTCATCCGGCGTTATCTGCATCGGGTTGCCGGTCGGAAACTCATGGAGGTGTTTGGCGGACGGCTGCGCTTCCTGGGCATCGGCGGGGCAAAACTGGATCGTGGGGCGGAAGCCTTCCTGCTTGAGGCTCGGATTCCCTATGCTATCGGATACGGTCTGACCGAGACGGCTCCGTTGCTGGCCGGAGCGGCCCCTTCGCAGGTGCGGCTCGGCTCGACCGGGCCCCAGGCCCCGGGGGTGGAGCTGCGGCTCGAAAACATCAACCCCGAGACGCGTCAGGGTGAAATCGTGGCCCGCACGCCGAGCGTGATGCTTGGCTATTTCAAGAACCCCGAAGCTACGGCCGAGGTCCTCACCGAGGACGGATGGTTCCGTACGGGCGATCTGGGCGAGTTCGATCGCGATGGATGGCTCTATATCAAGGGGCGTCTGAAGAATATGATTGTTGGCCCGAGTGGAGAGAATATCTATCCCGAGGAGATTGAGAGCGTGCTCAATTCGCATGTCTATATCGCGGACTCGATTGTTACGGAGCACGAGGGTCGTTTGGTCGCATTGGTGCATTTCAACACCGAGGCGCTCGAAGCCCGTTTCGAAGGTTGGCGTGAAGAGTGGGAGGTGAAGAAAGAGGGGCTGGAGGCCCGTATGGAGCAACTCAAAAAGGAGATTGTCGAGTATGTGAATGCCAAGGTGAACCGTTTCTCGCGTATCTCGGAGGTGGTCGAGGAGAAGGAGGAGTTTGTGAAGACCCCGACGCAGAAGATCAAGCGCTTCCTCTACAACCGAAAGGGAGCGAATGATGCTCCGAAAGCCTGACGCAGGACTCAAAGCCGATGGTGTGTAGAGGAGACCGGAGGCTATAGGGTGTATGGGGGGGGCGGAAGCTCCCGTGCATCTTTTTTTATAATTCACGAAGCGGGGAACGCTGCCCATTGGGCTTTGCGTTCCCCGCTTCGTTTGCGTTGCCGTCTCCCGCAAACGGGGCGGCAACGCTTTCGGGTCGAATGGTCACGAGGCGGTTTGCAGACGGGTCGTGTCGATGGCCTGATCGCCCACGTCGTACAACTCGGCATCGGTGACACCCAGCGTGCGCAGATAGGCATTCAGTTCGGCAACGATCTCCACTCGGCCGGCATAGGCTGCCAGATGGTAGAGGTTCCACAACATGTCGTACTTGTCGAGCATCGTGTTGTTCACCATGTCGGCCTGTACACCTTCGAACTGGAGGTAGTATTCGATGTAACCGATCAGGTTGTCGATATACTCCTGCATCAGCGCATCGCCCTTCTCCGTGGCGCCGTCGACCTGCATGGCTCCGGCGGCATAGTACGCCTCGATATAAGGGTAGGTGTTGGTCTCGGTGAAGCGGATCTGCGAGGTGGGCAGCTTCTCGAGTCCGGCATCGAGCACTTCGACGGCCCGTTCGGCCTCGCCGCGGCGCAATAGCTCCTTGGCCGTGCGGGCAAAGGCTCCGCGGGCGCGTGCGGCGCCGAGGTTGTACTGCGTGAAGTAGTCGGCATAGACCCGCGGATCGGCCAAATTCCCGTAGCGGAAGGCCCGGTCGCTTTCACCCAGCAGCAGCGGGGTGGTGTAGTCTGCATCGATACGTCCGATTTCGAGCGTCTGGCGATTGACCGGCGTGTAGATCGGCACGAAGCGGTAGGCAAATCCATCGAACTGCAGGTAGTCGAGCAGCCCGAGACTCTGGAAGATATAGGGCTGCGTGAGGTAGATCGGCCGTTCCCAGTCGAAGTGTGCAAGCATGTCGAGCACCATCAGGTCGTTCTTGTTGAGCGAAGACTTCGGCAGATTGAGGTAGACCGTGTCGACCATCAGTTCGCGGTCGCTCTCCTTCACGATGCCCGAGGCGATGGCGTGCTCCTTGTTGACCGGCAGGGCGATGCGGCGCGTCGGGATGTAATCCACGTACTCACCGTTCGAGAGCGGGAGCTTGCTGTTCGGGTGTTCCGAAGCCACGAAGTCGATCACCTCACCGATGTCGACCGGGCGCTGGATGTCGTCCGTCACGGGGATCCAGTCGTTCGTGTAGGTGTATTTGCTGCGCGGCAGCGTGAAGGGCACGGGGGCCGATTCGTTGGCGCGGAGTTTCATTTGGTCGATGTACCACTCACCGCCCAGGTACGAGGTGTTTATCACGCGCACGTCCGTACGTACGCCGTCCACCTCCTGGTTGAACCACAGCGGGAAGGTATCGTTGTCGCCGTAGTTGAGTATGATCGAGTTGGGCAGGGTCGATTGCAGGTAGTTCCATCCGATGTCGCGGGCATAGGTGCGGTGCGAGCGGTCGTGGTCGTCCCAGTTCTGTGCGGCGAGCAGCGTCGGTACACCCAGGCAGATCAAGGTGGCCACGCCCGACAGAACGACGGTGCGCCGTTTGAAGAGGCGCTCAAGCAATCCCTTGATGGCCAGCACGCCGAAACCGATCCAGATGCTGAAGGCGTAGAACGAGCCGGCATAAACGTAGTCACGTTCGCGCGGTTCGGAGGGCGATGTGTTGAAGTAGACGACCAGCGCAATACCCGTCAGAATGAAGAGCCACATGACGATTGTGAAGTTGCGCGGATCGCGATTCAACTGATAGATCAAACCGATCAGACCGAGCAGGAAGGGCAGGAAGTAGTAGGTATTGCGTCCCTTGTTGTGCTCCACCTCGGGCGGGAGGTTCTCCTGCGGGCCGACGAACTTCTCGTCGATCCAGCCGATACCCGAGAGCCAGTTGCCGTCGGTGATGACCGAGCCCGAAGGCTGGATATCGCTCTGGCGGCCGACGAAATTCCATAGGAAATAGCGCCAGTACATGTAGCTCAACTGGTAGTTGAAGAAGTAGTTGAGGTTCTCGAGGAACGTGGGCTCGAGGATCGAATAGGCTTCGCCGTCGGCACCGTAATAGATGCGCTTGCGGCCGAAGTCGAGCGTCTCGACCCGTTGCGGGCGTCCCGATGCGTCGCGGACCACTTCGCCATTTTCGTCGCGCAGCAATTCGGTCTTGGTGCGGTAGGCAGCCCAGGGTTTGTAGTCCTCGTCCGTGAAGTTGTAGTTCCACATGCGCGGGAAGAGGTGCATGAACTCCGGGGCATGTTTCGTACCGGTGATTACCTCGGCCGATGCATATTTGTTATTGTCGTCCAGGTAATAGACCTTCTTCGAGGTGGTACCCGTCGGCGGAGCCGAGTAGTACGCTCCGTAGAGCAGCGGGCGGTTGCCGTACTGATCGCGGTTCAGCACCGAGAAGAGGGCGTGCGGGTTGTTCGGGTTGTTGCTGTTCATCGGCGGGTTGGCCACGGCGCGGATTGTCATCGAGGCGTAGGACGAGTATCCGACGAGGATCATCGTCGTTGAGAGCAGGATGATGTTCCACACCACCTTGCCGCGTCGGTGCGTAGCCCACGAGGCCCATCCCAGGCCGCCGATCAGGGCCAACGCGAAGAAGACCATACCCGAATTGACGGGCAGTCCCAGCGTATTGACGAAGAAGACATCGATCATCGCTCCGATGTAGACCGTATAGGGGATGATGATGCCGTTGATGGCCAGCAGGATGGCGCCGGCAATGAGCGTGGCGAGAACCACGCCGCGCAGCGTGATCCGCTCCGTCTTGCGGAAGTAGTAGATGAAGACCAGTGCCGGGATGGTCAGCAGGTTGAGGATGTGCACACCGATCGAAAGGCCCATCAGGTAGGCGATCAGTACGATCCAGCGTGAGGCGTGCGGTTCGTCGGCCTGTTCCTCCCAGCGCAGCATGAGCCATACTACGAGGGCGGTGAACATCGACGACAGCGAGTAGACCTCGCCCTCGACGGCCGAGAACCAGAAGGTATCGGTGAAGGTATAGGCCAATGCGCCGACGGCGCCGGCCCCGAGGATGCCCCAGACGTTGGCCGGGGTGAGTTCGTGGCCGTTACGCTCGATGAGGCGTCGTGCGAGGTGGGTGATCGTCCAGAAGAGGAAGAGCACGCAGAAGGCCGATGCCAGGCAATTCATGGCGTTGACCATGTGGGGCACGTAGTGGGTCGAGGGTGCCAGTAACGTAGCCAGACGGGCCAGCATCATGAAGAGCGGGG
>CALUII010000056.1 GCA_944320665.1 uncultured Alistipes sp. | reverse complement strand
TTGTAGCGGCAGAAGACGTCCTTGATCGTGCGGGCCATGACGTGGTGGATGCCCGGCATGCCGTTGGCCGAGGGGGGGCCTTCGTAGAAGACGAAGGTCGGATGTCCCTCACGGGTGGAGATGCTCTTGTGGAACGTATCGTCGGCGTCCCACTCCTTCAGCACGTCGGCAGCCGTTGCCGCCAGATCGAGGCCTTTGTACTCTTTGAATTTCATATCTTGTTCTCGGTTCTGATTTTCCTGATAATCCGCAAATATACGAAAAAACTCCGAAACATGCGCATGTTTCGGAGTGGGAGTTGTGCGTGTGGGGCGGATTTTTCTGCCGTCTCCTTGTGTTGCGCCGGGGGGGGGATGCCGTGTCGGCGGTTGCGAGGGCGTGTTGGGGGTTGTGGAGACCGTGGGGCGATTGCGGGGGCGTACTGGCGTCTCTCCTGCCTGCTCCTCTTGTTTGCGTCGTCAGGCCGCTGTTTGTGGGGCGAGCGGACGCTGTGAGCGCGGGCTGGACGGCTGTGTGGTGGTCCGGGCAGGCGCCCTGCTGTGGCCGGCTGTGGGGTCAGTCGAACGACTGCAACTCAATCAGTTTGGCGTAGATGCCGCCGCAGGCCATCAATTCGGTATGGGTACCCTGTTCGGCGATTCGTCCGTGCTCGACGACGATGATGCGGTCGGCATTATGGATTGTCGAGAGACGGTGCGCGATCACGACCGACGTGCGTCCTTCGAGCAGCGAGTTGAGCGCATCCTGCACGAGTTTCTCGCTCTCGGTGTCGAGGGCCGAGGTGGCCTCGTCCAGAATGAGGATTTCGGGATTCTTCAGCACGGCGCGGGCAATCGAAAGACGCTGGCGCTGGCCTCCGGAGAGTTTCGAGCCGCAGTCGCCGATGTTCGTGTCGTAGCCGTTCGGCGTCTCGAGGATGAAGTCGTGGGCATTGGCCACGCGGGCGGCCGCCTCGATTTCGGCCTGTGTAGCCGAGGGCTTGCCCATCGCGATGTTGTTGCGGATCGTGTCGTTGAAGAGAACGGTATTCTGTGCCACCACGCTCATGTGGGCGCGCAGGCTCTCCTGCGTGTAGTCGCGCAGCGAGACGCCGTCGATGACGATTTCACCTGCGGTCGGGTCGTAGAAGCGCGGAATCAGCTCGCTGAGGGTCGATTTGCCGCCACCCGACGGGCCCACGAGGGCTACCGTCTCGCCGCGGCGGATCTCGAACGAGATGCCGTCAATCACCTCGCGGCTGCCGTCGTAGGAGAAGTGTACGTTGCGGAATTCGATCTTCTCCTTCAGTCCCTCGAACGTCCGAGCATCGGGTTTGTCTTCGATTTCGGGCCGCGCGTCGAGCACCGAGAAGATGCGTTCACCGGCGGCAATACCCTGGTTGATCGTGGCGAACTGGTCGATGAAGGTGCGTACCGGGCGTGTGATCTGCGAGAACATCGCCAGGAAGGCTACGAAGCCGCCGGCGTCGAGTGAGCCGCGCAGCACGAGCATGCCGCCGAAGACCAGGACGACACCGGCGGCCGAGATGCCGAGGAATTCGCTCATGGGCGAAGCCAGCTGCTGGCGGCGGGCCATCGAGAGCTGCAGGCGTGAGAAGTCGGCGTCGATTGCGTGGAATTTCTCCTTGACGTACTCCGTGGCGTTGTAGCTCTTGATCACCTTGATGCCCGAGAGGGTCTCGTCGAGATTGCTCACCATGTCGCCCATGCGTTCCTGGCTGGTTTTGGCCGGATGGCGCAGCCGTTTGACGATGCTGCCGATGAGCAGCGCCACGAGCGGCAGGAAGAGGATCGAGAAGATCGAGAGTTTCCATGAGATCATCACCATCGCCACGATGTAGCCGATGATGAGCAGCGGTTCGCGGAAGGCGACCTGCAGCGTGTTGGTAATGCAGAACTGCACGACCATCACGTCTTGCGTGATGCGTGAGACGATATCGCCCTTGCGCTGGTCGCTCAGGTAGCCGACGTTCATGCCGACCACCTTGTCGAACATCCGGTCACGCATGCGCTGCAGCGAACGGGTGCGGAGGTTTTCGACGGTCCAGGCGCTCAGGTAGCGGAAGAGGTTGCTCATCAGGCTGGTCGACATCACCGTGGCGGCCAGCAGAACGAGGACCTTGAACTTGCTGAAGTCGGTGCCGAAGAGGTGTGTGTAGATGTATCCGATGATCTGGGCGAAACTCTCCTGGTTGATCGAGAAGGTGTGGGGCCACTCGTAGACGGGTTCGAACTGGTAGGTCGGGTCGAACAGTGTGCCGAGGATGGGGATGATCAGCGTGAAGGTGATCGTATTGAAGAGGGCGTAGAGCAGTGCGTAGAAGAAGTACGGCACGGCATATTTCGAGATGGGTTTGGCGAAGCCCAGCAGGCGCAGGTAAGTCTTGAACATACGAAGGGTTTTCGGGGTGAAAACGGGTTAATTTCGGACAAAGATACGAAAACCGGCGGAAAAAGCGGCATTACGATCGAAAATTCAGCTTTGTAACCACATCTTCCGAACGGGCGGCCAGCGGTCCGTATCAGCATCCGGCTTCGTAGCCCGTATCCTCGAGGTGGTGTGCTCGGTCGTTGGCAGCGGCGACGGCCAGTTGGTCGCAGCGGTTGTTTTCGACCGTTTCGGCATGTCCCTTGACCCAGACGAAACGCACGTGGTGTTGGCGGTAGCTGCGCAGGAAGCGCTGCCACAGGTCGGGATTTTTCTTGCCGGTGAATCCTTTGCGTTCCCAGCCGAAGACCCAGCCTTTGGATACGGCGTCGACCACGTATTTCGAGTCGGAGAAGATCGTCACCTCCGAGCCGGGGAACTTGAGCTGTTCGAGTGCCACGCAGACGGCCATGAGTTCCATGCGGTTGTTGGTCGTGAGGCGGAATCCCTGCGAAATCTCCTTGCGGAAGGGATCCGAGAGCAAGACGCAGCCGAAGCCTCCCGGACCGGGATTGCCCAGGGCCGAACCGTCGGTGTAGATGGTGATCGATGGCATGGGGGTGGGGTAAGGTAAGTTGGATGGGGGGTTGTGAAATCGGTTCAGAGTTTCTGCTGATCGGGCGGTCACTGCGCCTCCGTCGCATCGTGTGAGCCGCCTCTTGGGGCGTATCTGTGTCGGGAAGGAGCGTGGATCCCGCGTTACAAGCCCCCGCAGCGTTTCTTCATGCTGCGGGGGCTTGTCGGATCGGTCGGCGGAGGCGGTCGCTGCGTTGTGAGCCTCCCGGCCTTCTCCTGCGGTGCGCGGATGCTATTTCGTCAATGCTGCAAGCTGTTCGCGGATGGCCGCGATTTTGGCTTCGGCGTCAGCCTGCTTAGCACGTTCGTTGGCCACCACCTTCTCGGGGGCCGATGAGACGAAACGCTCGTTTGAGAGCTTCTTCATCACGCTGGCGAGGAAGCCTTCGTAGTAGGCCAGATCCTTCTCCAGGCGCTGGCGCTCGGCTTCGGCATCGATGCGGCCCTCGAGCGGCACGAAGTACTGCGTGGTCTTCACGATGAAGGCCGCCGCTGCCGGATCCTTCTCCGTGGTGGGTTCGATGGCCGTCAGGTTGGCCAGCTTGCGGATTACGGGGGCAAACTCCTCGGGGTAGTTCTCATCGACCATGACGCGCAGGGTCAGTGCCTCTTTCTGCGGGAGGTTCTTCTGATTGCGGACGTTGCGTACCGACGAGACGATCTCCTTTGCCAGTTCGAAGCGGGCCAGCATGCGTTCGTCCTCGGCTGCCGGTTCGGGCTGCGGGGCAGTCATGATCGACTCGCCCTCGGCACGCGGCGCGAGGTCCTGCCAGATCTCCTCCGTGACGAAGGGCATGAAGGGGTGCAGCAGACGCATCAGCTCGTCGAAGAAGCCGCGCGTCTGTTCGAGTGTCGTGGCGTCGATCGGCTCGCCATAGGCGGGTTTCACCATCTCGAGATAGAGACCGCTGAAATCATCCCAGAAGAGCTTGTAGGCGGTCATCAGCGCCTCCGAAATACGGTAGGACTCGAAGTCGGCCTCGATCTGACGCAGGGCGCGTCCCAGCGTCTGGCGGAACCAGGCCACCGAGAGGCGGTTGTTCTCGCTCTGGCCCATTTGGGCATCCACGTTCCAGCCGTTGATCAGGCGGTAGGCGTTCCAGATCTTGTTGCCGAAGTTGCGCCCCTGTTCGCAGAGCGCCTCGTCGAACATCACGTCGTTGCCGGCCGACGACGACAGCAGCATCGCCACGCGCATGCCGTCGGCACCGTAGCGGGCGATCAGGTCGAGCGGGTCGGGCGAGTTGCCGAGTTGTTTCGACATCTTGCGGCCGATCTTGTCGCGCACGATGCCCGTGAAGTAGACGTTGCGGAAGGGCTTCTCCCGGCGGTATTCGTAGCCGGCCATGATCATGCGGGCCACCCAGAAGAAGATGATGTCGGGGCCCGTGACCAGGTCGTTGGTCGGATAGTAGTATTCGATTTCGGGGTTGTGCGGGTTGCGGATGCCGTCGAAGACCGCGATGGGCCACAACCACGACGAGAACCACGTGTCGAGCACGTCGTCGTCCTGGCGCAGATCCTCCATCCGCAGCGAGGCGTCGCCCGTCTTGGCGCGGGCCTTCTCCAGAGCGGCCTCGGCATTCTCGGCCACTACGAAGCCCCCCTTGGGCAGATACCATGCCGGGATACGGTGGCCCCACCACAGCTGGCGCGAGATACACCAGTCCTTGATGTTCTCCATCCAGTGGCGGTAGGTATTCTTGTATTTTTCGGGCACGAAGCGGATCTCGTCCTCGAGGACGGCGCGCGTGGCCGGTTCGGCCAACTCCTTCATCGAGAGGAACCACTGCATCGAGAGTTTCGGCTCGATGGCTACGCCCGTACGCTCCGAGTAGCCGACGTTGTTGGTGTAGGCTTCGGTCTTTTCGAGCAGGCCGGCGGCGTCGAGATCTCCCTCGATCTGGCGGCGCACGTCGAAGCGGTCCATGCCGACGTAGAGGCCTACGCGGTCGTTGATCGTTCCGTTGTCGTTGAAGATGTCGATCGACTCGAGACCGTATTTCTCGCCGAGCATGTAGTCGTTCACGTCGTGTGCCGGCGTTACCTTCAGGGCGCCCGTACCGAACTCGATGTCGACGTATTCGTCGCGGATTACCGGGATCGAGCGGCCCACGAGCGGCACGATGACGCGGGCGTCCTGCGGCAGCCAGTCGTAACGCGGGTCGTTCGGGTTGACGCAAAGGGCCGTATCGCCCAGGATGGTCTCGGGACGTGTCGTGGCGACGATCACCTGGCGGTCCATACCCTCAACCCGGTAGCGCAGGTAGTATAGCTTGCCGTGCGACTCCTTGAATACGACCTCCTCGTCCGAGAGGGCCGTCTGTGCGGCGGGGTCCCAGTTGACCATGCGTACGCCGCGGTAGATGCGCCCCTTGTCGTAGAGGTCGCAGAAGACGCGGATGACGCTCTCGCTGCGTGCTTCGTCCATCGTGAAGGCCGTGCGCTCCCAGTCGCACGAGGCGCCCAGTTTGCGCAGCTGCTTGAGGATTACGCCTCCGTACTGCTCCTTCCAGGCCCAGGCGTGCTTGAGAAACTCTTCGCGTGTGAGCTGTGACTTCTCGATGCCCTGCTCCTTGAGTTTGGCTACGACCTTGGCCTCCGTGGCGATCGAGGCGTGGTCCATGCCCGGCACCCAGCAGGCGTTCTTGCCCTTCATGCGGGCGCGGCGCACGAGCACATCCTGCAACGTATTGTTGAGCATGTGGCCCATGTGGAGCATGCCCGTGACGTTGGGGGGCGGGATGACGATGGTGTAGGGTTCGCGTGCATCGGGTTCGGAGTGGAAGAGGCGGTGGTTGATCCAGTAGTCGTACCACTTGGCCTCGATCTCCTGCGGCGAGTATTTGTCGGCGATCTGCATAGTGTGTTTTTTCGATTGAAGTTCGACCTGCAAAGTTAATAAAAGTTCGGCGATTGCGTGGAGTTTTGGCGGATTTTCGGTCGGAATAGTGTGGTTTTATGTGGCGCATGGCTGTTTGGTGGGGTGTGGCGAGTTATCAACAATCTGTCGAAAGGGAAATAAAATCCCGAGAAAAGCGTTATCTTTGCAAATATTTTATTTTTTTATGGGTGTAAACCGCCTTCCGATCGTCTGCATGTTGCGGAAGGAGTCCGGGCAGCGGTTCGGATGGACCGGTGCGATCGGATGCGGAGACTTCGGTCGGCCGCGCACCTCCCTGAGGAACGGCGGAACCCAAGATTCGGATTAGGAAAATATGGACAAGAAGAAGATTACGGAAACCGTAGAGATAGACGACCTCAATGCCCTGCCCGAACTGATCGACGGGCGTCACCACGTGATCCCGATTGTGACCGGGGGCGATGAGGTGATCGAGGAGGTCGACGTGCCCGATGTGTTGCCCATTCTGACGCTGCGCAGTTCGGTGCTCTTCCCCGGGTCGATTACCCCCATTACCGTAGGCCGTGACAAGAGCATCAGCCTGGTGCGTGCCGTGAATGCCGAGGGGGGCATGCTCGGTGCCGTGCTCCAGAAGGAGAGCGAGGTGGAGGATCCCGCGCCCGACGACATGTACAAGGTCGGAACGGCGGCACGCATCATCAAGATCCTCGAGATGCCCAACGGCAACCTGACGGTCATCCTGAACGGACTGGAGAAGATCGAGATCAAGGAGTATGTCTCGACGGAACCCTATTTCAAGGCGCGTGTGGTTCCCCTGCGCGATTCGACGCCCGATCTGAAGAGTATCGAATTCGAGGCTCTGGTCGATTCGGTGCGCGACGTGGCACTCGGAATCATCAACGTGTCGCCCAACATGCCCAAGGAGGCCGCCTTTGCCATCAAGAACATCGACTCGAAACGCGGCATCATCAACTTCATCTGTTCGAATCTCGAACTGACAGACGAAGACCGTCAGTCGCTGCTCGAGGCGCCGGGCCTGCTGGCCCGTGCGCGCAAACTGCTCGAGATTCTGATCCGCGAACAGCAGTTGGCCGAACTCAAGAGTCAGATCCAGGAGCGCGTCAAGCAGGAGATTGACAAGCAGCAGCGTGACTACTACCTGCAGCAGCAGTTGCGCACGATCCAGGATGAATTGGGCGACGGCGAGGATGCCGAGATCGAGAAGATGCGCGAACAGGCGGCCAAGAAGAATTGGCCCAAGGAGGTGGGCGAGGCCTTCGAGAAGGAGTTGTCGAAGGTCGAGCGGCTCAATCCGGCCGTGGCCGAATATTCGGTGCAGATGACCTACCTGCAACTGATGCTCGAACTGCCGTGGAACGACGTGACGCAGGACAACCTCGACCTGAAGGCGGCCCGCGAACAGCTCGACCACGACCACTTCGGTCTCGAGGAGGTGAAGGAGCGTCTGCTCGAACACCTGGCCGTGATCAAGCTCAAGGGGGATCTCAAATCGCCGATCCTCTGCCTCTACGGCCCTCCGGGAGTCGGCAAGACGTCGCTCGGCAAGTCCGTGGCGGCGGCTCTGGGCCGCAAGTTCGGCCGCATTTCGCTGGGCGGTCTGCACGACGAGTCGGAGATCCGCGGCCACCGGCGCACCTACATCGGCGCCATGCCCGGACGCATCATCCAGACGATCAAGCGTTGCGGGTCGTCCAATCCGGTCATCATCCTCGACGAGGTGGACAAGGTGACCGTTTCGAACCACGGCGATCCGTCGAGCGCCCTGCTCGAAGTGCTCGACCCCGAGCAGAACACGACCTTCCACGATAACTACCTCGATATGGAGTACGACCTCTCGCGCGTGCTCTTCATCGCCACGGCCAACAACGTCGGTAACATTGCTCCGGCCCTGCGCGACCGTATGGAGATGATCAACATCGCCGGATACCTCCTCGAGGAGAAGGTGCGCATCGCGCTGGACCACCTGCTGCCCAAGCAGCGGGCGGCACACGGCATTGCCGACGACCAGCTGACTTTGTCGGCAGCCGTGATCGAGTCGATCATCTCGGGTTATACGCGCGAGGCGGGCGTCCGTTCGCTCGACAAGCACCTGGCCAAAATCGCCCGCGCCCGCGCCAAGCAGATCGCCTTCGGCGAGGAGTATCGGCCCGAGATGACGGCCGGGGAGGTCGAAAAGATCCTCGGCATGCCCAAGTTCCTGCGCGAGGAGTATGAGGTGGCCGACATGGTGGGCGTGGTGACGGGCCTGGCCTGGACCGAAGTGGGCGGCGACATCCTCTACGTGGAGTCGGTGCTCACGCCCGGCAAGGGCCGTCTGAGCCTGACGGGTAATCTGGGCGACGTGATGAAGGAGTCGGCCACTATTGCCCATGAGTGGGTGATGGCCCACCACAAGGAGTTGGGAATCGACCCGAAGATGTTTGAGGAGAACGATGTCAATATCCATGTGCCCGAGGGGGCTATCCCGAAGGACGGCCCGTCGGCCGGCATCACGATGGTGACGTCGCTCGTTTCGACCTACACGGGCCGCAAGGTGAAGGAGCGCATCGCCATGACGGGCGAGACCACGCTGCGCGGTCGGGTGATGCCCGTGGGCGGCGTGAAGGAGAAGATTCTGGCAG
>CALUII010000055.1 GCA_944320665.1 uncultured Alistipes sp. | reverse complement strand
TGCATGGTGTGGTAGCGGCTGGCGAAGTTGGGTTTGGCGAGCGGATGCGATTCCCAGCGCAGGCCGTCGGGATGGTCCGCGGTGGTCTCGACATAGTCGATGCTCACCACATCGTCGGCCGTATATTCGATCGGCTCCTTGTCGTCGGGAGTCTTTGTGACCTTGAACGAGTAGTTCTCCTTCTTGAAATGCGAATTCTCGGCATGCCAGCCCCTATGGACATAGCAGTCGACCTTTTCGCCTGACTTGAGGGTGACGATCACGTGATCCGACTCCGCATCTTCGGGGTCTTTGGCTTCGGCATGGGAGATCATACCGATAGTGGTTAATGCAGCGAGTGCATACAGGAAAAAGTGTTTCATGGCTATTTCAGGTTAGGGATTGAACTTTTTAACGGGTTGCTGGCAGATACGCCTCAAGCATCAGAATGGTCTTGCTGCGGTCAGAGGTATTCGACTGGAGGATCTCTGCGGCCAGTTCGGGATCATCGGCCACGTAGGAGGCTACCGATTCGCGGAAACGGTCCTTGCCCCGACGGCTGGCCGATCCGGCGTCGTAGAACTCCTCTTCACCTGCCTTGCGCAGGTAGTAGGCTGTGCGCGAACGGCTCAGATAGCGATACTTGACCAGCACCTCGATACCGCCGTTCGAATCGACGCCGTAGCCCTTCTGGGCGAAGACGCCGACGCAGATATGCGGCGTCTCGAAATAGACCCACAGCCAGCCGACTTTCCCTGCGGGGATAAACTTCTGTGGATGTTCAGGTGCCGTGGCGTGCCAGCAGACGATCGAGTCGATCTCCTCGTAGCGGTAGACCTCCTTGCTCTTGTCCTTGTAGAAGGCTCGCCGAAATAGCTTGACGTCCTGAGCGTGTTTGGGCAGGCGGATGCGGTCCTTTTCGCCGCATTCGATGACACGTCCGTCCTTGAGATAGATACGCCCCTGAACGGTCGAGGCGGCGTGTGCTACGGAGACGGCCATGGCGCACAACAAGGTCAACAACGTGATGCGGAAGATTCGCGGCTTCATATTATCTTAGGGATTGAGGGTTGTTTGTAAAGTTACACATTATTTTGAAAAAACTGGTTGCAATTGTGGGTTTAATCTATAAAAAAGATAAACATTCACTTTTTGCGACGTTGTTTACACCTTGTAAATCTCATCTTCTTTTTATATTTTTGAAATTAAAAGAAATTTGATGGAAGTGGGCGGCTCAGGTTGCAGTGCCCCTGCCGACGGCGCTTGCGTCCTTGTGCATACTGCGACTGTTGGGCGGAAAGGAGTTTATGTGGAGTTTCAACATACAACGGAGTTGGTCATTTCCACATTGGGTTGCTGGCCGTGCCTGTCACAAGCGCCCTTTCCATCAGGTGTTT
Source organism: uncultured Alistipes sp. (assembly GCA_944320665.1). Classification (GTDB taxonomy): domain Bacteria; phylum Bacteroidota; class Bacteroidia; order Bacteroidales; family Rikenellaceae; genus Alistipes. The sequence continues at coordinate 8,079 of CALUII010000055.1, read as the reverse complement.
TGCGGGTCGCGAGGACCAAGCTATGCAGGAGGGGGAGCAGGCTTGAGGCGAATCTGCGAAAGAAAATGGAAAAGACAAATCATTTTGTACTATCTTGGACTGGCGCCGAATTTATCGATATCAGGTTCATTCGTTTTCCCTTATAACTCTTCTTTCCGCAATATGAAAACCGTCAGGATCTTTGTCTCTTTGCTTTCCCTGTTTGTTCCTGTCCTTTGTTTTAATGGCTGTTCGGCCTCACGCTACACCGCTTTCCAGGTTGACAACGGACCCGACTATGTGCGCGATGGCTTATATCGGATTGTTGACGGGCATGGACGTGTAGGATATGCAGATCCTCGTGGACGTGTGGTTATAAAACCCCGGTTTGCTTTCGGCTTCCCTTTCGAGAAGGGCAAGGCTCGCGTTACGGACTCGGGGGCAGAGAGTGTGATCTTCGGATCGGGAGGAGAGTATCATCGTTGGGAGAGCGACGACTGGTATTATATCGATAAATCCGGAAATCGAATCCAATAAACAGATGCCGTGCAATCCTTGTGATTGCAGCGGCATCTGCACGTTTGCGATTACTTCTGCAGCAGGGCGGCAAACTCCTTGAGCTGATCGAGGCTGTCGAAGAAGTCGAGGTCGAACCGTATCATCCGGCCGTTGTTGAGCGTCACGGTCAGGATGCCGTCCTCCTCGTCATAGTCGAGGCTCGAAACTTCGGAGATGGCAAAGGCCTCCTTTTCGACGTTGCCCTTGCGGATGACCGGATAGGTCACCTGATCGTTGTCCACGACGATGACGCCGCCTTTGGCCGAGAGTACCCGGGCGTTGCGGATCTTGCGGTAGGCCGTATAGAGCAGATATAGACCGGCGATGATCAGCAGAATTGTTGTCGGAATGGGTCCGAGAATCTGTTTGGCGCCGATACGGATGCCGAACGGGTGAACGAGTGGAAAGACAATCAAGGAAGGCAACGCCCAGAATCAGAAATATAGTCTTTTTTATTGACCTGCAAACACCAAAAGCTAAAAAAAATGATTAAATTGGTACTATATATAGTTACAAATTGAGTACGACTGAATAAATATATTGTTCTGGAATGAGGCAGTTGAGTGAAAAACTTGAGCAGAATGCTTTGCAAACGGAGTGGAATGGATGGATGCGGGACGTTCTGCGTGCGTTCGCAGAGGTTAGTATAAGGCGTCCCGATACCTGGAAGGTGCTTGCCCCGTTGGCAGAGCCTGTTGCGGCCGTACGCTGGCTGGTTGGCCAAATCCGACGCGGTAATACGCGGCCTCCGGAACAACCACATGAAGAGACCAAATTATATCTGCTGGCGGCCTTTTGTTCCGATAATCGGGTTTTCGGATACCATATTGATACCTATCTGCACTATTACCGCACCCGCAACCGGCTATGGGGTATTGTCCTGTGTCAGAATCGTAGCGACGGTGAACGACGATGAGGGGTATTCCCACTTGAATTTCCTGTATAACTTGATGATGGGCACCCGGCTCCGCGAATACCGGCATCACGGGCCGGCTTCCGGGAAGAATTCGGATCCTGCTTTTCTTACGGACAAGGATTTCCGGACTCTCGGGCGCTTGCTCCCGGATTTCAGACCGTTCGAATTCCGGGAACGGCTGCAGGCCTTGCAAAATCAAGTGACGGGGAACACGACCAGCGAAGAGCTGGCCCGGGCCTGTTGCATGTCTGGATCCGCCTTTCGCAAGCGGTTCAAGCAGGAACTTGGCATCCCGGTTTCGGAGTGGCTGCGTGAACATCGGACGGAGCGGATCAAACGGATGTTGCTCGATACGGATCTCCCGCTTTGCCAGATAGCTGAAAGCAACGGGTTCAATATGCCGTCCACTTTTTCGGATTATTGTCGACGGCATTTCGGTAGCTCTCCCGGCCAGATGCGGAAGAAGCGCGAGCCGGTGAAAGGAGCTTGATTCCGAACTTTTCGCGCTCTTTTCAGAACGGGGACTTCATTGGTTTCGCGTATTTTTATCCCGCCAATGAAACCTGTTTTACGACCCATACACATCTGCAAGAGAATATGTCTCACGGCCATATCGTTGGAGAGAGAATGCCTCTCCCTTCAATGTGTCTTGGAGGTCCTGAATCACATCGATAATGAGCCGGATCGGGGACCTCCGGTCTCAGTCGTGTTCCAGCGTTCACTGAAAGTCTCGTACGAAAAAGCGCCTGTCCTTCAGGAAGCAGGCGCTTGACGGAAATTACATGCGGTTGGCGAGGTCCTTGACCAACTCGCCGTCGAAGAGGTGCAGTACGCGGTGGGCAAAGGTCGAGTCATACTGCGAGTGGGTTACCATGATGACGGTCGTTCCCTCACGGTTCAATTCCGAGAGGAGATCCATCACCTCGCGGCCATTCTTCGAGTCGAGATTACCGGTGGGCTCGTCGGCCAGGATCAGTTTCGGGTTCGACACCACAGCGCGGGCGATGGCTACGCGCTGTTGCTGACCTCCGGAGAGTTGCTGCGGAAAGTGTTCGGCGCGGTGCGAGATGTTCATTCGGGCGAGAAGCTCGTTGACTCGGCGCTTGCGCTCCGAGGCCTTCACACCCAGATAGATCAGCGGCAGTTCGACGTTCTCGAAGACGTTCAACTCGTCGATGAGGTTGAACGACTGGAAGACGAAGCCGATGTTCCCCTTGCGGAAGCGCGTACGCTCCTTTTCACGCAGCGTTGCCACTTCGCGGTCGAGCAGTTGGTAACTTCCCGATGTGGGATTGTCCAGCAGCCCCAGAATGTTGAGCAGCGTTGACTTGCCGCAACCCGAGGGGCCCATGATGGCGACGAACTCGCCTTCGTTGACGTCGAACGATACGCCATTCAGTGCGATGGTCTCGATCTCTTCGGTACGGAAAACCTTGCGGAGGTTTTCTACTTTCAACATAGCCATAACAGGTATTTTTTAGAATTTGACAATTTCGTTTTTCGTGTCGACTTATTCGGATTTTACACAGTCTGCGGGGTTCTCGTTGGCCGCGCGCCACGAGCAGAAGGTCACCGTGGCGGCCGTGACAAGGAGCACTGCCGCGAGCGCTGCGATGGGGATCCACACTGTGAACGGGGCGCGGTAGGCAAACGAGGCCATCCAGTGGTGGATAATCCAAAGGCTCACCGGCAAGGCGATGACGAAGCAGATGACGACCATCCACAAGTAGCGGCGGTTGAAGAGACGGAGCACCTCGCCGGTGGTGGCGCCCATGACCTTGCGCACGGCCACCTCACGGCGGCGGTGCTGCGTTTCGAAGAGGACGATGCCGAAGACCCCCATTAGGGCAATGACTACCGAGAGCAACGTGAAGAGCCCTACGACAGTTGCCAACCGTCGCTCTTTGGCGTATTGTTCGTCGAGTTCCTCCTCAAAGGTGCGGATCTGGATTTCACCTGGCGTCAGGTGTGGGTCAGCTTGGGCGATGCACTGCCGCAGGTAGTCGGTCACCTCTGCGACGTTGGCTTCGGGACGGTAGCGCAGATAGAGCAGTTGCGAGGCGCGGCCGCCCGAACTTTGCGACATCTTCTCGGGAATGACATAGAAGACGAAGGGGATGACGCTGTACTGCATCGGCCGGAAGTTGAAGTCGGTGCAGACGCCCACGAGCGGATCGGTACCGCAGAATCCGCCAATCTCGTCGCCCAATTCGAGTTGGTATTCATTGCGGGCTGCCTCGTTGCAAATCAGCATGCCGATCTCCTTGTGTTCGTCCGATTCGAGGAAGTCGCGGCCGTCGACAATGGAGATACCCATCATCCGGAGGAAGTTCCACCGTACGATATAGGCCTGCATGCTGACCCGCCGCCCCTTGTAGGTGCGGCCCCAGTTCATGCGGCTTACGTTCACCAGTTGTCCCTCGGCTCCCGTGACGTCGACTACGCGCGGGTCGGCCAGCAGTCGGTTGCGCAGGGCATCGTAGCCCATAGCAGCCTTTTCGGAGAGCGGTGCAGCCATCAGATTGCGGCGGTCGAAGCCCATTTCCTGCCGCAGCATGAAGTTGTGCTGGCGGAGGATGAATCCCGTGGCGATGATCAGCCCCATCGAGATGGTGAACTGGAAGCCCAGCAGCAACGTGCGCAGCCGCCGCCCGCCGGCCGTTCCGGAGAACGAACCCTTGACTACCAGGGCCGGCGGGAACGAGGTGATGTACCACGCCGGATAGAGGCTTGCGGCGAGGGCCATGACCAAGGCTACGACAAGCAGAAGGCCGATGACCGGGAGGTTCTGTGTGACGTTCAGCGGTGCGGAGATGTAGCTGGCCAGCTCGGTGCCCTGGATGGCGAAGGAGAGGTACCACGCCAGCAGCAGAGCGATCAGAACCAGTCCCACGGCCTCGAAGACGAAACTGAAGCGCAGCGAGGTGTTCGGTGCGCCGAAGACCTTGAAGGTATTGACCGTGCGGATGCGGACGGGCACCAGCGCCAGGAAGAAGTTGACAAAGTTGATGAAGGCCAGTGCAATAACTAATAACGCGATGCCCAGCAGCGTGTAGGTCGTCACGAGTGACCCCTGCACGCACGGCACGCGACTGTCGGACTCGAAGTAGAGGTCGCGGATGCATGACAGGCGGAAGGGTTCCGTTTCGAGCTGCCCCTCCTCGTTCGCCTCACCGGGGTACATCTCCACGAAGAGCCGCTTCCACTCCTTGATGACCGTCCGGAGGTCGATTCCGGGCTGGAACCGTACGTAGTAGTTGTAGCCCCATTCCGAGGGGTCGTCGAGCGACCGGGCGCCCAGATCCATGGCCATCTGGCATTGGGCCATCAACGAGTTCTGGGGAAAATCCTCGAATATGGCCACTACCTCACGGGCATTCTCGGCCGAAGGTTGATCGGTGTCGCACCAGAGCATGTCACCGATGCCGACGCCGAGCCGTTCGGCCGTCGAGCGCGAGATGATGACGCTCTGCGCGCGTTTGAGGTCATGGACATTCCCTGCCACGGGCTTGAACTCGAAGACGTCGAGCAGCGGCAGCGAAATAAAGCCAGCATAGATGTTGTTGAAGCGGTCGTAACCCATTTTCGTGGCATTCTTGCGCAGCACGGCCGTAGGGCCGAAGCCGCCCCAGGTGCAGCCGCCGGCCTCGACGGCCGAGGTCGATGTGATGAACCGCTCGACCATGGGCCGGCAGAGCCACGACTGCCAGGCGCCGGGTTCGTACCAGTCGGTAGACTCGACAAGATAGATGTGTCCCGAATTTTCCAGTGTGCGGTTGTAGGTCATCTCCCAGCGCACCTGCACCAGGATAATGTAGCAGGCTGTGAAGGCGAGGGTCAGTCCGACGATGTTGAGCAGCGACGAGGCCTTGTAGCGCCGCAGCGTGGAGAGGAAGTTGCGCAGTGCGATTTTCATATGCAGCATTTTTTTTTTGATTATTCGGATTTTACGCAGTCGGCGGGGTTTTCATTGGCCGTGTGCCACGAGCAGAAGGTGACCGTGGCGACCGTAACGAGAAGCACCACGGCAAAGGCTGCGACGAATACCCACCAGCGAATCGGCACGCGGTAGGCAAACGCGCCCAACCAGCGGTCGACGGCCCAGTAGCCGACCGGCGCGGCGAGGAGAAAGCTGACCGTAACGAGCAGGACGTAGCGGCGGTTAAAGAGGCGGAGCACCTCCCGTGTAGTGGCGCCCATGACCTTGCGGATGGCCACCTCGCGGCGGCGGTGCTGCGTTTCGAAGAGCACGATGCCGAAGACCCCCATCAGGGCGATGACGACGGCCAGCACCGTGAAGAGGCCGACGATGGTCGTGATGCGTTGTTCGCGGGCATACTGGGCGTTGATCTCCTCGTCGAAGAACTTGAAGTCGAAGACTTCGCTTCCCGGATCGAATGTGCGGGCCTTCTCCCGGATTCCCTCGCAGACTGCATCGAGGTCGAACCCGATGGCCAGGCGTACGTAAAAACGGGACATGCGCGTTTCCCAATAGGTCCCCGTCACGAAGGCGAACGGTTCGGTCGGATATTGCAACGGTCGGTAGTGGATGTCGGGGCAGATGCCGATCACCTCACCCTCGTCCAGTTTGCTGCCGACCTTGAGACCTTTGCGGGCGAGCAGGTCGTTGACGATGAAGCGAGCCGTCGAATCCCGGTCGTGTTCGGGTTTGAAACCCTCGCCGGCCAGGAGCGGAATGCCCAGCACATCGAGGAAATTGCTGCGGACGAAACGTACGTGAATACTGACCTCTTCATCGTTGATCTTGCGCCCGAAGACCGAGATGGCTTCTGCTACGAAGCGGTTTCCGGAGGCTGTAACGCCAGCGATTTGCGGATCAGCCTGCAATGAGGAGGCAAACGTATCGAACGAATCGGGATCGGAGAGTTTCGACGAGGGGAAATAGAAGGTCAGCACCTGTTCGTGATCGAAGCCCAGGTCGAAGCGCCGCACATAACGCTGTTGCATCAGCGTGCAGACCGAGAAGACGATCAGTCCGATCGCGACGATGAACTGCACGCCGAGCAGTGCCGTGCGGAAGCGGCGCCCGGCTGTCGAACCGACGAACGACCCTTTGGCGGCTATTGCCGGGTTGAACGAGGTGATGTACCACGCCGGGAAACTTCCGGCGACGAGCGCCGCCACGAGCGAAACGCCGAGCGAGATGCCCAGCACGGAGAGGTTGTCGCTCAGCGCGAGCGAACTGCTGACATACGACGCGAACTCGGTGCCTTTCAGCGCGATGGCTACATACCAGGCACAGAGTTGCGCCAGGAGCATGAATCCGAAGGCCTCAAACAGGAAACTGAAACGCAGCGAGCGGGTCGGTGCGCCGAAGACCTTGAGAATGTTGACCGACCTCAGCCGCACGGGCACGAGAGCGAAGAAGAAGTTGACAAAATTGATCAGGGCGATCAGGATGACGAGCACCGCGACGCTCAGCAGCGAGTAGGTCAGCGTGGTAGATCCTACGGGGAAAGCGTCCGATATGGAGTCGATTTGTCGGTTGAAATAGAGCTTGTCGAGTGAAATCAACTTGCAGTCGCGCATATCGTTCAGTTCCTCTTCGCTGATCTCCTCTCCCCAAATCAAGGACATGCGTTCAAGGTAGTCGCGGTTGATCGAAAGATGGAGGTCGGACCAAAGTCTTGCAACCGTTTCGGGGTTGGCCCCTTTGTGAAGGCGGACAAAATAGCAGTCATTCCAGTTGTTCGGAGCATCAAGGTCCTGGTCGCCGACATCCTGCAATCCGACGATACGGGCAAAGGAGCTGTTTGTCGGGAAATCCTCGTAGAGGGCCACCACTTCCTTTTGTACCTCGGGACGTTGGTTCTCTTCGTTGCCGAACCAGAGCACGTCGCCGACGCGCAGTCCGAGCCGTTCGGCCTGCGAACGCGCCAGAGCCACAGTGTTGGGCTGCCTGAGCGCTTTAAGGTCGCCCTCAAATGCCTGCAAATTCAGGGTTTCGATAAAACCGGCCGATACCTCGTTGAACGAAGCCTGAAGGCGGAGCAGATCACCGCCCCGGCGTATCCATATGGGTTGTTCCCAGCGCCAGGGACGTATGCAGCCTCCGGCCTCGATCTCCGGTGCACGGACGATAAGTTGTTCCCCCTCGGGGCGCGGCGTATTGATCGAGAGTCGTGTTTCGTCGAACGGTGAGAGTGGGGCCACCAGATAGATGCGTTCGGCGTCGGGGATGGCGCGGTTGAAGGTCATCTCCCAGCGCACCTGCACCAGAATGACGTAGAAGGCCGTGAAGGCGAGCGTCAGCCCGACGATGTTGAGCAGCGACGAGGCCTTGTAACGCCGCAGTGTGGTGAGAAAGTTGTGGAAAGCTATCTTCATGGCTCTATTGGTTGAGAATCAGCACGTCGTTGGCACCGTAGTTTTCGTAGCCCGAGACGATGACGCGCTCGCCCGGCTCCAGCCCCTCGAGTACCTCGTAGTACTGCGGGTTCTGGCGTCCGATGCGGATCTGGCGTTTGTAGGCGCGGTTGCCCTCGGGTGCCAGGACGTAGATCCACGCCCCGCCCGTCGACTGGTAGAACGCCCCGCGCGGGCTGATGACGGCGTCGGTCGGCTGCCCCAGTTCAAGGTGCAGGTAGTAGGTCTGGCCGCTGCGG
>CALUII010000054.1 GCA_944320665.1 uncultured Alistipes sp. | reverse complement strand
GCGGTTACGAACAGGTTACCGCAAGATGTCTATTAGGTGGATATTTGCCTGTTGATAATCAGTTGTTTGCCGTCCTGGAGTAGTCATATTCAGCAAAAAAGGGACGCTGAACGGACAAACAATCAAACAGTTAGATGCGCAACTAAAACAAAATGAGGATGTTACTCGTTGTAACATCCTCATCCTCTGGCGGAGAGAGAGGGATTCGAACCCCCGGTACAGTTGCCCGTACACCGCATTTCGAGTGCGGCCCGATCGACCACTCCGGCATCTCTCCTTGAGATTTCGGTGTGCAAATATAGACATATTTTTTTATTTCCATGCAATTCCGACAAAAAAAATCTGCATTTTCCGAAAAATCGTGCCGAATCACGAAATATTTGTATCTTTGTTTGAGTGGGAACGCCTCCAATTCGCCCGAAAAGGCGGTGCCGGCATCCGGACCCGATGCCCGCAGACGGTCGATTTGCGGCCGCCGCATGCAGCCTTTGGGGCGCTCCACCGTTTATTAGGGTGGAGATACGAAATCACCTCCGCTTTCCGTTTGGCAAATAGCGGGGCGAGCGTTTCCCCGTGTGACTGTGAAATAAGATCGGAATCTATGAAAAGAGTTGCAAATATCCTTGCGCTGGCGGCCCTGATCGCGGGGTTGAGCGGATGCTCGTCGGCCTGGTATCGCGCCGAGAGCGGCTTCAATGCCTGGAGCGACCTCTACGTCGTGCACGACCGTACGGCCATTGCCCAGGAGCAGAAGGCCAAGGCTGAGGCTCGGAAGGCCGAGGCCGAAGCGCGTCAGGCCGAATGGGAGGCCCTGTTGGCCGAGGCCCGGGCGCGTAATGCCGAGGAGGCCTATTACGATGCGGACGAAGGCTTCGGAAGCATCCTGGCCGACGATTACGAGAGCGCCTATGCCCGTCGTCTGCGCGGTTTCGAATCGGAGACCTATCGGCTGCCGGCCAGCTACTTCGAACTGCAGTACAACAGCCCGACGGTCTATTATCTGTCGGCCTACGACCCGGCCTTCTACAACGTCGTCGTCATGGGCGATCAGGTCTGGGTCGAACCCAAATACATCACCTCGATGTTCGGATCCTGGGGCGGAGGTCTGACCGTCTACAACGGCGGATGGTACTTCGGTTTCGGCGTCGCTCCGTCGTATGCCTGGTGGGGCTATCCGCACTACTCGTGGTGGGACTGGGGCTGGGCCTACTACAACCCCTGGTACGGTCCGTGGTACAATCCTTGGTGGTATGGTCCGGGTTGGTGGGGACCGTGCTGTCCGCCGCACCACGGAGGGTGGTGGGGCCCGCATGCGCCGGCACGTCCGCACAACTACCGACTGGCCGGCGGAGGCAGCGCTTCGCGCTATCGCCCGGGAACGACGTCGACCGGAACACGCTATCGTCCCGGAGGGGCGGCCGGACGCTATGGCAGCGGTACCGTGTCGCGCGGCAGCGGCATCGGCAGCGGCCGGACCTACTATCAGTCGGGCGGGCGCACGAATTCGAGCAGCCGCGTCTACGACCGGGGCAGTTCGACCGTGGGGTCGTCGAATCGGAATACCTATACGCCGCAGCGCAACAACAACACCTATACGCCGCCGCGTAACAACAATAACAACAGCTACTCGCCGGGACGCACCTCATCCTTCGGCAGCGGCTCGTTCGGGTCGGGCGGCGGCTCGCGTGGCGGCAGCTCGGGCGGCGGTTCGCGCGGTGGCAGTTCGTCGGGTGGCAGCCGCGGCTTCGGAGGACGCTGATCTGCGGCACCCTGCGCGGGCCCGAGCCGCCGGGAGACGGGGAGGAGAACCGGTGAAGCCGTATGCCTTGCGGCGAATCCGAAGGATGGACTGGCCACTCCGGAACGACCGATACGGCGGTTGAATGACCCCGTAGAGGAGCGGCGTGAATGAATGATCGGAATAAAAAGTGATTCGTATGAAACGATGGATAGGTATGGTCGCCCTGACGGCGGCCCTCTGCGTGGCGGCACTCCCGTCGCGGGCACAATTGACTTTCGGCGGTTCGGTGCTGGACCACGACCTGATGATGAGCGGCGATTTCGCCGACCTGTCGCGGCCGCATCCCTTCGGTACGGCCCGCGGCATGGCTCTCGGCGGGGCCTTCACCTCGCTGGGCGGTGACATGACCTCGATTGCGGTCAATCCGGCCGGTCTGGGCATGTACCAGAGCAACGAGATCACCCTCACGCCCATCCTCTCCGTGACGGGCTCCGAGACTCCCGGGACGATGCCCTACACGGGCAACAACAAGACCCGCTTCGCCATGGCCAACGTCGGTGTGGCCATCAACCTCTATAAGAATGCCTCCACCTCGCTGACCAGTCTGACGCTCGGACTCGGCATGAACCGCGTGGCGGACTTCAATCGCCGCTATTCGTTCTCGGCCGAGTCGCGTTACGACCCCGCCAACCCCACGCAACTGATGCCTACCATTGCCGATGTCTTCGGGCAGCAGCTCGGGCAGAACGGCATCTTTCCCGGTGAGTCCGGTGCGCTGGGATACAGCGGAGTGAATCCCTACTTCTGGCCGGCGGTGCTCGGATACAACGGATACATGATCAGTTCCTATACCGATTCGGAGGGCAATCCGATGTGGGTCCCCGACTGCATCGGCAGCAATGCCTCGATCCTTCACTCGAACGAGGTGGTGCAGAGCGGTTCGATCAATGAATTCTCCTTCTCGCTCGGAGCCAACATCAACAACATCGTCTACGTGGGCGCAACGCTCGGCTTCCAGAGCGTGCACAAGCGGACGAATGTCTACTATCAGGAGGAGTATGGTTATGTCGATGCGGCGGGTAATCCGACGGCTGCCGTGAACAGCCGCGGGGAGTACATCCGCACGCAGCTCAACTACGCGGGCCTCTATCAGCAGACGGTGCTCGACGGCAGCGGCGTCAATTTCAAGCTGGGTGTCATCGTGCGTCCGACGCCGAGTCTGCGCCTGGGCGTGGCGTTCCATACGCCGACCTTCTATTCGCTCGACCGGAGCTATGCGGGTGACATCGAGTCGCGCCTCTACAACAACGAGACCGGCGAATCGCAGGTCAATCGGGACTGGACTCCCGTCGTCTCCGACGAGGCCGAGAACAGCTGGGATTTCGTCTCGCCGACGCGTCTGATGTTCGGCGCCTCGTATTCGTTCGGTACCGTGGCCCTCGTCACGGTCGATTACGAGCGCGACTGGTACAACGGCATCCGCGTGAAGAATGTCCCCTATTCGGACCCTAACTTCATGATCTATCCCGAGAGTTACAAGCAGGAGTTCAAGGCCAACTTCTGCGGCACGAATACGGTGCGTGCCGGCATCGAACTGATGCCCGTGCCGCGGCTGGCGTTGCGTGTCGGCGGTGCCTACATGAGCTCGGCCTTCAAGAACGAGAAACTCTACATCGGAGCTCCCCATCTGACCGAGAGCTGGCTCGTCTCGGCCGGCGTGGGCGTGAACCTCTCGCGTGTGGTGACGCTCGATCTGGCCTACCAGTATGTGGCCGAGCAGCAGACCTCCTATCAGCTCTTCTTCAGCCGGAATGTCGACACGGGCAGCATGATGACCTACAGCGGACTCTTCGATACGGACTATACGCGCCACTTCATTGCACTGACGCTCGGCTTCCGGTTCTGATCCCGCCCGCCCGCGGCATGCATTGTGCACACGCAGCGCAACACCTCGCACGGAAACGTTCCCATGCAGGCGGTGTTGCGCTTTTTTTCGGATATCGTGCACCGATTCCGGCCGCAGCATTCTGAATTGTGGAAGATATTTACTACCTTTGCGAGTCGAAATCGAATCATCAAAAAACGAACAACATAACTGATATGGCAAAGGAGCTCAAAGACCTCACCAAGTCCGACGAAAACTACTCGCAGTGGTACAACGACCTGGTGGTGAAGGCCGGTCTGGCCGAGAATTCGGCCGTACGCGGATGCATGGTGATCAAACCCTATGGCTACGCAATCTGGGAGAAGATGCACGACGCCCTGGACAAGATGTTCAAGGAGACGGGCCACCAGAATGCCTATTTCCCCCTCTTCATTCCGAAATCCTTCTTCTCGAAGGAGGCGCATCACGTCGAGGGCTTTGCCAAGGAGTGCGCCGTGGTGACGCACTACCGTCTGAAGAATGATCCCGAGGGCAAGGGCGTGGTGGTCGACCCTGATGCCAAGCTCGAGGAGGAGTTGATCGTGCGTCCTACGTCGGAGACCATCATCTGGAATACCTACAAGAACTGGATCCAGTCCTACCGCGATCTGCCGATCCTCTGCAACCAGTGGGCCAATGTGGTGCGTTGGGAGATGCGTACGCGTCTGTTCCTGCGTACGGCCGAGTTCCTCTGGCAGGAGGGCCACACGGCCCACGCCACGCGTGAGGAGGCCATTGCCGAGGCCGAGAAGATGATTCACGTCTATCAGCGTTTCGCCGAGGAGTGGATGTCGCTGCCCGTGATCGTGGGCCACAAGTCACCCAACGAGCGTTTTGCCGGTGCCGAGGATACGCTCACCATCGAGGCGCTCATGCAGGACGGCAAGGCGCTGCAGAGCGGTACGTCGCACTTCCTCGGTCAGAATTTCGCCAAGGCCTTCGACGTGCAGTATGTCAACAAGGAGGGCAAGCTCGAATACGTGTGGGCTACGTCGTGGGGCGTTTCGACCCGTCTGATGGGTGCGCTCATCATGGCCCACTCGGACAACAACGGTCTGGTGCTGCCGCCGAAACTGGCACCGATCCACGTGGCGATGGTTCCCATCTACAAGGGGCCGGAGCAGATGGCCGCCATCCTCGAGAAGTTCGACGCTCTGGCTGCCGAACTGCGTGCCAAGGGGCTCAGCGTGAAGATCGACGACCGCGACAACGTACGTTCGGGCTTCAAGTTCGCCGAGTACGAGCTGAAGGGTGTGCCCGTGCGTCTGGCCATGGGGCCGCGCGATCTGGAGAACGGGACGATCGAACTCGTACGTCGCGATACGCTCGAGAAGGAGACCGTCTCGCTCGAAGGTCTTGCGGACCGCATCGTGGCTCTCATGGACGAGATCCAGAAGAATATCTACCGCAAGGCGGTGGCTTTCCGCGACTCGATGATTACGCGGGTCGATACGTGGGAGGAGTTCCAGCGCGTCCTCGACGAGAAGGGCGGCTTCATCTCGGCCCACTGGGACGGTACGATCGAGACTGAGGTGGCTATCAAGGAGGCTACGAAGGCTACGATCCGCTGCATCCCGATCGACGCCGTCGACGAGGAGGGTGTCTGCATCTACTCGGGCCGTCCGTCGCATCGCCGCGTGCTCTTCGCCCGCAGCTATTGATGGCGCGCCGTAGCCGGTGAGTTAAACGATCGGGGGAAACCACACGGGTGGTTTCCCCCGATCGTTTGGGAGAAGGTCTGGACGGTGCAGGGACCTGCCCTCCGAGGCCCGGTCGAAAACGAACCGTTTTTTTGAACGGATCCCGATTTTCGGGCGTATGCGGAGCGATTTTTTTGTACTTTTGACTCTCGTTAAATGGATAAAAACTGTGTGTGATTATGTCGAGTGAAGCAGAGATCCGGAAACGTAAAATTTATCACGTCACCTTGGTCGGTTTCGTGGTCAATCTCGTCTTGTCGTTGCTTAAACTGGCGGCCGGCCTGCTCGGACGAAGCGGTGCCATGATTGCCGATGCCGTACACTCGCTCTCCGATCTGGCCACCGACGTGGTGGTGATTGCCTTTGCGCGGATCTCGGCCAAACCCCGCGATCCGGGCCACGACTACGGCCACGGAAAGTACGAAACCCTGGCGACGATCATCATCAGCCTGGCCCTGGGCCTGGTTGGCGCCGGGATCCTGATCGACAGCATCGAACGCATCCGGATCGTTCTCGACGGCGGCATGCTTCCGCGTCCGGGGGCTGTGGCGCTGGTGGCTGCCGCGGTGTCGATTGTGGTCAAGGAGCTACTCTATCGTTATACGGTGCGGGTGGGACGCCAGATTCAAAGCCCGAGTGTGGTGGCCAATGCCTGGCACCACCGCAGCGATGCCATGTCGTCACTCGGGACCCTGGCCGGTATCGGGTGTGCCTATTTTCTGGGGGCCAAATGGCGTATTGCCGACCCGGTGGCGGCGCTGATCGTGGCCGTCTTCATCTTCAAGATCGCCTTTGACCTCATACGAACCGGCATCGGCGAACTGCTCGAACAGTCGCTTCCGGCCGAAACCGAGGAGGAGATCCTGCGGATCGTGCAGGCGGATCCCGAGGTGCATGATCCGCACAACCTGCGTACGCGCCGCATCGGCAGCATCATTGCCATCGAGGTGCACGTGCGGATGGCGGGCGATATGAGCGTGGCGCATTCCCACGAATTGACCGTGGCCATTGAGCGTCGCCTGCGTGCGCGTTTTGGCGAGGGTACGTTGGTCGCCATCCATGTCGAACCGATAAAATAGACTCTCCCGCCTGCTGCGGCTTACGGACGGTGGTCCGGAGCGTCGGTCCGGGTGGCCGACGCCGGGGTCCCGGCCGGCTGAACCGGTGCGGAGGTCTGGCGGACGAAGATCAGCCGCGAGGTATCGTATCCCCGTTCGCGGGCCAGTTGCAGAATATGATCCAGGGTGGCGGCTGGCAGTTGGGGCGTGCGGGCCAGAATCCACAGGTAGTCGGCCGACCGGCTGCCGATGAGCGCCCAGTCGTAGGCCTCGCCGAGGGCCAGAATGTTGTAGTCGGAGTAGAAAATCCAGAAAAACGAGACCTTCAACCGTCCGGGTTGGTCCGTAGTGTGGGCCTTGCCGATGGCCGTTTTGCGGGTTCCGGTCTTGGGGTCGAGTCCGCTGTTGATTACCTCGATGCGCCCGTTCTCCTTGAGTCGGTAGATGGCGCGTACCTCCTCCATGTTCCGCTCGAAGCGGTGGTCGTAACGGGCGATTTCGTACCATTCGCCCAGGAAGCGCGACAAGTCGAAGGTCTGGACCGTCTGTCGGTCGATGTTGTCCGTGCCGCGGCCGCAGGCCCAGCCGGTGAGCAGCAGTCCCACGAAAATCAGTGTAAGCATGTAACGGATCATGATGTGCTTGGTTTTTCAGATGCACATCGCAGATATTGTGCCGGACTGCCCTTCGCGCCCTTTTCCGGCGCCTGAAAAATCTCTTCCCGTGAATCAGCGGAGTTCCCGCAGCGTCCGCAGGATGCCTTCGGTATCGTAGCCGCACAGCGCCTGGAGTTGGGCCGGTGTGCCGTGTTCGACGAACACGTCGCCGATGCCGAGTGTCGTGACCTGGGTGTCGTAGCCATGTTCGCAGAAGAAGGCGGCCACGGCTTCGCCCACACCGCCGCGAATCGATCCGTCCTCGACGGTAATCACCCGATGGAATCGTTTGCCCACTTCATGCAGCAGCTCTTCATCGAGCGGTTTGGCATAGCGCAGGTCGTAGTGGGCTGCCGAGATGCCCTCGGCGGCGGCCCGTTCGGCCGCCTCGGCTGCC
This sequence comes from uncultured Alistipes sp., assembly GCA_944320665.1. Taxonomy (GTDB): domain Bacteria; phylum Bacteroidota; class Bacteroidia; order Bacteroidales; family Rikenellaceae; genus Alistipes. The sequence continues at coordinate 2,990 of CALUII010000054.1, read as the reverse complement.
GCATTGCCCGTCGTTCCGACCGTGAGCAGTGCGACCTCTTCGCCCTCGCGCAGGCGGCGTCCCCGGCCGATCGGCAACGCCGTGAAGGGCTCGTTGCGCCACGGAGCCCCGACTCCGGCACCGCGCGGATAGCGGATCACGAAGGGGGTTGCAGCTTCGAGTGCCGTGTACATCATGTTGCGCAGTTCCGATTCGTTCATCGGAGCGGCTACCGTCAGGTTGGGCACGGGGGCGAAGGCCGCCAGGTCGAAGACGCCGTGGTGTGTGGCTCCGTCCTCGCCGACCAGGCCGCCGCGGTCGAGGCAGAGTACGACCGGAAGATGTTGCAGCGCGACGTCGTGAATTACGTTGTCGTAGGCCCGCTGGGCGAACGACGAATAGATGTTGCAGAAGGGACGCATGCCGTTGGCGGCCAGTCCGGCCGAGAAGGTGACGGCGTGCCCCTCGGCAATGCCGACATCGAAGACCCGTTCGGGCATTGCCTTCTGCAGGATGTTCATCGAGCAGCCCGAGGCCATGGCCGGCGTGATGCCCACGACGCGTCGGTCGAGCCGCGCCAGGTCGAGCAGCGTCTCGCCAAAGACCTCCTGGTATTTGGCCGGACCCTGGCCCGAGGCGATACGCACGCCGGTTTCGGGGTCGAACTTGCCCGGAGCGTGCCATACGCTCTGGTCGCATTCGGCCGGACGGTAGCCTTTGCCCTTGACGGTTATGACGTGGAGCAGCTTCGGTCCGTCGATATCCTTCAGCACGGTCAGCACGCGGACGAGCTCCTTCAGGTCGTGGCCGTCGACCGGACCGAAGTAGCGGAAGTTGAGGCTCTCGAAGAGGTTGCTCTTGTTCAGCAGGCCGTGTTTGATGGCATTGCCCGTTTTCTGGCAGAAGCGCAGCAGCCGCGGCGTGTGCGACAGCAGGCACCAGAGCCGCTGTTTGAAGTGGTTGTAGTGCACCGAGGTCGACATCTTGACCAGGTAGTTGCGCAGGGCGCCCGTGGCCTTGTCGATGGCCATGTCGTTGTCGTTGAGGATCACGAGCAGGTTGGTGCGCTGGCTGGCGCCGGCGTTGTTGAGCCCTTCGAAGGCCAGTCCGCCGGTCATGGCCGAGTCGCCGATCACGGCTACGGTGCGTTGTTTCTCGCCGCGCAGTTCGGCAGCCTTGGCCATACCGAAGGCTGCCGAGATCGAGACCGAGGCGTGCCCGCCGCCGAAGGCGTCGTAGGGGCTTTCGCACATGCGCGGGAAGCCGCTGATGCCGCCCAGCTGTCGTTTGTGGCGGAAGGCCTCGCGACGGCCGGTGATGATTTTGTGGGCATAGGTTTGGTGGCCAACGTCCCAGACGATCCGGTCGTGCGGCGTGTCGAAGACGTAGTGAAGGGCGGCGGCAAGCTCGACGGCACCCAGACTCGAGGCCAGGTGGCCCGGGTTGACGGAGCATTGCTCGATGATGTAGTGGCGCAGCTCGTCGCAGTAGCGTCGCAATTCATCGAGAGAGAGCTTTTTGAGCTCGTCCGGGGTGTTTATCTTGTCGAGCAGGATGGTTCCTTTCGCTGTCATGGCAGCGCAAAGATAGGGATAAAAATGCAATTATTTCGGGAAAAATCCCTATCTTCGCAAAACAAAAGGAAACAATCGTTTATGAAGTATCGCAGAATCCTCCTTAAATTGAGCGGTGAATCGCTCCAGGGAGCGCAGAAATACGGCCTCGACACCGGGGTCTTGCAGTCCTATGCCGAACAGATCCGCGACATGCAGGCCTCCGGCGTGCAGATCGGCATCGTGATCGGGGGAGGAAATATCTTCCGTGGCCTCACGGGGGCGAAACGCGGTTTCGACCGCGTGAAGGGCGACCAGATGGGGATGCTCGCCACGATCATCAATTCGCTGGCGCTGCAGTCGGCCCTCGAGGACAACGGCGTGAAGGCCAAGGTGCTGACGTCGATCCGCATGGAGCCCGTGGGCGAATACTACTCGAAGGCCCGTGCGCTCGAGTACATGGAGCAGGGCTACGTGGTGATCATTGGCGGCGGTACGTCGAATCCCTACTTTTCGACCGACTCGGCAGCGGCGCTGCGCGGCATCGAGATCGAGGCCGACGTGCTGCTCAAGGGTACGCGTGTCGACGGCGTCTACACGGCCGATCCCGAGAAGGACCCTGCAGCGCGCAAGTTCGATGAGATTACGTTCGATGAGGTCTACGAGCGCAAGTTGAAGGTGATGGACCTGACGGCCTTCACGTTGTGTCGCGAGAACGGCCTCGATATCGTGGTCTTCGACATGGATACGCCGGGCAACTTGGCCAGGGTGCTGGCCGGTGAACCCATCGGTACCCTCGTAAAACAGTAGCCGTCCCATGATTGATTCGACACGCAAACGCAAGAAGAGCAACACCTCGTTGTGGATCATGCTTGTGGCCATTGTGGCCATTCTGGTGGCGCTGTTTCTGCTGCCGTCGTGCGGCGGCAGCGGCTCGGCGGCTGCAACCACCCGCGTCGAAGTGGGTGCTCCGGCGCCGGACTTCACGGTCGAGATGCTCGATGGAACCCGCGTGACGCTCGCCGACCTGCGCGGAAAGGTGGTGCTGCTCACCTTCTGGACCACCTGGTGCCCGCATTGCCGGACCGAGATGGAGCGTATCGCGAATGAGGTGGTGCCTTGTTTTGCGGATCGTAATTTCGTGCTGCTGCCCGTGTCGCGTGGCGAGTCCCGCGAGGCGGTTGCGGCATTCTGTGCGGAGCGGGGGTATGATTTCCCCGTGGCGCTCGATCCCGAGGAGTCGGTTTTCGGACGCTATGCCTCGGAATATGTGCCGCGCTGTTTCGTGGTGGCGGCGGATGGCCGCGTGGCCGCTTCGACGGTGGGATACGTGCCCGCGGAGTTCGACCGCCTGGTGCAGACGATCGAGGACGAATGCAACGAACTGAACAAATAACATAATAAAAATACACAGAAGACAGAAGTATGGATACCAAAACGATTCTCAACGAAGCCTCC
>CALUII010000053.1 GCA_944320665.1 uncultured Alistipes sp. | reverse complement strand
AGCCGGGCGGTCATCATGGCCATCAGAATACCCAGTACGTAGAGCCCGAAGAGTACCCATCCGGCGTGTGCCGGGAAGAACGTTCCGGCCAGCAACAGGTAGATGGGCAGGCGTGCGCTGCACGACATGAATGGCGTGATGAGCGTGGTGATCAGTCGGCTGCTGCGGCTTTCGATCGTGCGCGTCGCCATGATTGCCGGGACGTTGCAGCCAAAACCCATGATCAGCGGTATGAACGACTTGCCGTGCAGACCGAGGCGGTGCATTACGCGGTCCATGATGAAGGCCGCGCGGGCCAGGTAACCCGAATCCTCCATGAACGAGATGAAGAGGTAGAGGATCATGATCTGTGGCAGGAAGACGATGACACTGCCCACGCCGCCGATGATGCCGTCGACGAGCAGATCCTTGAGCGTGCCGTCGGGAATCCATGCCTCGATGCCGCTGCCAATCCATCCGACGACCGTTTCGATCCACTCCTGTGGGTAGGCTCCGATGTGGAACGTGCAGTAGAACATCAGCCACATGAGGAAGAAGAAGATCGGGAAACCCCAGAGTTTGTGTGTGGCGAAGGCGTCGATCGTGTCCGTAACGGTGCTCTCTTCCTGTGGGCCGGGGGAGTAGGTCTCGCGCAGGGCTCCGGCAATGAATCCGTATTTGCGGTTAGCCAGTGCCGTTTCGACATCCTCGCCAAGGGCCTCTTCGATGCGTTTGGCTTCGCGGTCACGGATGGCGGCCCATTGGGGATAACGCTCACACGACCGGAGAATCTCCTCAACCTGTGCATCGCGTTCGAGCAGTTTGAGCGAGAAGTATCGCGGCGGGAAGTAGTGTGGCAATTGCTGGCGGTGAGCGCTCAGGTCGCCGTTGAGTTCATGGAGGCTCTCCTCGATGACGGGGCCTTCGTTGATGTGGATGTGGCGCACGCGGTTGTCGCGGTTCTCATAGATGTCGATCACCGTGTCGAGCAGCTCGCTGACACCGCGCCCGCTGCGGGCTACGACCGGAACCATCGGAACGCCCATCATGCGTCCCAGATTTTCGTAGTCGAGTCGTGCGCCGCTGGATTCCAACTCGTCGAACATGTTCAGAGCCACGACCATGCGTTGACTCAGATCGATCAGTTCGGTGGTCAGATAGAGGTTGCGTTCGAGGTTCGAGGCGACGACGGCGTTGATGATCACATCGGGCATCTCCTCGGCCAGATGACGTCGGACGTAGCGCTCCTCGGGCGTATAGGCCGAAAGGGCGTAAGTGCCCGGCAGGTCGGTGATTTCGAACCGATACCCCTTGTAGAGGGTCGAACCGCGTTTGGCATCGACCGTCACGCCGCTGTAATTTCCCACATGCTCGTGGCTGCCCGAGATGGCGTTGAAGAGCGAGGTCTTGCCGCTGTTGGGGTTGCCGACCAGCGCGACATAGATCGTTTCGGGATCGCCCGGATGGGGGGTTGACGTCTCGGCATGAGGATGCAGCGGAGGCATCTCGTCGCCGCATGCGGCACATTCGTGCAACCCGACGGGCTCCGAGGTCGGGTGCGTTAGGGCGTGTTGTTCGGTGACCGAACGATAGAGGCGATATTGTTCGGCCTCCTCGTTGGGAACGACCACCACCATTTCGGCCTCGCTGCGCCGCAGCGAGATGTCGTATCCCATGATTCTGTATTCGATCGGGTCGCGGAGCGGGGCATTGAGGATTACTTCCACGCGCTGGCCGCGTACGAATCCCATCTCCATGATGCGGCGGCGAAATCCGCCGTGGCCTGCGACCTTGAGGATGGTGGCCGATTCGCCCGTCTTGAGTTCGGAAAGACGCATAGTGCTTTGTGTATATTTTGACCACAAAGATAGTGAATCCGTCCGAAAGGCGTATCCCCATTTGTAGGTATTTCACCATCCGCCGCCCAATGCCTTGCACAGTGCGATCCAAGCCATGTAGCGTTCGGCTGCGAGGTTGATCCACTCCATCTGCGAGGTGTAGAGGCTGCGTTCGGCGTCGATCACGTCCAGATAGTCGGACAGTCCGCTCAGATAGAGGGCCTGTGTCATGCGTGCGATGCGTTGATTGGCTTCGACCAATTGCGTGGAGCGGCGGGCCTGTTGGCGGTAGGTATTGACTGCGGTGAGGGTTTTCTCGACCTCGGCCAGGGCTTCGATTACGCTCTGTTCGTAACTTTTGGCGCTTTGGAGGTAGTTTTCACGTGCGATTTGTTCCTTGCGGCGCAGGTTGCCGAAAGCAAAGAGCGGTTGGGTGAGCGAACCGAGAGCGCTCCAGCCCCAGGGATCGCCCGAGGTGAGGCCCTGTAGGGTCTGACTGATGACGCCGCCACGGCCCGTGAGCGAAATTGACGGGAATCGTGCCGCACGGGCAATACCTACCTCATGAGCCGCTGCTTCCATGGTGTAGTAGGCCTGCATCAGGTCGGGGCGCCGCGTGAGCAGTTCGGCCGGAAGCCCCGCAGGCAGTTCCTCGGGCAGGCGATCGGGTTGCAGCCGGCTGTTGCGGCACAACGTGTCGGCGGCTTCGGGCGTGAGGCCAAGCAATGTGCCAAGTGTAAGCCGGGTCTGTTCTACGGCACGACGATACTGCGGGATGTCGGCCGCAGCGCTGTAGACCAGGCTGCGGGCCTGTTCGAGGGCTACGCCGTCCGACATGCCGTAGTGGAACATCGAGTCGATCAGTGCGGCCGACTGCCGTCGCAGGTCGTAGCTGCGGCGGGCGATCGCCAGATCGCCTTCGTATTGCAGCAGGGTGTAGTAGGTGGTGGCCACTTCGGCCGTCAGCGAGAGTTGCACTCCGCGATAGGCCCATTCACTGGCCAAAATCTGGGCTTGCGCCGCACGTGAAGCGTGTCGCAAGGCTCCGAACAGCGAGAGTTCCCAGGTGAGTGCGGGTTCGATGGCGTAGTTCTGGACAATTCGAGTTTCGGACGTATAGTTGGCTCCGGCCTCTACACCCAGCCCTACGGATGGGAGAAACTGGGCACGGGTTACGGCCCGTTGTGCCTGGGCCTGCAGCACGCGTGAGGCAGCCGATTGCAGGTCGCGGTTATACGCCAGAGCCGTTGCGATGAGGTGATTCAGCTCCGAATCGTTGAGCAGGTGCCACCAGCAGAGCGAGTCGCCCGGAGGCAGGCTGTCTGCCGAAGAGGCCGATTGCGGCGAAAGGGGGGCATGGATATAGTCGTTGGGCACGTCGATCCGCGGTTCGTAGAGGCGTGGTGAGCAGGAGGCCGCGTAGAGCAGCGTCGGCAGCACGAGGCTGAGGGGGTGGAATAATCGTTGGTAGTTCATGATTGTGCAGCTTCTTGTTCTTTTTGACGTGTGCGACGGCGCTCGAAGTGGCCGAGTCGTCCCACGAGGTAGTAGAGGGCCGGATAGATGAAGATGCCTAACAGCGTGGCGAAGAGCATGCCACCGACCAGTGCGATGCCCATGATGTTGCGGGCCGTGGCATAGACGCCGCTGGCGAAGATGAGCGGCATCACGCCGAGGATGAAGGCAAAGGCCGTCATTAGGATCGGACGCAGACGCATGCGTGCGGCGCGGACCGTGGCTTCGATCAACGTGAGGCCTTCGTTGAAGAAGAGACGGTCGGCATACTCGACCACGAGGATGGCATTCTTGGCTGCCAGGCCGATGAGCATCACCAGCGAGATCTGCATGTAGAGGTCGTTCACAAAGTGCGACTCGAACAGGTGGGCGCCGCCGATAAAGAGCAACGCACCCAGTACGGCCACCGGTACGCTCAGCAGGATGGCCAGCGGCAGTCCCCACGATTCGTAGAGGGCGGCCAGCGCCAGGAAGACGAAGAGCAGTGCCAGCAGATAGACCACCGTACCCGAACGCGAGGCCTCGGCCTCCTGATAGCTCACGCCGCTCCAGGCTATCGAGACGTCGTCGGGCAATACGGTGTCGGCCGTGCGTTCGATGGCCTGCATGGCTGTGGCGGTCGAGGCATCGGCTGCGGGGGTGATCTGGAGCGTAATCGATTGGTGGAGGTTGAACTGTGCGACGTAGCCTACGCCCACGGTATCGACCACTTCGACGAAGGCCGAAACCGGAACGTTCTCTCCGGATTCGTTCTCGATGTAGTAGGTCTCCAGTGCCTTGCGATTGATGCGGTAGTCGGGTGCGGCCTGGACATAGGTTTGATAAAGCCGGCCGAAACGGTTGAAGTTGTTGATATATGAGCCGCCCATGAAGGTGGTCAGTTCGGCATAGAGCGTTCCGAGGTCCACGCCGCGGATGAGGGCCTGTTCCTTGTCGATGCGCAGGTGGCGTTGCGGGATCTCGGCGTTGAATTGTGTGCTGACGTTGGCCAGGGCCGGATTGCGTCGCAGAGAGTCGATCAGCCGTTCGGTTTGGGTGGCAAGGTAGCGTGTGCCGCGCCCTTCGAGGTCCTGCACCTCGACCGTGATGCCGGACGCAACGCCCAGTCCGGGGATTGACGGAGGAATGAAGGCATAGCATTCGGCCCCTGGCAGACCGGTGTAGAGACGTTCGTTGATCAGTCGGGCGATCTGCATGGCGGTCAGTCGGCGGTCGGCGTAGTCGTCCAGCGTGACAAAGAGAATGCCGCTGTCGGTCGAGGCAATGCCGGCCATCATGTTGAATCCCGCGGCAAATGAGGTGGCGGCTACGCCGGGGGTGGCGCGGATGAGGCTGTCGGCCTGAAGCATGGCCCGGCGGGTCGTCTGGAGCGACGAGGCGGCCGGGGTGTTGACCGAGACCATCACGTAGCCCTGGTCCTCCTCCGGGAGGAAGCCTGAGGGCAGCGCGTGCCAGACGAGTGCAATGGCGCCGAGGGTTGCGCCGACGAAGAGTGCTGTGCGCCCCATGTGGGTGACAAACGTGCGACAGAAACCTTCGTATTGGTCCGTGCGTTGGCCGAACCAGCGGTTGAAGCGTGCGAAGAATCCCCGTGTGGGGGCCTGCCGTGGGCGAAGCAGCAGGGCGCACAAGGCCGGTGACAGGGTAAGGGCATTGATCGTCGAGAAGACGACCGAAGCGGCGATCGTGATGGCGAACTGCTGGAAAAGCCGTCCGGTAATACCGCCCGTGAACGATACCGGGATGAAGACGGCCAGCAGCACGATTGTCGTGGCGATGATCGGCGAGGCGACCTGTCGCATGGCATCGATTGCCGCCTTGCGTGGCGCCATGCCTGCGGCGATGTTGACCTGTACGGCTTCGACAACCACGATGGCATCGTCCACGACCAGTCCAATGGCCAGCACCAGGCCCAGCAGTGAGATGATGTTGATCGTGAAGCCCAGCAGCGGAAAGAGGATGAAGGCTCCGAGCAACGAGACGGGAATGGCTGCCAGCGGAATGAGCGTCGCGCGCCAGTCCTGGATGAAGAGGTAGATGATCAGGATGACAAGAGCCAGGGCAATGAGCAGCGTGCGGAAGATGTCGTCGATGCCGGCCTGAATGCTGCGCGTGGTGTCGACTACTACCGTGCAGTCGATGCCGTCGGGCAGACGTGAGGCCATGCGTTCGACTGCGGCGCCGACCCGCCGACCAACCTCGACGGCGTTGCTGCCCGGTTCCTGATATATGGCGATCAACGCCGATGGTGCGCCGCCGAAGAGCGAACTGACGCCGTAGCTTTGGCTGCCGAGCGAGATGTCGGCTACGTCGCGCAGGCGGATCTGCTGCCCTTCGGCCGTGGTGCGGAGTACGATCTCGCCGAACTCGTCGGCCGTCGAGATTTGGGCCGGCAGGGTCACCGTGTAGGTGTAGATGGTGCCGGCCGGAGCCGGTTCGGCCCCGAACTGTCCGGCCGGGTAGATGCCGCCCTGCATCTCGACGGCCGACTTGATCTGGTCGATCGTGATGCCGTAGTATTTCATCACGTCGGGTTTGAGCCAGATGCGCATGGCGTATTCGCCGGCACCCATGATATTGACCTTGCCTACGCCGTCGATGCGGAGCAGTTCGTTCTGGAGGTTGATGTAGGCGTAGTTCGACAGGAATTCCCCGTCGTAGCGCCCGTCGCTGTAGAGGGCATAGATCTGCAGAAAGCCGGTCATGGTCTTCTGCGTGGTGATGCCCTGCTGTGTGACACTGGCCGGTAACTGGGGTGTGGCAGTCGCTACGCGGTTCTGTGTGAGGATGGCATCCAGGTCGGGATCCGACCCGATGGCAAAGGTCACCTGAAGATTCATCGAACCGTCGTTGGCACTGGTGGCCTGCATGTAGAGCATGTCGCTTACGCCCATGACACTCTGGGCGATGGGCGTGGCGACGGCGTTGTTCACGGTCTCGGCGTCTGCGCCGTCGTACGAGGCAGTCACTTCGACTACGGGGGGCGTGATGTCGGGATACTGCTCGATCGGAAGCTGCGTGAACGATACCACGCCGAGCAATACGGTTGCCACAGCCAGGGCGATGGCGAAGATGGGGCGATTGACGAAGAAGCGTTCCATGATGCTGCGTGTGGAAGATTAGACCTCTGGTTGCGGCTGCGGAACCACCTTCATTCCATTGGTCAGTCGCTGCCGACCGACCACCACGACCTGTTCGCCGGCGGCAAGGCCCGAGACGATACCCCACATCGTACTGTCGGGGGCACCCAGTTCCACGGCGCGGTATTCGACCGTACTGTCTGGACGGACCACCCACACGGCGTTGACTCCGAGGGTCTGTTCGACGGCCTCCTGCGGCACCATAATGCGGGGTTGCAGTTCACCGATGTTGGCTTCGACGCGGGCAAATTGCCCGGCTTTGAGTGTCAGGGCCGGGTTGGGAAATTTCACGACGAGAACGATCGTTCCCGTATCATTCGAGACATCCTTGCGTGTGTAACCATAAAAACCGGCATAGGGATAGGTCCGGTTATCGGCCAGTGTGAGGCGAATGTCCGAGAGTAGGCCGTCGTTTTCGTAAAGCGATCGGTCGGGACGTGCGTAGCGAAGATATTGGGTCATGGGAATGGCCACGTCGACACACATCGTGTCGAAGTTGGAAATGGTCGTCAGCACGCTGAATTGGGTCCCCGGGCCGACGTAATCGCCCACGTGTGCTGCGGTGCTTTCGATGAAACCATCGATCGGTGAATAAAGTTTCGTGTAGTCAACTTCGAGTCTCGCAGCCCGGAGCGACTGTTCGGCTGAACGTACGGCAGCCTGTGCCGCTTCGTACGAGGCGGTGTATTGGTCGAGCTGCGCCTGGCTGATGGCGTTGATTCGGGCCAGGGGAACTGCACGCTCGTAGTTGTTGCGAGCCTCGATGGCCTGGGCGCGTGCCGATTCGAGTTCGGCTTCGGCCGCAAGCATGGCGGTGGATTGTTGCACGGGGTCGATCGTGAAGAGCAACTGCCCCTTGCGAACGGGCATGCCGCTGTCGTAGCGCTTGGACGAGAGGTATCCGTTGACGCGTGGTTGGATGACGGCATTGAAGTTGGAAGTGAGGTAGCCGATGAAACTCATTCGTTCGGGCATGGAGTCGGCACGAGCCGGTGCCGTTATGACCCGCAGAGGTTCCGGTCTTCGTGAGGCGGCGTGGCGCCGCGAGTTGCAACCGTTCAGCAGAAGAAGCAAGGCGGTGCATAGCAGTAGTGGTGTGACGATGCGCATGGTGCGATGTTTTTAGTGGAGGGCCGGGCAAAAAACATACCGCCCCTACGGACGATATCTGTCATATGGTTTGCAGGCGTGCTCGATATAATCGGCAAAACGAAATGTAACGAAATGTAAAACGAAATGTGCTTTTAGATGGCTCTGTATATACAAAACGAAATGTGATAATTTTTTTGACACACGCACACGTTGAAACATCGTTCAAGCAGCATTTAACCGCTTTTTGAACGATGTTTTTTTATCGATTCAATTGCCTGTTAAAATAGCGTTACCTGGTGGCGACCCTCATAGTTACATACAATCCACTCCTCCTGTCGGCGACGGCTCGATTTTGACGCGCTGATCGTTCGCTCTATGCGATGGATGATCCATCCGTTACGCTGGGCGTATCGGTCGATCATATCGAAAGGGAACATCGTCAGCATAAACCGTCCCTTCACCGTCTCGAGGAGCTTCAGCAGCTGCTCCATATTCTGCTCGTTGAACGTGTCTTCGTAATGGCCGCAATCCGAATTCACATAGGGCGGATCCACGAAGTGAAAAGCCTCCGGCGAATCATAGCAGGCGATCACGTCGAGGGCATTTCGGTTCTCAATCGTCACTCGCTCGAGTCGAGTAGATAGCTGCTCCGTAAACTCGTCCTTCGCATTGCGCAGCTTCTTGGGCATCATTCCCCCGAAGTCGTACCCGAACGTCCCGTCCATCATCGAGGCGAACGACATCTTGCAGAGCGCCCAGACGGCCCATGCACGCTCGACAGGCGTGAAGAACTGTGGGTATGCGTTAATATGCGCTGCGTGGGCATGAATATCCCGGCTGTGCAGCGTCTTATTGATCTGCTCTTTCAATTCCGGGTAACAGACTTTGGCCATCCAGTAGAAGTTGGTCAACTCCATGTTGATGTCGTTGATCACCTCGGCCTCGGCCGGACGTTTGGCAAATAGCACTGCGGCGGAGCCGGTCACGCGAATGTCGTCGTTGTAAGATTGATTGATTAAAAGTTGCCCAGGTCGGGCCAACGGCTGATCAGATCGTTGCCGAGGCTTGAGCTACGGCATTATTGCAGAGAGAATAGAAGTAGGCCGACACGATGCCGCCCTCCTCCAGTTTGCGGCCGGCTACGGCCTTGATCGCTCCGAATTCCTCATCCGAGAACTCGACAGGTCCATCGGAGCGATGAACCCGAAGAGCAAGGTCTACGCCCTCAATGCCGCCCATGCGCGACAAAAGGTAGTTGGCGAAATCCTTACGCCAGTCTATGATCTGGAACGACGTATCGTCCAGACCATAGAACAACTTGAAATTTTTAAAGTCGATTGTCATAATTCTTTACCGTTTGAAATACCTAAATACCATGTGCTTCGTACGCTGTGCCACTTTAATCTGATACATACACCTGAGTTAGTGGTTAATTGAACAGATGAAGCGTCATTAAACCCTAAACGCCTAACTGTATTGCCATTCCCATTTATATTTAACGTGCCTCCGAAAATTTTATAAATCTCGTACTCTTGAAACTCATCTGGATTAGATGGTAGGGTTATAGTCCTCGTTGCCGCCGCACCGAACACTATGACATCATCAAGATTTGATAATGTGTAATTGTCCGATACATCCTTCGTATACCGTCTAAATCCTCTTACATATCCGCCTCTTATCTCCATCGCAGGAGCGGCGTCCTCCATGTCTATGAGGATGCCGGCGAGGGTGGTGTTCTTGTTTGAGAACATAGCCAGCCCGGCATATCTGCCGTCGGTAGTCTTGACAAATGACGTTCCGTCCGTACATCCGAAATATGTATATCCAGTCACGGATCCACTTCCTACTCGTCGAACGTCTATCAATCCACTCGCATACAAAGTTAACGGGTAATAACTATTTTTCAAAGGAGTGGATATATAAGCTGATTTTATTTCGAATCCTCCTACAACGCAACCTTGCTCCAACGTCATCTTATTCGCAAACACGCTGCCGTCCGCGTACACTCGGTATGACGCGCTATTTGCCGCCGTGGCGCTGGTCGCCCCGGCAAAGAACATCGGACACGTAAGGTCTGCCGCGAACGTCGCTGCGCCCGACTTCGTGAGGAAGTCTTTGCCAGCCAAACCGGCCACTACCGTGCCGGAATCATTCTTGACACCGACAAACGAGCCGATAACCGCACCTCCGGCAATCACCGTCTCGTCTTTGGCAAATACCGTCCTCAGATACGTCAAATTGTCAATCTGCGTTTGTGTGTCGGCTATTGAAGGTTTCCACGACGTCAACTTATTCCCCTCTTCGAGTTGCGCGTTTCGGAATGCGACTACGTCCGACGTGGTCACCTCGGCGTAACATACAAACATGCTGTTCGAATTGGTCTGCGCAAACGATACTCGAATCCATTGTTCCGTTTTGTCGGCCGGGATAGTGTAGTTGAACGAGTTGCCTTCAAGTCCCACCTTCACCAACAACGACCGCGAAGCCCAAACCCACACAGAGGCCATGTATTGACCCCCTTTGGAAAGGGATTTAACAGGAGTGTAGCGTCCGTAGTTCGGTCCCGATACATTGCGCAGCACCAGGCTCGGATAGCCGTTAAATTCCTCAACCACCGCTTTCGCTCCACCGTACCATGATTCCAATGTCTGAGAGCCATCCAGCAGGTTCACTCCGCCAACCTGTACGGCGTCCACTTTCCCCTGCGCAATAGCGTCAGCCACGAGGTTCGTGAAACGGCTTACCTCGGCATCATAGGCCGCGAAATACGTGTTGTACGTCGTGTGCTGCGCCGTGGTGAGCGTCGTGTCCGTGTCATTGTTCACGGCCACAGTCCCCGTGAGGAACGTTGTGAGGTTATTATATGCCGTCTGCAGTGTCGCGATCGACACGCCGTATGTTGTAGCGTCCGACTTATATGATGCGAACTCCTTCTGCATCTGCACAAGACGGTTTCTCAGTGTGGCTTTCTCCTCTTTGCTGATAACTCCGTCCGACGACATCTGGCGCTGACGCAATTGCGCGTCATTCACCATCTGCCAATCCGATATAACCCCGGTGGCTCCCTCTTTCCGCTCGGCATTGCTAAGGTATATTACGCCGTCGGTTTTGATCCACACGTCGTTAATATTATACGGCACAGCGGGCGTGCTGTCTCCGAAATATACCTTATTTTTACCGTTGGCGACGCCGAGGGCTTCAAGAGCTTGTGCATGTGCCTCCGCAGCCCCACTGTCAGCAATACGAACCCACTTGTACTTTCCGGACTCATTCGTAAACTTATAACGCTCATAGGACACATTACCATCAGTGTCGGTTATTTTGCGGTCATAATTATCGTTCACGTGCCGTGCCCGTTCCGTGTCATCCTTCCACTCATTCGCCGGGTAGTTGCTGAGCGTAGGCACGTCCTCGCCGTTGTACGAAACAATCTGCTTGTCAATCTGATTCTGCAAGTCGGGGATTATCGACTCCATGAGGTTGTTTACCGTATTCTGCAACTCCTGCGAAAGTTGGTAGGCCCCTTGTGCGGTCGTGTTGATCGCCGTTTGTATGTACTTGTTGGCCTCCTCAAGTCTCGTGCTGAATGCCCCGTATGCAATGTTGAATGCGGAGTATTTAGCGTCTACGTCGTTTTTTTCGTCGGACGTAGCCTTTCCGTCATTCGATGCGGTCCGGATCGACGCAAGCAGATCGGCAACCGCCGTGTCGAACGTACTCTTTGCCGCTTGCAGGTTGGACTTTGCCGTGCCCGCGAGGAGCGGATTGACATATACCGCAGTGTATGCGGCGTCCACGGCCTCCTTCGTCTCGGTGACTGAGTTGATATACTTTTCGATGGCAGCCGCCTCGGCACGGCTCAC
>CALUII010000052.1 GCA_944320665.1 uncultured Alistipes sp. | reverse complement strand
GGCGAGGTCGTGTCGTCGATGTCGTTGCCGTAGAGGCAGAAGCCCTTCTCCAGGCGCAGCGTGTCGCGGGCACCGAGGCCGATGTTCTGCAGGCCGTACTCCTTGCCGGCCTCCCAGAGGGCCTTCCACAGCTTTTCGCCGTCCTCGTTGGCCACGTAGATCTCGCAGCCTCCCGCACCGGTGTAGCCCGTGATCGAAAGGATGGCATCCACGCCGGCCACCTTCATCTTCTTGAAGGTGTAGTACTCCATCTGCTCGACCGGTTCGTCGCACATCTTCTGTACGATCTTCATGGCCAGGGGACCCTGCACGGCCAGCTGGCAGATCTCATCCGAAGCGTTGTAGAGCTGCTTGCCGTGTCCGGCCTCCATGCCGAAGGCCTTGCCCTGTTCGCAGATATGGTTCCAGTCCTTCTCGATGTTGGCGGCATTGACCACCAGCAGATAGGTCTCGGCGTCGATGCGGTAGACCAGCAGGTCGTCGACGATGCCGCCGCGGCCGTTGGGCATGCAGGTGTACTGCACCTTGCCGTCGTAGAGCTGTGCGACGTTGTTCGTCGTGATGTGCTGCAACAGGTCGAGGGCCCGGGGACCCTTGACCCAGATTTCGCCCATGTGGCTTACGTCGAAGACGCCGGCGCGCTCGCGCACGCACATGTGCTCGTCGTTGATGCCCGTAAACTCGATGGGCATGTTGTAACCGGCGAACTCGGCCATCTTGGCCCCGGCGTCGATGTGGTGTTGTGTGAATACGGTGGTTTTCATAGCAGTTCTATAAGGTTTTATTGGTTCTTGTTAATCTCTTTCTCTCTCTATTCCGGGGGGGCGACGGCGTGCCGCACCTCCGGCACCTACTCGCGGCGCTTCACGCCCAGGCGCGGACAGCGGTGGAACTCCTTCGTGCGGTCGAAGAGGTAGCGATAGGTCGTGTGCATCTTGTGCTTCTTGGCGCCGACGTAGGTCTCGATCATGCGGTTCATCACGGGGTTGAAGTCGCCGATCCAGGCCAGCTCCATCGTCTTGTACTGGTTCTTGGTCTGCTCGAGGAACTCGTGCACCTTGACCATGATCGCCGACTCGACACCCTTGCCTTGGAACTCGGGGGCGATGCCGAAGATGATGCCGAAGATGCGGTCGCAGCTGCGGCGCACCTTCAGGTCCCACATCAGGCGCAGCTTTTGCCACAGTCCGAACTTGCCGTTGAATTTACCGATCAGACGGTTGAGGTCCGGAACCGTGATGAAGAAGCCGATGGGCTCCTCGTTGAAGTAGGCGAAGTAGATGATGCGCGGGTCGATGATCGGCTTGAGCATGTGCATCAGTTTCAGCGCCTCCTCCTGCCCGAGGGGCTTCACGCCCGAGAAGAGCGCCCAGGCCTTGTTGTAGATCAGGCGGAAACTCTCGGCCGTCTCCTCGAGTTTGTGCATGTCGATGTTCTCGATGTGGTAGCCCGGCGTGGCGTAGAGGTGTGCGGCGCGGGCGAAGATCTGCTGGTTGGTCTCCGAGATGTTGACGCGCCAGATGTAGGTGTGCTGGTTGAAGTAGTTGCAGAATCCGTAGTTCTCGAACAGATCCTTGTAGTAGGGTGGGTTGTAGGGATTTTCGTAGAGCGGCTGGAATTCGTATCCGTTGACGAGCAGGCCCCACCACGAGTCGCGGTTTCCGAAGTTCACGGGGCCGTCCATGGCCTCCATGCCGCGGCTGGCGAGCCACATGCGCGCCGCGTCGAAGAGCAGGTTGGCCGCCTCCTGGTCGTCGATGCACTCGAAGAAGCCGCAACCGCCCGTTGGTTGCTCCTCGAGGGCGGCCTTCTCGCGGTTGTAGAAGGCCGCGATGCGTCCGATGACGCGGCCCGACCGGTCGCGGGCCACCCAGCGGATGGCTTCACCGTCGGCGAAGAGTTCGTTTTTCTTGGGGTCGAAGACGGCCTGGATCGAGGGGTCGAGCGGGCAGACCCAGTTGCGGTTGCCTCGATAGATCTGTTTGGGCAGGTCGAGCCACTCGCGTTCGAGGGAGGGGGAGGTGACCTCCTGAAGGATATATTTGTCCGAGTTCATTCGTAAGGGTTTATGTTAAATATGTTATCTTAGCAAAGATAGTGATTTTTTCTGAGATTCTCCGACCGGATCGGGGCGTAAACGTACGTTTCGGACAGAAAAATCGCCGAGTCGGGATCGAAACAGCAGGTACGGTGGATGCGTACGGTATTATATATATAGGAATGGGGGTGTATCGTGCCGGGGATCAGGGAGCTGGGGCGGCGGACGGGCGAATCCGACACTCGGGTGGTGAAAATGGATACGATGTACGCGAAAGGCTGCTCGTGCGGATGCGAAGCCGGAAAAAAGGTGGTGTTTTTTTTGAAAAAAAAGCGGGAAAAAGTTACAATCTATAAGAATATTTCTTATTTTTGTCTAAGAATTAGAACCTAACTAAAACTTATAGTAGTATGAACGTACAGAATTTAATGGCGGAACTCGAGCGCAAACATCCCGGCGAAAGCGAATACCTGCAGGCCGTGCGCGAGGTTCTGGAGTCGATCGAAGAGGTTTACAACCAGCACCCCGAATTCGAGAAGGCCAAGATCGTTGAGCGTATCGTTGAGCCGGATCGTATCTTTACCTTCCGTGTAACGTGGGTAGACGACAAGGGTGAGGTTCAGACCAACCTCGGCTACCGCGTACAGTTCAACAGCGCTATCGGTCCCTACAAAGGCGGTCTGCGCTTCCACAAGGCCGTGAACCCCTCGATGCTGAAGTTCCTCGGCTTCGAGCAGACCTTCAAGAACGCCCTGACGACCCTCCCGATGGGTGGTGCAAAGGGTGGTTCGGACTTCGATCCCGTCGGCAAGTCGGACGCTGAGATCATGCGTTTCTGCCAGGCCTTCATGACCGAGCTCTGGAACAACATCGGTGTGGATACCGACGTTCCGGCAGGTGACGTGGGCGTAGGTGGCCGCGAGATCGGTTTCCTCAACGGTATGTATCAGAAACTCGCCCGCAAGTACCACACCGGCGTGCTCACCGGCAAGGGTATGACCTGGGGCGGCTCGATCCTCCGTCCGGAGGCTACGGGTTACGGTGCCCTCTACTTCGTACAGCACATGCTGCACATGGCCGGCAAGAAACTCGAGGGCGCTACGGTTGCCATCTCGGGCTTCGGTAACGTGGCCTGGGGCGCTGCCAAGAAGGCTACCGAGCTGGGTGCCAAGGTAATCGCTATCTCGGGTCCCGACGGTGTCATCTACAACCCCAACGGCATGACCGACGAGAAGATCGACTACATGCTCGAACTCCGTGCTTCGAACCGCAACATCGTTGCTCCGTTCGCCGAGAAGTTCCCCGACGCTACCTTCACCCCGGGCAAGAAGGCTTGGAGCATCAAGTGCGACATCGCCCTGCCTTGCGCCTTCCAGAACGAGCTTAACGGCGACGACGCTGCCGAGCTGCTGAAGAACGGTACGTGGTGCTGCGCCGAGGTTTCGAACATGGGTTGCACGCCGGAGGCTATCCACGCCTTCCAGAAGGCCGGCATCCTCTTCGCTCCGGGTAAGGCTGTCAACGCCGGTGGCGTGGCTACCTCGGGCCTCGAGATGACGCAGAACTGCATGCACCTGTCGTGGTCGGGCAAGGAGGTTGACGAGCGTCTGCACACGATCATGGCCAGCATCCATGAGGCTTGCGTAGAGTTCGGTAAGCAGCCCAACGGCTACATCGACTACGTGAAGGGCGCCAATATCGCCGGCTTCATGAAGGTCGCTCGCGCTATGCTCGAGCAGGGTATCATCTAATTGATCGATCCTTCGAATCTTGCTCCCGTCCGAAAACTTCGGACGGGAGTTTTTTTTCTGTGAAACGGCAGGCGGACGCTCTCGCAGAACCTGGGTGTGTAGGCTTGTAACAGACTGAATAGCATGTGTCGGATGCGTCGGTCGGGCCTCATGTGTTTCTAATGTCTGCGGATTGCATCCATGTTTTTGCACAAGCACTATGGTGTGGGGTATCGGAGCGGTGGTGGAGGGGATGAAATGTCGTGGTATGTGTGCTCAGATGCCTTAAATAAATGTCAAAAGCGGAACGATTCCGGTTTTTTTCGGAATGAGTTTGCCGAAGTCCCGGATATTCTCGTTATCTTTGCTCGGATAAAAAGCCGCGAAACATGGTCAAACCGTTTGCATATATGCTGCTTTTGCTGTCGCTCCTCTGTCTTGCGACAGATGCCGCAGCCGCGGTCATGACCCCACAACTGTCGGTCGTTCGGGTGTCGCAACCTGCCGATCATGCCGGAAAGTTGTCCCGATCTACTCGCGAGGATCCCTCGGTCCCTCCCATCTGGCACAACGTGGCCATCGAAACCACCACCTCATATACTCCCTCCGGCGGAGACACCCAGAAGACGTTGGTGCGGCAATGCGCTCCGTTCCGCAGTTGCGGTGCGCATGCCGATGCGGACGCCTGCTCGGATCGCATGGCACGGTTCTCGGGGCTCGGAGCCCGGTCTTCCGATGCCTACGTGGTGGCCTATCGCAAAATCGTTATTTAGCCTCGGCGGCGGGCGACGGCGTGTCGTCGCGTGTGGCAAAGTTCCGTGATGTGCGTGCGCAATGCATCCGTCGTCGCGGCACAGGTCTCCCCGGTGGGTCCTCAGGCTCATGCGCGCGGAGCTGGTAGAGAAATCATTATTATTTTATCGCACAATCATATGCAATTTACGTTGTTGATCGTCGTGATTATCACGGCAATAGCATTGGTAGCCGTTGCGCTGGGCATCGGACGGGCCATCTCGCCCCGTTCGTATAACCCGCAGAAGGGCGAAGCCTACGAGTGCGGTATCCCGACGCGTGGTGCGTCGTGGATGCAATTCAAGGTGGGCTACTATCTGTTTGCCATTCTGTTCCTGATGTTCGACGTGGAGACCGTCTTCCTCTTCCCGTGGGCGGTCGTTCTGCAGGAGATGGGCGTCGCCGGTCTGGTGAGCATCATCTTCTTCCTCGTGGTTCTGGTTCTGGGATTGGCTTATGCTTGGAAGAAAGGGGCTTTGGAATGGAAATGATGAAAAAACCGCAAATCAAGTCGATGAAGTACGAAGACTTCAAAGACAACGAGACCCTCGAAAAGATGGCTGCCGAACTGCGCGCCGGCGGTACGAATGTCGTTGTGGGGTGTCTCGACGAGATGATCGAGTGGGGTCGCAGCAATTCGCTGTGGCCGCTGACCTTTGCCACGAGCTGCTGCGGCATTGAGTTCATGGCCGTGGGTGCTGCGCGATACGATTTCGCGCGTTTCGGGTTCGAAGTGACGCGCGCCAGCCCGCGTCAGGCCGACATCATCATGGTTGCCGGCACCATTACCCACAAGATGGCCCCCGTGTTGCGCCGTCTCTACGACCAGATGGCCGATCCGAAGTACGTGGTGGCCGTGGGCGGCTGTGCCGTCTCGGGCGGCCCGTTCCGCAAGTCGTACCACGTGGTGCAGGGCGTCGATACGATCCTGCCCGTCGATGTCTACATCCCGGGGTGTCCGCCGCGTCCCGAGGCGCTGCTCTACGGCATGATGCAGCTGCAGCGCAAGGTGAAGGTCGAACGCTTCCTTGGTGGCGTGAACCGTAAGGAACCCAAACCCGATTATTTGAAAGAAAAATGATAAGCAACGAAATCATCGCCATACCGGTCGCTGAGTACCACGACCGGATGCAGCAGTTGCGCAACGAGGGGTACGACTTCCTGGAGAGCCTCACCGGCATGGACTGGGGAGACTCGCTTGGCGTGGTCTGCCACCTGGAGTCGACAACGACCGGGGCGCACATCGTGGTGAAGACCGCCACGGAGGATCGCGAACATCCCGAGCTGCCGACCGTCAGCGACATCTGGAAAGCGGCCGAACTCAACGAACGTGAAGTGTACGGCTTCTTCGGAGTCCGTTTCGTCGGCCACCCCGACATGCGCCGCCTCTTCCTGCGCGAGGATTGGGTCGGTTACCCCCTGCGCAAGGACTACGACGCCTCGCCCGAGGTGAACCCCGTGCGCATGACCAACGAGGAGACGCTCGACTCGACTCCGACCTATCAGCTCAATGCCGACGGCAAACTCGAGGAGAAGGTCAACGTCATCTTCGAGGACGGCGAATACGTGATCAATATCGGCCCGCAGCACCCCGCCACGCACGGCGTTCTGCGCTTCCGCGTCTCGCTCGAGGGCGAGATCATCAAGAAACTCGACGTCAACTGCGGATACATCCACCGCGGCATCGAGAAGATGTGCGAGAGCCTGACCTATCCCCAGACGCTGGCCCTCACGGACCGTCTGGACTACCTGGCCGCGATGCATAACCGCCATGCCCTCTGCATGTGCATCGAGCAGGCGGCCGGCATCGAGGTGAGCGACCGCGTGCAGTACATCCGTACGATTATGGACGAGCTGCAGCGTATCGATTCGCACCTGCTCTTCTTCTCGTGTCTGTGCATGGACCTCGGTGCGCTGACCGCCTTCTTCTACGGATTCCGCGACCGCGAGAAGATCCTCGACATCTTCGAGGGGACGTGTGGCGGCCGCCTGATCCTCAACTACAATACGATCGGCGGCGTGCAGGCCGACATCGCACCTGACTTCGTCCGCAAGGTCAAGGAGTTCATCGCCTACCTGCGCCCGCAACTCAAGGAGTACCACGATGTCTTCACGAACAACGTCATCGCCCGCCAACGTCTGACCGGCGTAGGCGTACTCTCGCGCGAGGACGCCATCTCGTTCGGCGCTACGGGTGCCACGGGACGTGCCGCAGGCTGGGCCTGCGACGTGCGCAAACGGATGCCTTACGGCGTGTATGACCGCGTCGACTTCCGTGAGGTGCTTTTCACCGAGGGCGACTGCTTTGCCCGCTACATGGTCCGCATGGAGGAGATCGAGGAGTCGATGCGCATCATCGAACAGCTCATCGACAACATCCCCGAGGGGCCCTATCAGACCAAGACCAAACCCGTGATCCGCATCCCCGAGGGGAGCTATTACGCCGCGGTCGAGGCCTCGCGTGGCGAATTCGGCGTCTTCATCGAGAGCCGCGGCGACAAGTCGCCCTACCGCATGAAGTTCCGTTCGACGGGTCTGCCGCTCGTCTCGGCCATCGGCACCATCGCCCGCGGGGCGAAGATCGCCGACCTGATCGCCATCGGCGGTACGCTGGACTACGTCGTTCCCGATATCGATCGATAATCCGTTAATACACATCGTACTTAAAACAACGTTATGTTTGATTTCAGTATAGTAACCCAATGGTTCCACGCACTGCTGCTGTCGTTCCTCCCCGAAGGGGTGGCCGTCTTCCTCGAGTGCGTGATCATCGGCCTCTTCCTCCTGTTGCTCTACGCGCTGTTGGCTTGTGCGCTGATCTTCATGGAGCGTAAGGTCTGCGCAGCCTACCAGTGCCGCCTCGGTCCCAACCGCGTCGGTCCGTGGGGCATCTTCCAGGTCTTCGCCGATGTGCTCAAGATGCTCACCAAGGAGATCATCGAGATCCGCCACGCCGACCGCCTGCTCTACAACCTGGCACCGTATATCGTGGTCGTCGCCTCGGTGCTGGCCTTCAGCTGTCTGCCCATCAACAAGGGCATGGAGATCCTCGACTTCCATGTGGGAGTCTTCTTCATGATGGCCGCCTCGTCGATCGGCGTGGTCGGCATCCTGCTGGCCGGCTGGAGCAGCAACAACAAGTATTCACTCATCGGCGCCATGCGAAGCGGTGCGCAGATGATCAGCTACGAACTCTCGATCGGTCTGTCGATCATGACCGTCGTGATGCTGACCGATACGATGCAGTTCTCGCAGATCGTCGAACGTCAGGCCGACTGCTGGTTCATCTTCAAGGGCCACATCCCCGCACTGATCGCCTTCGTGATCTACCTGATCGCCGGTAACGCCGAGACCAACCGCGGCCCGTTCGACCTCCCGGAGGCCGAGTCGGAACTTACGGCCGGATACCATACCGAATATTCGGGTATGCACTTCGGTCTGTTCTACGTGGCCGAGTTCGTCAACATGTTTATCGTCGCCGGCATGGCCGCCACGATCTTCCTCGGCGGATGGATGCCCTTCCACATCCCGGGTCTCGACGGCTTCAACGCCGTGATGGACTACATCCCCGGTTTCGTGTGGTTCTTTGCCAAGGCCTTCTTCGTGGTCTTCCTGCTGATGTGGATCAAGTGGACCTTCCCGCGTCTGCGTGTCGACCAGATCCTGCATCTCGAATGGAAGTATCTGGTGCCGATCGGTCTGGTGAACATGTTGCTGATGGCGGTCATCGTCGTTTTTAACTGGCACTTCTAAACGCTCACACAGCCTATGAATGCATTGAAACACTATATCGTCGATTTCTTCCGTGCCCTCGGGTCGCTGCTCGTGGGCATGAAGACCACGATGCGCGAATTCTTCACGCGCAAAACCACCGAGTGCTATCCCGAAAACCGGGCCACACTCAAACTCTCGCCCCGCTTCCGCGGTACGCTTACGATGATCCACGACGAGGAGAACCACCACCGCTGCGTTGCCTGCGGACTCTGTCAGATGGCCTGCCCCAACGGCACGATCCACGTCGTGAGCCGTCAGGAGACCACCCCCGAGGGCAAGACGGTGCGCGTGCTCGACCGTTATGAATACAACCTGGGCAGCTGCATGTTCTGTCAGCTGTGCGTCAACGCCTGCCCGCACCAGGCCATCACCTTCGACCAGGAGTTCGAACACGCCGTGTTCGACCGCTCGAAGCTGCTGCTCAAACTCAACAAGGAGGGCTCGTCCCTGAAAAAACAGTAGGTTATGAACATATCACTTCAATTCCTCGTTTTCCTCTTCATGGCGCTGGTGATGGTCGTCTTCTCGATCCTCACGGTGACCACGCGGCGCATTCTGCGTGCGGCCACCTACCTGCTGATCGTGCTCTTCTGTACGGCGGGCATCTACTTCCAGCTCGACTATTCGTTTCTCGGCTCGGTGCAGCTGCTGATCTATGCGGGCGGTATCACGGTGCTCTACGTCTTCTCGATCCTGCTGACCTCGGCCCAGGGCGACCGCGCCGACCGGCTCCCGGCCGGGAAGTTCTTCGCGGGTTTCTGCGCGACGCTGGCCGGCCTGGCCCTGTGTCTCTTCATCACGCTGAAGCACCGGTTCCTCATGCCGCAGCCGATCGCGGGCGAACTCGATGTCAAGCAGATCGGTTTCACGCTGCTCAGCGGCGACAAATACGGATATGTCCTCCCCTTCGAGGCCATCAGCCTGCTGTTGCTGGCCTGCATCGTGGGCGGTATCCTAATCGCACGTAAAAGATAAGTCGTTATGGAAATCAGAATGGAATACTACCTGGTGCTCAGCACCATCATGATGTTCGTGGGAATCTATGGATTCTTCACGCGACGCAATCTGCTGGCGATGCTCATCTCCGTGGAGCTGATCCTCAATTCGGCCGATATCAACTTCGCCGTCTTCAACCGCTTCCTCTTTCCGGGGCAGCTCGAGGGCTTCTTCTTCGCGCTGTTCGCCATCGGAGTGTCGGCGGCCGAGACGGCCGTGGCCATCGCCATCATCATCAACGTCTACCGCAACATCCGCAACATCCAGGTCAAGAACCTGAAGGAACTCAAATTCTAACAACTGCCGCACGCGTACATTTATGGAATACACACTCATTATTCTGCTGCTGCCGCTCGTGATGTTCCTCTTCCTGGGCATCGTGGGGGGGCGACTCTCGCACCGTACGGCAGGGCTGCACGGCACGGCCTCGATGACCGTGGCGACCGTGGCGGCCTATGTCACGGCGTGGATCTACTTCTCGCAACCGCGCGTCGACGGGGTCTTCCCGACGATCATCCCCTTCGACACGGTGTGGCTGCGCTTCACCGATCTGCTGCAGATCGACCTGGGCATCCTGCTCGACCCGATCTCGGTGATGATGCTCGTCGTCATCACGACGGTCTCGCTCATGGTTCACATCTACAGCTTCGGATACATGAAGGGTGAACGCGGTTTCCAGCGTTACTACGCCTTCCTGTCGTTGTTCTCGGCCTCGATGCTGGGACTGGTCGTCGCACCCAACATCTTCCAGATGTATATCTTCTGGGAGCTGGTCGGCGTCTCGTCCTACTTGCTCATCGGCTTCTACTACACGAAGCCCGAGGCCATCGCCGCCTCGAAGAAGGCCTTTATCGTCACCCGTTTCGCCGACCTCGGATTCCTGCTCGGTATCCTGACGCTGTCGTACTGGACCGGCAGCTTCAGCTTCGACGTGCTGTGTGACCCGACGGCTCCGGCCGTGGCATCGGCCGCCGGACACTCGTTCCTCGGCGCTTCGGTCCTCGCCTGGGGTCTGGGCCTCTGCTTCGTCGGCGGTGCCGGCAAGTCGGCCATGTTCCCGCTGCACATCTGGCTGCCCGACGCCATGGAGGGCCCGACGCCCGTCTCGGCGCTGATTCATGCCGCGACGATGGTCGTCGCCGGCGTCTTCCTCGTGGCACGCCTCTTCCCGCTCTATGTGGCCTATGCACCGCAGGTGCTCGAGGGCATCGCCTGGGTCGGCGCCTTCACGGCACTCTATGCGGCGGTCGTGGCCTGCGCTCAGACCGATATCAAACGTGTGCTGGCCTTCAGTACGATCTCGCAGATCGGCTTCATGATGGTCGGACTCGGCGTCAGCGGCATGGGCGGACACGAGGGGCTGGGTTACGTCGCCTCGATGTTCCACCTCTTCACCCACGCCATGTTCAAGGCCCTGCTCTTCCTCTGTGCCGGCGCCATCATCCACACCGTTCACAGCAACGAGATGTCGGCCATGGGCGGTCTGTGGCGTCGCCTGCCGGTGACGCACCTCACCTTCCTCGTGGCGTGCCTCGCCATTGCGGGTATCCCGGTCTTCTCGGGCTTCTTCAGCAAGGACGAAATCCTGACCGCCTGCTTCGAGTTCTCGCCCGCGATGGGGTGGATCATGTCGGGTATCGCCGCACTGACGGCCTTCTACATGTTCCGCCTCTACTACAACATCTTCTGGGGCAAACCGGCCGCCAACCTCGACCACATGCACGAGGCGCCGGCTACGATGACTGTACCGCTCGTCATCCTGGCTCTGGTGACCTGTGTGGCCGGCTTCATCCCCTTCGGCGAGTTCGTCTCGAGCGACGGACTGCCTTATGAGATCGTGCTCGACGGCCGCGTGGCAACGACCAGCGTCGTGATCGCCCTCTGCGCCATTGCCGTGGCAACGTGGTTCTACGCCAACGGCTCGCAGCGCATCCCCGACCGTCTGCAGGCCGCTATGCCGCGCCTGCATCGTGCGGCAGCCCACCGCTTCTACATCGACCAGGTGTGGCTCTTCGTCACCAAGCGGATCATCTTCGACCACATCTCGGCTCCGCTGGCGTGGTTCGACCGCCACGTGATCGACGGCTCGCTCAACGGCATTGCGCACGTCACGCAGCGCGTATCGTGGGCCATCCGCCGCTTCCAGTCGGGTAACGTGCAGGAGTACGCCCTTGTCTTCCTGCTGGGTGCACTGGTTATCACGGCGCTGGTCGTGGCATTCATCTGAATATAAAAAATGGATACGGATAGACTATGAATTTCTTATCGCTTTTCGT
>CALUII010000051.1 GCA_944320665.1 uncultured Alistipes sp. | reverse complement strand
GAACGCCATGCAGGGCATTCTGACCAATATTACGCCAATACTTCCAAAAATAGAACCTTTCTTATCCTTTCAGGTGCCCGTTAATGGCACGCACTTCGGGCCCGAGTTCAGGGTAAACCGCCACCTCGATCCCCGCCTCGCGCAAATCAAGTGCTCCGCGGCACGACACGAAACAATCGGGTTCATACAGCGCAAAGACAACGCGGGCAAATCCCAGACGACGAATCAGAGCCGAACAACTCTCGGGTTCACTGCTGCGTTTCGAACAAGGTTCCATCGAGGAGTAGATCGTCGCACCACGCAGGTCGGCACCGGCCGCAACGGCCTTTGCGATGGCCTCCTGCTCGGCGTGGTGCGTCGGCGAGGTTTCATGCGTATACCCCTCAAAGAGGGCTCCGTCGCATGTCTGAATCACAGCGCCCACCCGGTATGAGGTGGCACACGGGATGCACCGGCGGCTCAACTCCACGGCCCGTCGCAACAGCGGCAAATCCTCCGCACGGTGGTCCGCACGCAGTTCATAATGGCGCACCCGCATCACGCCTACCTGTTCTTCGATACATGGCACTCCTGCAGGCAGGGCATCAAACGGGAAGTGCGGCGCTGCGGCATCGTCTACATGCAATGAGGGGTGCATGGCCAACCGCAACGTGTCGGCAGCTTTTTCTTGCAGGAACATGCGCAGCACCTCGGCGCCGCCCTCGACCAGAAGCGTTCCGACACCGCGTTTTTCGAGCTCCGTAACGATCCCTGCGGCCGTCACGGGGCGTGCCACAATCACCTCAGCCCGTCCGTCAAGCTGCGGCAGCGGCCCTTCGGCAAATACCAGACGTGCCCCGGTGCCCCAGGTAAAGATCCGCGCCGCAGGGTCAAGGTTCCCCGTACGGGTCACCGTGACACGCAGCAGATCGGGCGTCCGGCCTTCGCGCAGGCGCTGTTGCCGCACCTCTTCGGGCAGACAAAGACGGGGGTTGTCGTGCCGCACGGTACCTGCGCCGACAAGAATGGCATCACATCGGGCTCGCAACGCCTCCACGGCAGCCCAGTCGGCCGCATCCGAGATGCGAAGCCGTTCGGGAGAGCGATCGTCCAGGGCGCCGTCGGCCGTAACCGCGGCAGAAAGGTGTATTTTCATCGTTTGAGTGTGATTACGGTTATTTCGGGATAGGCGCCCAGACGCATCGGCCATCCGACGTAGCCGATGCCGTCGTTGATGTAGAGCGTACCGCCCGACTCATCATCGTAACGGCCGCTCCAACGGCGATACATCAGACGCGCCGGCGAAAAACTCCAACGTCCGAGGTTCAGTTTCATCTGCATGGCATGCACGTGCCCCGAAAGCGTCAGATCGCCGTAGCCCAATTCGCGGATGCGCTCCCAGAGCTGAGGCAGGTGCGACAGCGTGATGTTATAATAGGAGGTCGGGACACCGGCAAAAGCCGTCTCGATCTCCATCGGAATCCGGCGGTCATGCCGTGCCTTGCTCAGCGCCGGATCGAACGACACGCCCGTAAGCGTGATCGTATCGCCGGCACGGACGAGGTATTCGGTCGCATTGTCGGGCAGGCGCCAACCCATTCGACGCTGGCGGGCACACAGGCTGTCGATGTTGACCGAAACGGGAAGCGACATGGAATCCTTGATGTAGACGCCCGTGTCGTGGTTGCCGAGGTTCGACACCACACCCAACGGGGCCCTCAATCCGGAGAGGATCCGCATGGCCGCAGAGTCAAGTTCCGTGTAGCGAATGTTGATCAGATCGCCGTTGAAGAGGATCAGATCGGGATGCAGCGAATGGATGGTGCGCACGAGTCGTTCCATCTCCCTTTGAGGGCGGACCAGCGTTCCGATATGCAGGTCCGAAAACTGCACGATGCGCAAACCGTCGAATGCGGACGGCAGTCGATCCGATTGCACCTCGACTTCACGAATTACGTACCGTGTACGGCCACAAGTCGTTCCCCAGAGCAGCAACCCGAAGACCGCCGCGGCCCCCACCCATCCCAATCGGGGACAATGGAGCAAGCGGAACAGGTAGTAGACAAAACGCGGTGCCACCAGCAACTGGAAGCCCCACAACAGCCACATCCCAACGAGCATCATCCCGGTTGAATTATCGGGCAACAGTTTGGCCGTCACCGCTACCACCACGGGCAACAGATCCGACACGAGGCACAGCCCCCAAAAGAGACTTCGGCACAGCACCCCGGCCGTCTGTCGGTGCAGATGCCGCCTATAGAACCAGGCATCGAGCAGGGCGACCACCGTACTGAAAAGAACAACGATCCAGATCATCGTGCAGAGGTATATTTTTTAATAGGTATGTCCCGGACAAAGGTACGAAAAACGGTCATTTGCTGCAAATCCCCGCTCCGGAGGCCGCTCCTTTGGCATATTCCTTGCTCCTCACGGGGTAAATTCGGATGCATGAGAACCAGCGGCCCCTGGGCCGTTGTACTACACAAACAAAAAAACACCAAATCTAAATCAACAACGTATGAAAACACTTCGACTTTCTCTCGTGGCTCTGCTGTTCGCCACCTCGGCCCTGGCCCAGCAGCCTGCGGCCAACGGTTCGGACAACCGATACGAGCCGACCGTCTACCTGATCTCGGTAAACGAGACCGAACGCATGGATGATTGCGATTGTCCGGCCCGCGCAGCAGCCGAACTCAACCGCCTGGCCATGGCCGTTGCCATCGAAGATTACTGCGAGACACACCGTCCCGGCTTCCAGCAGGTCGAGAAGCCGCAGTTCATCTTCACGACGCGCAACAACAAATTCTCGTTTGCCCTGGGCGGCTACATCAACATGCGTGTCGGTTATGACTTCGAGGGCATCGTCGACAACATCGACTTCGTGCCGGCAGCCATCCCGATGACGCCGAGTTACGCCACCAGCCAGAAGTTGATGATGGATGCCTCGACCTCGCGCCTCTACCTGAAGGGCATCATCAATACCCGTTCGCTGGGTCGCGTGGTGATCTTCGTCGACGGTGACTTCCGCGGCGGGGCACGCAACAGCTATACTCCCCGTCTGCGTTCGGCCTATGTGTCGATGCTCGGACTGACGTTGGGTCGCGACGTCACCACCTTCTGCGATCTGATGGCAGCGCCCAACACCGTGGATTTCCAGGGCCCGAATGCCTATAACCTCAGCTTCGCCACGTTGATTCGCTACGAGAAACGCTTCGCTCACGACCACATGACCTTCGGTATCGCGGCCGAAATGCCTGCCGTGAGCGGCACCTACGGGGAGTATGCCGCCGCCATACCGCAGCGCATGCCCGACTTCCCGGTCTATCTGCAGTATCAGTGGGGCCCGCACCGTCAGAGCCACCTGCGTGCATCGGCCATCTTCCGCAACATGTATGAGCAGAACCTCGCCAAGGATTACACCACCTCGCAGTTCGGCTGGGGCGTACAGGCCAGCGGTCATATCAACGTGACGCGTGTCTTCGAGCTCTATTTCAACGGAATCTACGGTGAGGGTATCGCACGCTACATCCAGGATCTGGCCGGCCAGGGTCTCGACTTCACGCCGGTTCCGGGCTTCCCCACCCACCTGCAGACCATGCCGATGTATGGCTGGCAGGCCGCCGCACAGATCAACCTCACGCCGCGCATGTTCATCTCGGGCGGTTATTCGACGGCGGTCGTATGCAAGAAAAACGGCTTCTATTCGGGTGACGAATACCGCAAGGGACAGTACATCTTCGGCAACCTCTTCTATCGTCTGACACCGCGTTGCAAGTTCGCAGTCGAGTACCTCTACGGCACGCGTGAGAACATGAGCGGCGAGGAGAACCACGCCAACCGCGCCAACCTGATGGTTCAATACAACTTCTGACAGTCGGCTCAATGCACGGAGCCCCCCCCCAAAAAAACAGGGCTGCGTCCGATTGTCGATCGATACGGGCACTTCCACAACGGAAGTTGCCCGTATTTTGCGTATCTTTGCCAAACGACTGTACGCACACAATAACAAACACCGCTCCTGAAGTCATGAATTTTATGGAACAATACAACCTTACGGGCATCGTAATCGGTGCGGCCACCTTCATGATCATCGGACTCTTTCACCCCCTGGTGATCAAAGGCGAATACTACTTCGGCGTGCGTTGCTGGTGGGTTTTTCTGCTGATGGGACTGGTCAGTCTGGGCTGTGCGCTGGCTGTGCACCACGTGTTGTGGTCCACACTGCTGGCCGTATGGGGAGCCTCGTCGCTCTGGTCTATCGGCGAACTATTCGAGCAGCGGAAACGCGTCGAGAAGGGCTGGTTTCCCCGTAATCCCAAACGATCCGAATCGAAGTGAAGGTTGCGCAAAACTTAGTGAAACACGGACTCCGATCCGGTCTTTTGGGAGTCGGCCTGCTGTGTGGACTGGGCATGGTCCCTCCATCGCAGCACCTGTTCCCGTCGTACGTCCCTTCGTCTCCAGGAGACAGTACAGCCACGGCAGCCCCCTGGCCCGCATGCGCAGCAACCGACCGCATCCCCCAGCCCCCCTATCGAGCGCCACGTACGGTCCATCTGCTGTTTGTGGGCGACGTGATGCAACACCTGCCTCAGGTTCATGCTGCACGCCAAGCCGACGGGACATTCGACTACACGGAAGTTTTTGCCGACGTCGCGCCCTACTTCGCTGCGGCCGACCTCGTGGTTGCCAACCTCGAGACTACCCTCACCGACTCGGACAACTATGCCGGTTACCCGTGCTTCCGATCCCCCATTGCTCTGGCCGCGGCACTGCAGAAGGCCGGCGTCGATGTGTGCGCCCTGGCCAACAACCACTGTTGCGATGCGGGTGCCCGCGGGATCCGGACCACGACCCGGACTCTTACCGACCTCGGGCTGCTTCACACGGGCGTCTTTGCCGACAGCACCTCCCGTGCTACGTCCCATCCGCTCGTCATCGAACGCGGCGGCATACGCTTCGCCCTGCTCAACTATACGGAGTCCACAAACGGGATCCCCACACCGCGCGGCACCTGGGTCAACCGCATCGATACAGCCGCCATGCGCACCGACCTGCAACGTGCCCGCGCCGCAGCCGACTGCACGGTGGTAATCATTCATTGGGGCAACGAGTACCAACGCGAACCCAGCCGCGAACAGCGTCGGCTGGCGCAGTTCCTACGCCGACACGGTGCCGATCTGGTCGTCGGCAGCCACCCACATGTGGTGCAACCTGTGGAGGTCGATTCAACAGGGGGAATCATCTACTCGCTGGGGAACTTTGTCTCAAATCAGCGCAAACGCTACACCGACGGCGGATTAATGGCCCGCCTGACCGTTGTCCTGGAATACGACGGCAGCCTGCATTGGGCGTCGGATGCCATACCCGTATGGGTGCATCTGCCCGGATACCGTATTTTGACACCCGAATCGGCCAACCGAACCCTGGAACATGCTCCCTCCGCACGACAAGCCTACATTCGCTTTCGAGAGGATACGCACGAGCTTCTGTCCCTGCCAACTCCACACCATAGATAACACTGATGGACGCATAAAAACTATCGATGGATTTTCTTTGGTTAAACCGAATGCTTTTCCCTATCTTTGCTTTCGAAAGAAAAGACAGAACCATTTTTTAATACCTTAAAGCCATGAAAAGCATCAAAGGAACCAAAACCGAGCAGAACCTGCTCAAGGCATTTGCCGGCGAAAGCCAGGCCCGCAACCGCTATGTATTCTTCTCGAGCGTAGCCAAGAAGGAGGGCTACGAGCAGATCGCCGGAGTCTTCGCCGAAACAGCCGAGCAGGAGAAGGAGCATGCCAAACGATTCTTCAAATTCCTCGAGGGCGGCGACGTGACCATCACGGCCAGTTTCCCCGCCGGACGCATCGGCACCACGCAGGAGAACCTGCTCGCCGCAGCCAAGGGCGAGAACGAGGAGTGGGACGTACTCTATCCCGAATTTGCCCGCGTGGCCGACGAAGAGGGATTTCCCGAAGTGGCTACGGCCTTCCGCATGATCTCGACCGTCGAGGCCGAGCATGAGAAGCGCTATCTGAAACTGCTGAGCCGCCTTACGGACGGTAATTTCTTCAAACGCGACGGCGAGATCTGGTGGCAGTGCCGCAACTGCGGCTACGTTTGCAAAGCCGACGAAGCTCCGCAGATCTGCCCCGCCTGCAAACATCCGCAGGCCTACTTCGAGCCCAAGAAGGAGAATTATTAGTACACGTTGTTCCCGCCTGGTGGCGGGAACATTATCCGATGACGAAGAGACCCGCACGTCACAAGATGTGCGGGTCTCTTCGTCATCGGATTTTCGGACATTTATTTCGCAAATTCGGAGAGGTGTTGTATCTTTGTCCGAATCGAAAAAATTGACAGAAAATACAGATATGGCAGACGAAAAAATCATCTTTTCGATGGTCGGCGTAAGCAAGACCTTCACCAACCAGAAGAAAGTGCTCAACAACATCTACCTCTCGTTCTTCTACGGCGCGAAGATCGGCATCATCGGTCTGAACGGCGCCGGTAAATCGACCCTTATGAAGATCATTGCCGGAATCGATAAGAACTATCAGGGAGAAGTGGTCTTCTCACCGGGCTATACGGTGGGCTACCTGGAGCAGGAGCCCAAGCTCGACGACTCGAAGACCGTGAAGGAGGTGGTAGAAGAGGGATGCGCCGCTACGGTTGCCCTGCTCAAGGAGTATGAGGAGATCAACCTCAAGCTCTGCGAGCCGATGGACGACGACACCATGGCCAAACTTATCGAACGTCAGGGTGAACTCTACGAGCAAATTGACCACGTCAACGGCTGGGAGTTGGACAGCGTGCTCGAACGGGCAATGGATGCCCTGCGCTGCCCCGATCCGGACCAGAGCGTGAAGGTCCTTTCGGGTGGTGAGCGACGCCGTGTAGCCCTATGCCGCCTGCTGCTGCAGCAACCCGACGTGCTGCTGCTTGACGAGCCGACGAACCACCTTGACGCCGAATCGATCGACTGGCTTGAGCAACATCTCCAGCAATACAAGGGTACGGTCATTGCCGTGACACACGACCGTTACTTCCTCGACAACGTAGCGGGCTGGATCCTTGAACTCGACCGCGGCGAAGGCATTCCCTGGAAGGGCAACTATTCGGGCTGGCTCGAACAGAAGACACAGCGCATGGCCATGGAGGAGAAGCAGGAGTCGAAACGCCGCAAGACCCTCGAACGCGAGTTGGAATGGGTGCGCATGTCTCCGTCGGGCCGTCACGCCAAGTCGAAGGCCCGTCTGTCGGCCTATGACAAGATGATGAACGAGGACGTAAAGCAGAAGGAGGAGAAACTCGAGATCTTCATCCCAAACGGTCCGCGTCTGGGTGACGTGGTGATCGAGGCGCACGACGTCTCGAAGGCCTTCGGCGACCGCGTGCTTTACGAGCACCTCGACTTCTCGCTGCCACCGGCCGGCATCGTGGGTGTCATCGGCCCCAACGGTACGGGTAAGACGACGCTCTTCCGCATGATCATGGGGCTCGAACAGCCGACGAGCGGTTCGTTCCGCGTGGGCCCGACGGTGAAATTGGCTTATGTCGACCAGCAGCACCAGTCGATCGACCCCGAAAAGACGGTTTACGAAGTGATCTCGCAGGGTGCCGATCTGATCACGCTGGGCAACCGCCAGGTCAATGCCCGTGCATACGTCGCCCGCTTCAACTTCACGGGTGCTGATCAGGAAAAGAAATGCGGCATGCTCTCGGGTGGCGAGCGCAACCGCCTGCACCTGGCCCTCGCGCTCAAGGAGGAGGGCAACGTGCTGCTGCTCGACGAGCCGACGAACGACATCGACGTCAACACGCTCCGTGCACTGGAGGAGGGTCTGGAAAACTTCGCCGGATGCGCCGTGGTGATCTCGCACGACCGTTGGTTCCTCGACCGCGTGGCTACGCACATCCTCTCGTTCGAAGGCGATTCGAAGGTAGTCTTTTACGAGGGCTCGTACAGCGAGTATGAGGCCTGGAAACGCGCCCAGGGCGAGGATACCACGCCGCACCGCGTCAAATACCGCAAACTGATGGAGTAAAGAGAATTACAGGCCCTTCAGGGAGGAGGCCTCGACTGTCCGCGGACACATGCTTCCGGACAGAGGCAGCCGAAGCTGAATATACGCCCGATGAGGAACGGCCCCTCCCTGCAGCCCCGACAACAACGCACACATACACATGGCACAGAAACCATCCATACCCAAAGGCACGCGCGACTTCTCTCCGGCGGAGATGATGCGCCGCAACTACATTTTCGACACCATTCGCGGCGTTTTCCGCACCTTCGGCTACGCCCCGCTCGAAACGCCCGCCATGGAGACCCTGAGCACCCTGCTCGGCAAGTACGGCGACGAAGGCGACAAGCTGCTCTTCAAGATACTCAATTCGGGAGACTATGCTGCCGGACTAAGCGACGAGGAGGTACGCCAGGCGGCGAAGATCTCTGAAAAGGGACTGCGCTACGACCTGACGGTGCCGTTTGCCCGTTACGTCGTTCAACATCAGGGAGATATTGCCCTACCCTTCAAGCGTTACCAGATACAGCCCGTCTGGCGTGCCGACCGTCCGCAGAAGGGGCGCTACCGCGAATTCTATCAGTGCGATGTCGACGTGATCGGATCGCGCTCGCTGCTCAACGAAGCCGAGTTGATCGACATCGTGGCCCGTGTATTCCGAGCATTGGGCATCCGCGTGGTGCTGCGCATGAATAACCGCAAGATCCTCTACGGCATTGCTGAAGCGATCGGACATGCCGACAAGATGATGGATATCACCGTGGCGATCGACAAACTTGAGAAGATCGGATTGGATAACGTGAAGGCCGAACTGCGCGAACGCGGACTCGACGACGAGGCGATCGGCAAACTGCAACCCATTCTGGAGCTGAGCGGATCCAACGACGAGAAACTCAACCGATTGACTGATGTAATCGGATGCTCGGAAACAGGACTGAAAGGCGTGGCCGAAATGCGCACGATTTTCGATTACGTCTCCCGAATGGAGATCGACCTGCCAATCGAACTGGATCTCTCGCTGGCCCGTGGACTCAACTATTATACGGGCGCCATCTTCGAGGTGAAGGCGTTGGATTATGCCATTGGATCCATCTGTGGTGGCGGCCGTTACGACGATCTTACGGGGATCTTCGGCATGCCCAACACGTCGGGTGTCGGCATCTCGTTCGGCGCGGACCGCATCTATGACGTGATGTGTGGGCTCAACCTTTTCCCCGAAGAGCTCAACTGCTCGACGCAGGTACTCTTTGTCAACCTCGGGCCTGAGGAGGAGAGCGCCTCCATACGCTTGATTGCCTCTTTGCGCGATGCCGGCATTGCCACTGAGATCTATCCCGAAGCGGCCAAGATGAAGAAGCAGATGG
The DNA here is from genome assembly GCA_944320665.1 of uncultured Alistipes sp. GTDB lineage: Bacteria > Bacteroidota > Bacteroidia > Bacteroidales > Rikenellaceae > Alistipes. The sequence continues at coordinate 2,357 of CALUII010000051.1, read as the reverse complement.
AGTATGCCAACCGACGCGGTGTGCCGTGCGTAGCCATTATCGGCAGTGATGAATTGGCTCGACGCACAGTAACCCTCAAGGAAATGCGCACGGGAGAACAACGTGAAGTCGCATTCGAAGAGCTGATCGAATATTTCAGGTAAAATACCGTAACGATCTATGCGCCTGATTGTTGTTGTATTGATTGTACTTTGGCCGTTGCTGCTCAGCGCACAGCGGATTCCCCGGCGTGCCGTACGATCGCAACGCACCCCGGAAAGTGCAATCCATGCCCAGCAACACAAACTCGACCAGGTGTTTCGTCACGTGGTTGACTCATACGTCGACCCAGTTGATCTGGAAACTCAAACCGAAGCGGCAATTCGTGCCATGCTCTCCGAACTGGATCCCCATTCCGCCTATTTGACGGCAGAGGAGATGGCTCGGGCACGCGAAAGTTTCAATGGCGCATTCAGCGGCATAGGCATCGAATTCGGAATATTGCGCGACACGCTGATCGTTGCATACGTGTTGCGCGACTCGCCAGCCGAGCGGGCCGGACTTATGCCCAACGACCGCATTGTACGAATCGACACGCTGCCGGTTGTCGGCCTTTCGCGTGAACGTGTACCCGAACTGTTGCGTGGCGCGAAGGGGAGCAAAGTGCACCTGGAAGTGGTTCGGCAGGACACCCCAGAACGGCTGCATGTCGAAGCAATTCGCAGTCGAATACCGATTCACACGGTAGACGCCGCCTATCTGGCCGCCGAACGCACGGGGTACATCAAAGTCAATCGCTTTGGACACACCACAATGGAAGAGTTTAAGCGAGCATTCGCTTCGCTCGGTGAAGTCGATGCGTTGATCCTCGATCTGCGGGGCAACAGCGGTGGATTGCTGGGACAGGCTGTCGAATTAGCCGGATTTTTCCTGCCGCGCGGCACTCGGATCGTCTCCACCGAAGGACGCGCCGTGCCATCGACTCCACTTTGCACGACTCGTGACGGAGATTTTATCCAGGGTCAGGTTGTCATTCTGATTGATGAAGAGTCGGCATCTGGAAGCGAGATCGTCGCCGGAGCACTGCAGGATTGGGACCGGGCATGGATCATCGGACGTCCAAGTTTCGGGAAAGGACTCGTACAGAGGCAATTCCCATTGCAGGATGGCTCGGCCATACGTTTGACCATTGCACGCTATCACACTCCGTCCGGACGAATCATCCAACGCCCCTACCAACCGGGACACCGGAAGGAATACTACCGGTCCCATCACCAGCGGCGTTTCCTCTCACCGGATAGCCTGACCCTGAATCTTCCGGTCTACAAAACACTGCGTCTCGGACGTAATGTGTATGGCGGAGGGGGAATCCTTCCCGATCAACTGATCCCGGCCGACACAACCTCACCTTCGCCCTACCTGATCGAACTGATAGACAGTGGACTTGTCAGCCAATTCGGCCTGGACTATCTCGCTCATCACCGGAATGAGCTCCTCGTCGCCTACCCGACGGTCGAGCACTTCGAGAAGGGATTTGACCCATCGGATCAACTGGTCGATGACTTGATTCAATATGCCGATGGACAGGGCATCCCCTGCCATCAGGCGCTTGATGACCGCACACAAAAGTGGCTGCGCCTCCGCCTGCGATGCGATCTGGCCCGCAGACTCTATGGAACAGAAGCAGCCGTACGTATCATGAATCACACTGAAGATGTGGCATATATGAGCGCTTTGGAGTGGCTGAAAGCCCACCCGGACCATTCCGACAGTGATTTTTTGCCTGAAAATTAGCTTCTGGAAATTTGTGCGATAACAAAATTTTGTGTATATTCGTATCAACTATACGACCTATATACACACAGATCTAATCGTATGACAGTCTCTCAAATTCCATCGCCTGCCAAAGGCGGTGAAGAGTTCGGAGAACAGGTTCTTTCCAAAGCGGTCAAGGCTGGGCGCCGAACCTACTTCTTCGACGTGAAGGCAACCCGGGGTGGGGACTACTTCCTCACGATCACCGAAAGTCGCAAAATGACCCACGACGATGGCTCCGTCGTCTTCGACAAACACAAAATCTTCCTCTACAAGGAGGATTTCGCCAAATTCGCCAACGGTCTGCACGAAGTGATCGATTTCATTCGCAGTCGCCAACCTGAATTCTTCGCACAAGGAGAGCGCCTCAATGCAGAGCAAAAACTTGACGAAGAATTTGCCGCTCTCTGAAAAAAAAGAGGCCAAACCTTTTGCAGAAGGTCGGCCTCTTTTTTTATTCCATTGGATGACTCCTTTTTTTACGGATTTGCGTATATTTGTTGTAATCAGGTAGGTTTTATTTGACTATCAACAGATTGGATAAAACTCGCACGAGAACGGGC
>CALUII010000050.1 GCA_944320665.1 uncultured Alistipes sp. | reverse complement strand
CGTATTCTGCCGCTACAAGACCCAGCGCGGCTACCTCGTACACCGCAAAGCCGGTTGGGACACGCACGGCCTGCCCGTCGAACTGGGTGTCGAAAAGAAACTCGGCATCACGAAGGAGGACATCGGACGCAAGATCTCGATCGAGGAGTACAACCGCACGTGCCGCGAGGCCGTGATGGAGTTCACGGGCGTGTGGGAGAACCTCACGCGCAAGATGGGCTATTGGGTCAACATGGACGATCCGTATATCACCTACGACAACAAATACATCGAGACGCTGTGGTGGCTGCTCAAGCAGCTCTTCGACAAGGGGCTGCTCTACAAGGGCTACACCATCCAGCCCTACTCGCCGGCTGCCGGAACGGGTCTCTCGACCCACGAGCTGAACCAGCCGGGCTGCTACCGCGACGTGAAGGACACGACCTGCACGGCGCAGTTCGAGGTGGTGCGCGACGAGCGCAGCGAACCACTCTTCGACGGGGCCGAAGGTACGCTCTACCTGCTGGCCTGGACCACGACGCCGTGGACCCTGCCGTCGAACACGGCGCTGGCCGTAGGCCCGGCCATCGAATACGTGCGTGTGAAGTGCCGCAACCCCTATACCGACGCGCCGCAGACGGTCATCCTGGCCCGCGAACTGCTCGGCTCCTACTTCACGAAGAAGATGGAGGGGACGTACGAAGTGCTGCCCGGTGTGCTGACCGGCCCCGATCTGGAGGGAGTGCGCTACCACCAGCTGATGCCGTGGGTACGTCCCGACGGCGACGCCTTCCGCGTCATTCTGGGCGACTACGTCACCACGTCGGACGGTACGGGCATCGTACACATCGCCCCGACGTTCGGTGCCGACGACGCCCGCGTGGCCCGCGCTGCGGGTATTCCGCCCCTCTTCGTGGTGGACAAGGCCGGCAAGAACCAGCCGATGGTTGACCGCAAGGGTCGCTTCTTCCGTCTGGAGGATCTCGACGAGGAGTTTGTCCGCACGCACATGGATGCCGCCAAGTACGGCGAATACGCCGGCCGCTACGTGAAGAACGCCTACGACGAGACGCTCGCCGAGGATGCCCCGACGCTCGATGTGGAGCTTTCGGTGATGCTCAAGGGCGAAAACAAGGTCTTCAAGATCGAGAAACATACGCACTCCTACCCGCACTGCTGGCGTACGGACAAGCCCGTACTCTACTACCCGCTCGACTCGTGGTTCATCCGCACCACGGCCCTGCGCGACCGGATGATCGAGCTGAACCGCACGATCCACTGGAAACCCGAATCGACCGGCTCGGGCCGCTTCGGCAAGTGGCTCGAAGGGCTGGTCGACTGGAACCTTTCGCGTTCGCGCTTCTGGGGCACACCGCTGCCCGTGTGGGCCACGGAGGACTATTCCGAGCTCAAGTGCATCGGCTCGATCGAGGAGCTGATGGGCGAAATCGAGAAGTCGGTGGCCGCCGGAGTAATGAAGGAGAATCCCTACAAGAACTTCAAGGTAGGCGACATGTCGAAGGAGAACTACTCGACCGAGCGCATCGACCTGCACCGCCCCTATGTCGACTCGATCGTGCTGGTTTCGTCCAAGGGCGAACCGATGCACCGCGAGCCCGACCTGATCGACGTGTGGTTCGACTCGGGCGCCATGCCTTATGCTCAGATTCACTACCCGTTCGAACACAAGGAGGATTTCCCGACGGTCTTCCCGGCCGACTTCATCGCTGAAGGCGTCGACCAGACGCGTGGCTGGTTCTTCACGCTGCACGCCATCGCCTCGATGCTCTTCGACTCGGTGGCCTTCCGCAACATCATCTCGAACGGTCTGGTGCTCGACAAGAACGGCAACAAGATGTCGAAACGCCTGGGCAACGCCGTCGATCCGTTTGACGTGCTCGACACCTACGGAGCCGACGCCACCCGCTGGTACATGATCTCCAACTCGCAGCCGTGGGACAACCTCAAGTTCGACCGCGACGGCGTGGACGAGGTGCGCCGCAAGTTCTTCGGTACGCTCTACAACACCTACTCGTTCTTCGCCCTCTACGCCAACGTGGACGGATTCACGGGCCGCGAGGCCGAGGTGCCGCTGGAGCGCCGTCCGGAGATCGACCGCTGGATCATCTCACTGCTCCATACGCTCGTGAAGCGCGTGACCGAGTCGCTCGAGGGGTATGACCCGACACCGGCCGCACGCGCCATCCAGGAGTTCGTCTGTGAGAACCTCTCGAACTGGTACGTGCGCCTCAACCGCAAACGTTTCTGGGGCGGCGGACTTACGGAGGACAAACTGGCCGCCTACCAGACGCTCTACACCTGTCTGGAGACCGTAGCAATGATCTCGGCCCCCTTCGCACCGTTCTTCTCGGACCGCCTGTTCCGCGACCTGAATGCCGTAAGCGGCCGACACACCGACTCGTCGGTGCACCTTGCCTCCTTCCCCGAGGCCGATGCATCGTGCATCAACCCCGAACTGGAAAAGACCATGGAGCTGGCACAGCGCATCTCGTCGATGGTACTGGCCCTGCGCCGCAAGGTGAATATCAAGGTCCGCCAGCCGCTGACCAAGATCCTGATCCCGGTGCTTGATGCCGATACGAAACGCCGCATTGAGTCGATCCGCCCGCTCGTACTGAACGAAGTGAATGTCAAGGAGGCGGAACTGATCGAGAAAACAACGGGCGTAATCACCAAACGCATCAAGCCCAACTTCAAGACCCTGGGTCCGAAGTACGGCAAGTACATGAAGCAGATTGCAGCCCTTACAGCCCAGTTCTCGCAGGAGCGCATCGCCGAAATCGAGGCCGCCGAAGAGAGCGTGCTGGATCTGGGAACGGAGCAGATCACCGTAACGCGCGCCGACTTCGAGATCACGTCGGAGGATATGCCCGGCTGGCTCGTGGCAACGGATGCCGGGCTGACCGTGGCATTGGACATTACGGTGACGGAGGAGTTGCGCGCCGAAGGTGTGGCCCGCGAATTGATCAACCGCATCCAGAACCTGCGCAAGGAGGCCGGACTGGAGGTGACGGACCGCATCCGCGTGGAGGTTGCCCTCACGCCGCTGACGCAGCCGGCCCTGGAGCAATACGCCAACTACATCGCGCAGCAGACCCTGGCCGACGAGGTGAAGGGTGCAGCGGATCCGAACGGTGCTGTCGTGACGGATGCCGAAGTCGACGAACAGACCGTACGTATCGCTCTGACCCGGATCTGACGGCTTTTTTGGGTGGAAAATTTGGAATTTTCCGAAAAAGTGTTTAATTTTACATATATTAAAACACAGTGAAACCATGGCAGAAGAGAAAACAAGATACAGCGACGCCGAACTTGAGGAATTCAAGCAGCTGATCCTGAAAAAACTGGAGAATGCACGCGCCGATTACGAGCTGCTGCGTTCCACGATCACCCATACGGCCGACAACGATACGGAAGATACATCGCCAACGTTCAAGGTGCTCGAAGAGGGTGCCACCACCCTTTCGAAAGAGGAGAGCGGACGCCTGGCTGCGCACCAGATGAAATTCATCCGCAACCTGGAGATGGCCCTCGTACGCATCGAGAACAAGACCTACGGCATCTGCAAGACCACGGGCAAACTCATCCCCAAGGAACGGCTGATGAAGGTCCCCCATGCCACCGAGTGCATCGAGGCCAAGGAGGGGCGGAAGCGCTAAAAACCGACACATCGGCGGACTTGGGAGATGCATTTCTCTCCCCCCCCATCCGCCGCTATCGGCCTTTGTGCAATGCATGCAACACGGCTACGCTCTACCTGGAGACCCGCAAAAAAGGACGAAACAGAATTTTCCGGCACCTGAGAACAGGTTGCCATCACACGGAAAAGAGGCAAAAGGAGGGATCCATGCAGGATAAAAAAAGAAACGGGACCGAACAAGAGATCGGTTCCGTTTCTTTTTTTATCCGCGATCTGCGCCCGCATCCATACCGTTCTTGAGAGAAGCCCCGTCGGCATCATACCGAAACGAAGGAAAAAAACGTTATCTTTGACAGCATGGTGCTTCGTTTCGTCATATTGCTCGGACTGCTGTTGCTTCAAGCGCACAACGCCGTTCTCGCACGGGAACGTCAAGCCATCGCCATGTCTTCAAGCACCCCTCTTCCGTCCAGAAGTTTCATTCACCCCAGCACCAGCACCCCCTTCACCGCATCAAACCAATCGGACGCCACCAACCCGAAACGGTCAACGTCCCCACAACTCCAGAGGGACTCGATAGAGAAGTGCGACAGCAACTACCGGTCCGAATCGATCACATGGTCCTACTCCGACTCCCTGCGCCGCTGCCTGACGCACGGAACACTTCCCCAGCCGACCCCGCCAAAACATCTGTACGGTCAGACGGTAGACAGCCAACGCCTGCGATCGATCGAGCGCAACCGCCGCTTCTACGACAGCCTTGCAGCCAAATCGAGCCGCTACATCATCCCGCGTCTGCTCTACAAGGCCCTCATCGTCAAGCCCTCTGTCGACACCACATCACATGGCCGCGTCGTGGCCGAGGATCAACTTTTCGCCCCCTACCACGGCATGCGGATCGGCGAGATTGCCATCGCCCGCGAACAAGTCTTCGCCCCGGACGGGAACTGGCTCGACAGAACCGGTAACAAACTTCACGTCATGACCCGCGAACGGGTCATTCGCCGCGACCTGCTCTTCAATCCCGGCGACACGGTAGATCCACAACTACTCGTTCGCAACCTCCAGCTGCTGCGCTCACGCCCCTACATCTCGGACGTCACCCTGGAACTTATTCCCGATCCCGTGGATTCGACGACGGTCAACGTGCTGCTGCACACACGCGACAGCTGGACCATCAGTGTCGACGGAGCCCTCCACGGCGAAGGGCGCACGATGGTCGGTCTCTACGATGCCAACATACTCGGCACGGGCAACAAACTGAGCATCGACACCCACTTCAGCCGCTCGGACTTCAGCTACGGCGGCAACATCGTCGCATACGAAATCCCGAATCTTCTGGGCACCTTCTACACGGCCGACTTCTCGGCCGGCCGAGATTTTTACAACTCCGAACTGCGACTGGGGCTGCGCAAGGAGTTTATCCGCCCAACCGACTACGAAATCGGAGCCACGTACGACAACATCAAGGAAAAACTCTACCTGATTGACCGCGATTCGTCGGAACTGACACGCATACGGACGCTCAACCTCTGGGCCGGACGCTCGCGCTACGTCGAATCGATCCGCTCGAGCCTCTTCTTCACGGGCCGCTACAACCGGACCCGCCATCCACTGCGTCCCGAGGTGGGTCCCGCACTCAATCCTGCCTTTCACGACGCGGACAACCTGCTCTTCGGCATAGGACTCTACCGCGAACGATTCTATACCACCAACCTCGTCTACGGATACGGCACGCGCGAATTCATCGCCACGGGCTATAAGGCCGAACTCAACGCAGGCTACACCTGGGACGAGTTCGGGCGGGCGATCTACCTAGGCACCGGCGTGAAGGGAGGCGGTTTCCGCCCGCTGGGCTACATGATGGGAGGCATCGCACTGGGCAGCTACATCGATCCGCACACGGGGGCCTGGCAACGTTGCGCCGTGGATATCGACCTGAGATGGTTCTCCCATCTGTTCGTCGTGCGACGCTCACGTATCCGCCAATTTGCCTCGATCAACTACACGCAGGGGTGGAACCGCGACAACGGATGCAACGAAATCATCGGCTTTACGGACCAAAACGGCCTACGGACACTCCAAACCTATGTCACCGGAATCAACCGCGCCGTGATGAATACCGAGACCGTACTCTTCACGCCATATCAACCGCTGGGATTCCGCATCGCACTCTACGGATTTGCCGACTTCGGATTGTTGGGCTACAACGCCAACCCCTTCCGCAACGAATTCTTCGCCTCGTTCGGCATCGGCATCCGGTTGCGAAACGAACGACTGATATTCAGTGCCATACAGTTTGAACTGGGATTTGCCGTCAGCGGACGTCGCGGCTGGATCGACAGCAACTACATGCGTCTGTCGAACCAAAACCGGCTGGAAGAGTCCCGCTATCTGCCCACGCGTCCCGAATTCGTCGCCTTCGAATAGGGTTCGGTATCATCGCCCGCAAGCCCTCGTAAAAACGAGAGTCTGCTCCCCCGTCTCCCACACGTACCAGCAAATTAAAAAAAAGGAGAAAAGGATATTGCTCCTTTTCTCCAACTCCATCCACAAGGCAGTGGACGTAATCTTGCGCATTTCGCGGACTACTCCTCGTCGCGGTAGGTGTGCTCGACGTAAATAGCACGCAACTTGGCCTCACGCTTTGCGATCGACGGCTTCGTAAAGTACTGACGGCGGCGCAGCTCCTTCAGCACACCCGTGCGCTCGTATTTACGTTTGAACTTCTTCAGGGCGCGCTCGATGTTCTCGCCCTCTTTTACCGGCATGATAATCATAGTTGTATCGTTTTTTTAAGTCTTATAATCTGTTTTACGTGATGTCGCCTGTTTCCGGGCTGTTTGAGGTGAACCGAGGCCCGGTGTCGTGACATCGTGAGACATTTCTCGGTTATCTTTCGGACGGCTTCTGCGCATCGAAACGAAGATAGGGAGCCAGTCTTGCTGCCTCCTCCGGGGTCAATATGTGTTGTTCGACCAGTTCTTCGATGCTTTTCCAGCCTCCTTTCAGTTGTCTTTGCCTCAACAATTTCCGAAGTACACGCGGCGGAATGTAGGGATGATCCGCCAACTCGTTCGGAGCCGCAAAGTTAATATCAATTTTCCGAATTTCACAACTATCGCAGCAAATTTGTTTGACAATTCGTTCGTAATTCTGTTCGGTGACCTGCGGAATCTCGGCCAACTGTTCGACCCGATAGAATCCACCGAGCCGTTCGCGATAGCGAAGGATGGCGCCGACGCTCTTCGGCCCGATACCGTAGACGCTGCGCAGCCGGGCCGAGTCGGCGCGGTTCAACTCGACGGGCTGCTGCAGGGGATCGGGCTGCCGCTCGGCAAAACGCACATAGGGTTCCAGGGCCCGTGCCACGGAATCGGATACCACGTAGCAGGCACGCAACTCCTCCATGTCGCGCAGGCCGTGCAGATCGCGCCAGCGCACAAAAACTTCGGCCTGACGCTTCGAGAGGGCTCCGATCGCCTGCAGGTAGAGGGCCGAGACCGTATCGACCAGAAACGGTTCGGGTTCGAGTAACGGCCGCGAGACCCGTTCGCGCCGATAGCTACGCGGTGCAATCGCATATTTGCGGCCGATGTGAATGTATGGCGCCAGACGCAGATAGAGCGAGTCACTGAATCCATAACACGTGGCCACATCCTCCGGGATGCGGAACACCTTGCCTGCGGCGCGGTACTTCAGCAGACTGACGGCCTCGCGCTTCGTGAGCCCCAGCCGGCGCAGCGTTTCATAATCGGCCGTATTGGGATCGAAGCGGAAGAGTTCGACGCTGTCACGCCGCTGCTCCTGCTCGACGGTCAGTGTCTCGGCACGCTGAGGTTCGGGCCGCGGCTTGAGCAGCAGCGCCCCGAGGACAAAGACTCCGGCCAAGGGCAGGAAAAGCATCAATCCGCGCACCTCGCGGTCTGAAAACAGCGGTTTCATCGGCTACAATGTATCAACGAACAACCCCCGGCATCCTGCGCAGAGTTTCATTGCCCGTCACGACACAAAGATAGGAATTCCCCGCCACGCACACAACTTCCGTCCAACGCTTCGGCCAACTTCACCTCCGAACAGCACACAACCCTGCGCGCCCCATCTCTGTTCAGCCCATCGGACTAGCATCCTCACCCGGACACATCGCCACATCCGATATTTCTCCCCTCAGGTGGTACAACTCGCTACTATTTTGACTAATTTTGCCGCCTCTAAATCCAAAAGATAACACAGGGAAAAACAAACTCAAAATACCCATCACTCTTTACCCCACTTTTTTTCCACATCATCCATGAAACCCTTTCCCTTTCATCCCAAACTGATCGACACGCTGAAAGGTTATTCGCGTGCCACGTTCACCGCGGATCTCATGGCCGGCCTCATCGTTGGTATCGTCGCCCTGCCGCTGGCCATCGCCTTTGGTATCGCCTCGGGCGTGTCGCCCGAAAAGGGCATCATCACGGCCGTCATTGCCGGTTTCGTAGTCTCGCTGCTCGGCGGCAGCCGCGTGCAGATCGGCGGCCCGACCGGAGCCTTCATCGTCATCATCTACGGCATCATCCAGCAATACGGCGAGGCCGGACTCCTCGTGGCCACACTCATGGCCGGCGTGATGCTGATCCTGATGGGCGCCTTCCGCCTCGGCACGGTCATCAAGTTCATCCCCTACCCGATCATCGTCGGCTTCACGGCCGGTATCGCCGTGACGATCTTCACAACGCAGATTGCCGACCTCTTCGGCCTTGACTTCGGCGGCGAGGCCGTGCCGGGCGATTTCGTCGGCAAGTGGGCCCTCTATTTCCGCCACTTCGGTTCGATCGACCCGTGGAACACGCTCGTCGGCGTGGTCAGCGTGTTGATCATTGCCCTCACGCCGAAGGTCATGCGCCGCATTCCGGGCTCGCTCGTGGCGATCATCGTGATGACCGTCGCCGTGTGGCTGATGCGCACCTATGCTGGCATCGAGGGCATCGACACCATCGGCGACCGCTTCACGATCCGCGCCGAACTGCCAGCCGCCACCCTGCCCCAGCTCGACTGGGAGGCCGTCCGCAGCCTCTTCCCGGCAGCCGTGACGATCGCCATCCTCGGCGCCATCGAATCGCTGCTTTCGGCCACCGTGGCCGACGGCGTCATCGGCGACCGACACGACTCGAACACCGAACTCATCGCTCAGGGTGCCGCCAACCTGCTCACCCCCCTCTTCGGCGGCATCCCGGCCACGGGCGCCATCGCCCGTACGATGACCAACATCAACAACGGCGGCCGCACACCCGTCGCCGGTATCATCCACGCCGTCGTGCTGCTGCTGATTCTGCTGCTGCTCATGCCGCTGGCGCAGTACATTCCGATGGCCTGCCTGGCAGGCGTACTGGTGGTCGTGTCGTATAACATGAGCGGCTGGCGCACCTTCAAGGCGCTGCTGCGAAACCCGAAGGCAGATGTCATCGTACTGCTGCTGACCTTCTTCCTCACGGTGATCTTCGACCTGACGATCGCCATCGAGATCGGCCTGCTGATCGCCGGCGTACTCTTCCTCAAGCGCGTGATGGAGACCACCGAGATCTCGGTCATCCGCGACGAGATCGACCCCTCGGCCGGCAACGACCTCCGTCCGAGCGACGAGCACCTCACCGTACCGAAGGGCGTCGAAGTCTACGAGATCAACGGCCCCTACTTTTTCGGTATCGCCACCAAGTTTGAAGAGATGATGGCGCAGATGGGTGACCGTCCGCGCGTGCGGATCATCCGCATGCGCCGCGTGCCATTCATCGATTCGACGGGGCTGCACAACCTCACGACGCTGTGCGAGATGTCGCAACGCGAGAAAATCACGGTCGTCCTGTCGGGAGTGAACGAAACCGTGCGTACGACACTCGAACGGGCCGGTCTCTCGGAGATGCTCGGGGCCGCGAACATCTGTCCGCATATCCACGCCGCCCTCGAACGGGCCACGACGCTCGTGGCCGAACCGACCAAGCAGTAGCCTGTCATCCAACGGATATTACTGCCCGCCATCGCCCACCGTGAGGGCACCCCATCCGACCGATATGAAAAAGCCGGGGCCACCGCCCCGGCTTTTCCTATTCGTCGACATAAGACCCGGACAGATTAAAGCCCGAAGTCCAGGGAGCTTTTGGTCGAAAAAGACACAGCACCGGTCACAAAGGCATTTAATCACGATTTTTTGAGAGAATCTCGCATTTATTTCGTACCTTTACGTGCGATTTTCAGAACACACTTTATACTAATCTCAAATAGTTATGGCAAATACCAAACGTGAAAAGCTGTTCACCGAGTTCCCGCCCGTTTCGACGGAGCAGTGGGAAGCGGCGATCGCAGCCGACCTGAAAGGTGCCGATTACGAGCGCAAACTGGTATGGAAAACGGGCGAAGGCTTCAACGTCCGCCCCTACTACCGCGCCGAAAACCTCGACGGCATCCGCTTCCTGGGCTCTCAGGCAGGAGAGTTCCCGTTCGTTCGCGGTACGCGTGCCCACAACCGCTGGCACGTACACCAGACCGTGAAGGTCGAGTGCCCCAAGGCCGCCAATGAGGAGGCTCTCAAACTCCTCAATGCCGGTGTCGATTCGCTCGGGTTCTGCATCACGGCCGACAACTTCACCGCTGCCGACCTCGATCAGCTCCTCAACGAGATCTGCATCCCGGCTGTCGAACTCGTCTTCTGCGGCAACCATGTGGGCAACATCGCCGACCTGGTGCTGGCCAAGATCGAAAAAGAGGGCATCGCCAAAGAGGATGCACACATCTACTTCTGCATCGACCCGCTCGTCAAGGGGCTCTCGCAGAAGGGTGACTTCTGCTCGCCCAACGGCGAGAAGTGCTTCGCCCGCATCGCCGATCTCGTACGCCGCACGGCCGAATACAAGCACATCCGCGTGGTAACCGTTTCGGGCCACATCTTCAGCAACGCCGGTTCGACGATCGTCGAGGAGCTCGCCTTCACGCTGGCTGCCGGTCACGACTACCTCGTACGCCTGATGGATGCCGGTCTGACGATCGACGAGGCGGCCCGCAAGATCCGCTTCTCGATGAACATCACGTCGAACTACTTCATGGAGATGGCCAAGTTCCGCGCCGGCCGTCTGCTCTGGGCCAACATCGTGAAGGCCTACGAGCCCGCCAAGAACTGCGCCGCCAAGATGTTCACCCACGCCGTCACCTCGACCTGGAACCAGACGGTCTATGACCCCTATGTGAACATGCTCCGCGGTACGACCGAGGCCATGTCGGCCGCCATCGCCGGCGTTCACTCGATGGAGGTTACGCCGTTCGACCGCTCGTTCGAGGATCCGAACGAATTCTCGAAGCGCATCGCCCGCAACGTACAGCTGCTGCTCAAGCACGAGTCGCACTTCGACCAGGTAGTTGACCCGGCCGGCGGTTCGTACTACATCGAGAACCTCACGCAGTCGATCGCCAACGAGGCCTGGAAGCTCTTCCTCGAGATCGAGGAGAAGGGCGGCTACACCGAGGCCTACAAGTCGGGCTTCATCGCCGAGCGCGTGAAGGCTTCGGCCGCAGCCAAGGACAAGGCTATCGCTACGCGCCGTCAGATCCTTCTGGGCGCCAACCAATACCCCAACTTCAACGAAACGGCCGGCAAGGAGATCACCGACGCAGCCGTTGAGCGTCCCGCAAGCGAAGGCAATACGCTGGCACCGTATCGTGGCGCCATGGCCTTCGAGCAGATGCGTCTGCACGTGGATCGCAGCGGCAAGACCCCGAAGGCCTTCATGCTGACGTGCGGCAACCTGGCCATGGCCCGTGCCCGTGCGCAGTTCTCGTGCAACTTCTTTGCATGCGCCGGTATCAAGGTGATCGACAACACCTTCTTCAAGTCGATCGAGGATGGCGTGAAGGCCGCTCTCGAGTCGAAGGCCGAGATCGTTGTGGTCTGCGCCAGCGACGACGACTATGCCGAGGCCGCTCCGAAGGTTAAGGAGCTGCTGGGTGGCAAGGCCATCCTGGTGGTTGCGGGCGCTCCGGCCTGCACGCCCGAACTGGAGGCTCAGGGCATCACGAACTTCATCAACGTGAAGTCGAACGTGCTGGAGACCCTCAAGTATTACCTCAAAGAGATGGGAATCTAAAAGCGAAGTAGACAAGTTATGAGAGCAAAATTTTCGGAACTGAAATACGAAGGCGCCGGCCAGAAGAGCTGCTGCGCCTCGAAGGGCTGCGGACAGGTTGAGCCGTGGCTCACGGCCGAGCAGATTCCCGTCAAGGGCGCTTACACGGCCGAAGACCTCGAAGGCATGGAGCACCTGAACTATGCGGCAGGTATCGCCCCGTTCCTGCGCGGCCCCTACTCGACGATGTACGTGATGCGTCCGTGGACGATCCGTCAGTACGCCGGTTTCTCGACCGCCGAAGAGTCCAACGCCTTCTACCGTCGTAACCTGGCGGCCGGTCAGAAGGGTCTGTCGGTGGCATTCGACCTCGCTACACACCGTGGCTACGATGCGGACCATCCGCGTGTCGTGGGTGACGTAGGTAAGGCCGGTGTGTCGATCTGCTCGGTGGAGGACATGAAGGTCCTCTTCAACGGCATTCCGCTGGACAAGATGTCGGTGTCGATGACCATGAACGGCGCCGTGCTGCCGATCCTGGCCTTCTACATCGTCACGGGTCTGGAGCAGGGCTGCACGCTCGAGCAGCTTACGGGTACGATCCAGAACGATATCCTCAAGGAGTTCATGGTGCGTAACACCTATATCTACCCGCCCGAGTTCTCGATGCGCATCATCGCCGACATCTTCGAGTACACGTCGAAGAACATGCCCAAGTTCAACTCGATCTCGATCTCGGGTTACCACATGCAGGAGGCAGGCGCTACGGCCGACATCGAGCTGGCCTACACGCTGGCCGACGGTCTGGAGTACCTGCGTGCCGGTATCAACGCCGGCATGTCGATCGACGCCTTCGCACCGCGTCTGTCGTTCTTCTGGGCCATCGGCATGAACCACTTCATGGAGATCGCCAAGATGCGTGCCGC
>CALUII010000049.1 GCA_944320665.1 uncultured Alistipes sp. | reverse complement strand
CCCAGTCCCACCGGACCGCTGCACATCGGCGGCGTCCGCACCGCATTGTACAACTACCTCTTCGCACGCAAACACGGCGGCACGATGATCCTCCGCATCGAGGATACCGACTCGCAACGGTTCGTTCCGGGTGCTGAGGAGTACATCATGGAGTCGCTGCGTTGGTGCGGCATCGAGATTGACGAAGGCGTCGGTGTCGGCGGCCCGCACGCCCCCTACCGCCAGAGCGAGCGGCGCGAAATCTATCTGAAATATGCCTTGCAGTTGGTCGATGCCGGCTGGGCCTACTACGCCTTCGATACGGCCGAGGAGCTCGACAAGCTGCGCAAGGAGGCCGAAGCCCGTGGCGAGGCCTTTGCCTACAACCACGCCGTGCGCGAACACCTGGCTACGTCGCTGGCCCTGCCGGCCGAGGAGGTGCGTGCGCGCATCGACCGCGGAGACCAGTGGGTCATCCGCTTCAAGATGCCCGAAAACCGGCTCGTCGAGATGGAGGACCTGATCCGCGGCCACGTGGAGGTGAATACCTCGACACTCGACGACAAGGTGCTCTACAAGTCGGCCGACGCCCTGCCCACATACCACCTGGCCAACATTGTCGACGACCATCTGATGGAGGTGTCGCACGTCATCCGCGGCGAGGAGTGGCTGCCGTCGCTGCCGCTCCACTACCTGCTCTACGAGGCCTTCGGCTGGAGCGACACGCAGCCGGCCTTTGCCCACCTGCCGCTGCTGCTTAAGCCTACGGGCGGAGGCAAACTCTCGAAACGTGACGGCGACAAGATGGGCTTCCCGGTCTTCCCGCTCTTCTGGAAGTCACCCACGACGGGCGAAACGGCCCACGGCTACCGCGAGGACGGCTACTTTCCGGAGGCCTTCGTCAATATGCTGGCGCTGCTGGGCTGGAACCCCGGCACGGAGCAGGAGCTCTTCACGATGCAGGAACTCATCGACCACTTCTCGCTCGACCGCGTCTCGAAATCGGGCGCACGTTTCCAGCCCGAAAAGGCCAAGTGGTTTAATGCACAGTATATGCACCACAAAAGCGATGCGGAACTGGCCGCCGTACTGCAGCCCATCCTGCGTGCGCACGGCATCGAGGTTTCGGACGAACGTGCCGGACGCGCTGCGGGCATCATGAAGGAGCGGGCCGTGCTGACGACCGATCTGTGGGACCTGACGTCGTTCTTCTTCGTTGCCCCCGAGGAGTATGAGGAGAAGCAGGCCAAGAAGTACTGGAAGGGCGACAATCCGGCCATCCTGCGTGAAGTGCGTGAGGTACTGGCCTCGATCGACGACTTCTCGCTCGAAAATACGGAACGCATCGTCCACGCATGGATCACGGAGAAGGGCTATGGTATGGGACAGGTGATGAATACGCTGCGTCTGGCCCTGGTTGGCGCCGGCAAAGGCCCGGGCATGTACGACGTGACGTCGTTCATCGGCAAGGAGGAGACGCTGCGCCGCATCGACCGTCTGTTCGAGCGTCTGCGTCCGGCCGAATAACGTTTCCCCGCACCGCCATGGAGATCGAACAGTATATCTGGGGCATGACACCCGAAGGCGAAGCCATCGTACTCTATACGATGCGCAACGCCTCGGGTGCCGAATTGCGCCTCTGCAACTACGGTGCCGCCATCGTAGGGCTCACACTGCCCGACCGTGCGGGACATCTGGACGACGTCGTTTTGGGCTACAAGCGCTACGACGGCTACATCGGTGACCCGGCCCTCTGCGGCAAGATCGCCGGCCGTTGTGCCGGCCGTATCGCCTGGGGTCGCATGGAGATCGACGGCTCGGAATACCGGCTCGATACGAACGACTGCGGCAGCCACCGCTACGGAGGCACGCATGGCTTCGGCACGCGCGTCTGGGAGGGACGTGTCGAGACCAACCGCGTGGTGATGTCGCTCCTCTCGGAGGAGGGCGACCAGGGCTACCCCGGCACGCTGGGCGTCGAGGTCGTCTTCGACTTCGACGACGAGCAGACCCTCGAAATCACCTACCTGGCCCGCACGGACCGCACGACGGTCGTGGACCTCACCCACCGGCTCTACCTCAACCTTGCGGGCGAGGCCTCGGGCGATGTCCTGGACCACGAATTGCAGCTCGCAGCCAGCCGGTTCGTTGCCACGGATGACCGGCAGATTCCGACGGGTGTGCTGACCGCTACGGCCGGCACGCCGCTCGATTTCACGACGTACCGTCGCCTGCGCGAAGGGGTCGGAAGCGATTACGACCTGCTGCGCATGCTGCGGGGCTATGACCACACCTTCGTGATCGACAACTGGCAACCGCACATTCTGGGTGTGGCGGGCAGTCTGCGCGACCCGAAATCGGGACGTTGTGTCGAAATACTCACTTCCCAGCCGTGCCTCACGCTCTACACGGGCAACCGTCTGGCGGGCGGATGTCCCGAGACCAAATCGGGGGGCCGCTATGCCGATCATGCCGGTGTAGCACTCGAGTGCGGGGGCTACCCCGATGCCGTAAACCGGCCCGAATTCCCCTCGACACGGCTCGCCCCCGGTGATCTTTACTGCGAAAAGACGGTCTACCGCTTCGGTACCTACTGATACCCATCGGCTCCGGCTACACCGGGCGAATAGCACCAACAAACAAAAATCAAGCGCCGGACGCCCTCCGATTCAATACGGAATTGGCGTCCGGCGCTCTTTTCGGGCCAGCAAACAGCCCCGGCCCGGTCTATTGCTCGTCGATCACCACGACGCGGCTGTTCGGCATATCGGGAATGTAGATCTTACCTTCGTGTACCGTAATGTCGGCCGGTCCGACCAGCGGCTCGGTCAGCGACATGGGAACCGGCGTCAGCACACCGCTCCGAAGATCGAGTCGTGCAATTTCGGCAGGAGCCCAGTTCGTCACGTAAAGCGACTCTCCATCCTTCGAGAAGGCAATACCGTCGTACTGACCTGGGGTGGAGATCAGCGCCTCAGGCTGCGGTGCCTCCAGGTCGGCAATACGGTAGATGACATGTTCACCGGTGGGCACACCGTCGGGCGAATAGGAGGCCACATACATCACCCCGTCGCGTACCACCAGGCCGTTCGGTCCGGCAATCGAAAGCCACAGTTCGGGCACACCGGGCTGGGCCGGATCCGTCAGGTCAATCCGGTAGATGCGTCCCGAGTTCGTCACCGAAACATAGAGCGTATTGCCCGATGCAGCCAGGTCGTTCACAAAAAGATCCTCCTCGGCCGGCATCGTAATCACCTGCGGCTCGGCCGTACCGACGGCTTTCAGATCATAGACCACGATCCGATGCACGTCGCACACGAAAAGCCGCCCGTCACGGACGTACATTCCCTTGGGTGCCGACAACGCGCCATCGGCCGGAATCATTACCCGACTTTCACCCTGCGCATCGAAAAAGAGGATGTATCCCTTGCCCTCGTTATTGAGCGGATTCAGCTCCTCGGTTCCGAAATTGGCCACCAGCAGCCCCCCATCATAGGGATAGGTACTTTCACAGAAACGCACACCGTCGTTCCATACCAGGGGTTCGGTCTTCGTTTCGCCGCTGCAAGCCACTCCCACAGTCGCGCAGAGTGCCGCCAGGCACAACACTTGGATCATCTTCTTTTTCATAACACGTTTTTTTAATGGTATAACATCTCTTTTGGCTTCTTAGGCACACGGTCCACTGAGGTGGAGTTGCGTCTCTGCTTCGGAACGAGTTCGTCGGGCAGGCGCATGCACGGGGCCTTGTTTGCGGCAAAGGTAGAAAAAATCGCCACAAAACGGCACACGAATTGCACCGCATCGCTCCGTAAAACCAAAAATATTTTGACAGCACCATGAAAAAACTGCTCCTACTTCTGCCTGCAATGGCACTTTTTGCCGCAGGCTTCATGAGCTGCACCCAGCAGCAGCGGTGGAACCACGAACAGCGCAAAGCCATGCGTGAGGCGCTGCGCGACTACCGACGAATGGTCTACCTCGAAGACCTGAACGATGCCGAGTTCACGCTCTTTACCGACGGTGTGGCCGAGACGCTCGAAATCGACTACCCGGTCTACACGACCTTCGTCGCCATGCCCGGCATGGAGGATACGGTCGAGATGGTAGTCGTGACGACGATCGTCGACGAACTCAACGCCGATGCCCACAACATGCGGCACCTCTACCCCTATTCGTCACTCGTAGCACAGGGCGTACTGCCGGCCGGACTTGATCACCAGCAGCAGAAGGCCTTCTACCAGTGCTTCGCCTCGAAGGTAAACAACACCTATGCGACGATGGGCCAATTCTTCAACGCCGTACTGGCCGACACCACCAATCAGTCGCAGATCAGCCAAATGGAAGCTCAATGTGCAGCCGATCTCTTCGACTGGGAGATCACCGAGATCGAGGTGGTCGAGCAGAACTGACCCGGCCCTGAAGCAGAATCCGCCGACTCGGCACACAACGCAGACGCCGTGCATCCCAACAGGGGATGCACGGCGTCTCTTTCACCGGCTTCAGTTCCCGCTCCGGACGGGGGGGGGAGGGACCCGACACCGTACTCAGCCGATCAACGGGCGCCGGACTCAAGGAACTCCTTTGAGACCACGATGCGTATGGCCCGATGCAGGATCGAAAACTCCAGCGGCGACTCACCCAGCAGCTCGCCGTCGACCTCGACCGACACTTCGGGCGATGATTCGATCCGGATGCGGCTGCCGCGCTCCTGCAACACGTGACGAATGCGGTAAATGTTGCCGTTGAAGAGGTAGCGGAACCGGAACAGCAGATGCCAGAAGTGGATCGGACGGATGAGCGACACATCGAACATGCCGTCATCGGCAACGGCCTGAGGCAACTGTTGCATACCTCCGCCATTGTACTTGCAGATACCGATCGCCATCGAGAAGAGCAGGTTGTTGTACACCAGCCGGTCGTCGATCCAGACCTTCATACCGGTCGACTTGTATCGGAAGTAGGTGCGGATCATGCTCCACGAATAGAGCCACCGGCTTCGGCGCCCCTTCTTCTGCAGGTGGGTGAAACAGCGGTTCACCGCCGCATCGAACCCCGTACCGGCCACGTTGGCCATGTAGCGGCTCTGGCGGTAATGGGCCTCCTCGTAGGAGATCACGCCCACGTCCTGCAGGAAGGAGTATTGCTCCTTGATTGCCCGCACGGCATCCTGATAGCGGTGCGGCACGCCGAACATACGCATCCAGTCGTTGCCCGTGCCGACGGCGATCACGGCCAGCAGCACCTCGCGCGGATCGACCTCCTTCTGGATGAAGAGCCCGTTTACCGCCTCATGCAGCGTACCGTCACCACCGATAACGATGATGTGGCGATACCCCTGCTTCACGGCCCACACCGTGAGTTCCGTCGCATGGAACTTGTGTTCGGTGAAGACCGGTTCACACAGGATCCGGGCATCGCGCAGGAGCTTCGAAATCTGCGGAAAGTGATCGAGCCCGCGGCCCGAACCGGCCACGGGATTCACGATCACAAACCACTTTACCTCCTCGTGGGCGACCTGTTGCAGTTGTTCCATAGGAGAGAGCCCCCGAAAGGGTTACTTCTTCGGGGTGTTCTTGAGCGTATAGATCAGGAAGTCGTAGAACTTGCCCACCGACGCGATCTCGACCTTCTCGTCGGGCGAGTGCGGATAGCAGAGCGTCGGACCGAACGAGATCATGTCCAGTTTCGGATACTTGCTGCCGATGATACCGCACTCCAGACCGGCGTGGATGGCCGTCACGGCAGGTTCCTTGCCATAGAGCTCCTTGTAGGACTCGATCATAGCGTGCAGGATCGGCGACGACATATTGGGATTCCATCCGTTGTAGGCACCCGAGAGTTCTACCTCGGCTCCCGCCAACTCGAAGAGGGCCTTCAGTGCCGCACCGAGGGCCTCCTTCTCCGTATTGACCGAGCTGCGCATGAGGCACTGCAGCTTCACGCTCGAACCGTCCGACACGACACGCGCCAGATTGGTCGATGTCTGCACCAGTCCGGGCATTGCTACCGACATGCGCTGCACACCGTCGGGGCAGGCTACCACGGCCTTCGTCAGTTTCGTTCCGACCTCGCGGGCAATCATTTCGGCCGGCAGGGGGCACTTTTCAGCCAGCAGAAGGATCGAATCTTCGATGCCGGCCAATTCGGCCTTCACCACCTCTTCGTATGCCTTGAACTCGTCGATCAGGGCCGCCACACCCTCGGGAGCGACCAGCACCACGGCCTCGGCTTCACGCGGGATGGCATTGCGCAGGCCGCCGCCATCGACCGATGCGAGGAGCAATTCGCGACGCTCGGCGGCCGCATTGATAAACCGGAAAAGCAGTTTGTTGGCATTTCCGCGCTGCGTACCGATCTGGATACCCGAGTGACCACCCTTGAGCCCCTTGACCGTCAGTTTCACGGCAGCCATACCGGCCGGCACGGCTTCGGCCTTGTATGCAAACGAGATGTTGGCATCGAGACCGCCGGCGCAACCCACATAGAGTTCGCCCTCGGTTTCGGAATCAAGGTTGAGCAGGATATCGCCCTGAAGCATGCCCCCTTCGAGGCCGAAGGCACCATCCATACCCACCTCCTCGGTAGCCGTAAAGAGTGCCTCGATCGGGCCGTGCACAAGCGAATCGTCCTCCAGCACGGCCAGAATAGCCGCTGCACCGATACCGTTGTCGGCGCCAAGCGTCGTGCCGTTTGCCGTCACCCATTCCCCGTCGATATAGGCCTCGATCGGGTCGGTCAGGAAGTCAAACTCCTTGTCGTTGTTCTTCTGCGGCACCATGTCGAGGTGGGCCTGCAGAATCACCCCCTTGCGGTCTTCCATTCCCTTCGTTGCGGGCTTGCGGGCGTAGATGTTGTGTGCCGCATCCTCGCGGCACTCCAGCCCAAGGGCCTTCACCGTCTCCATCACATAGGCACGGATCTTCTCCTCGTGATGCGACGGATGGGGGATGCCCGCAATCCGGGCAAAATGTTTCCAGACACGTTCGGGCTTCAGAGCCAACAGATTCTTATCCATAAGTCTTTCTCAGTTTTTGGTTATATTATGTTCTTGTTTTCAGGTTTCTTCCTCTACCTATCTATTTATCCGCCGTCTGTCACAGCTGCTTTCTGTCGTTCCGCCCCCTTCAGCGGACGATCCCTCAGGACTCCGCATCCTCCGCCTCGCCTCCCGAGGTACGGTCGAATGCCTCGACGATCTGCTTCACGAGGGGATGGCGCACGATGTCACGCCGGTCAAACTCCACAATACCGATACCCTCAACCCGCCGCAGGATCTCCATGGCTCGCGTCAGACCGCTGTCGCTCTTACGCGGCAGGTCGATCTGCGTGACGTCGCCCGTGACGATGAACTTCGCATTGCGTCCCATACGCGTGAGGAACATCTTGATCTGGGGCAGGGTCGTGTTCTGCGCCTCATCCAGAATAACGAAGGCCTGGTCCAGCGTACGGCCACGCATGTAGGCCAGCGGAGCGATCTGCACCGTTCCCTCCTCCATGTATTTGGTCAGTTTCGCAGGAGGGATCATGTCGTTGAGGGCATCGTAGAGCGGCTGCAGATAGGGATCGAGCTTCTCCTTCATGTCACCGGGTAGAAATCCGAGTTTTTCGCCGGCCTCCACGGCCGGACGCGTCAGGATAATGCGCCGCACCTGCTTCTCGCGCAACGCGCGCACGGCCAGCGCAATGGCCGTATAGGTCTTGCCCGATCCGGCCGGTCCGACGGCAAAGAGCAGGTCGTTGTCGTCGTAGAGCTTCACCAAGCGCTGCTGATTGACCGTCCGGGCGCGAATTACGTTGCCGTTGTTGCCGTAGACGATCACATCCTTGTCGACCGGAGCATTCTCCTGGGAGATACCGCCCGAAAAAGCCTGGGCGATCACCTCGGTCGAGATGTGTCCGTACTTCAGGTAATAGGCCACGAGTCCGTCCAGACGGCGAGCAAACCGCTCGGTTTCGCTCTTCGAGCCGAGCACCTTGAGCGACGAACCGCGTGCCACAATCTTCAATCCCGGGTGCAGTTCCTGCATCTGTTCGAGCCAGACGTTCTGCGCCCCATACAGTTCGCGGGGATCGACCCCCTCGATCAAAATCTCCTTACCGACCGCTTCCGTCATGCTCTAAAACAGATAACCCAGGCTCAATGCCACCGAATAGGTGTTGATTTTCAGATTGATGTCGTGGTGATTGAGGCTTTCGGCCCCCTTGAACTGGCCGTTGAAGCGCAGATCGACCAGCAGGTGTTGCAACTGCACGGCCGCGCCCACGGCATACCCCACAGTGGGCTGCATGCGTCCGAAGTCGTATTTGTTCCCCTCGAACTTATACTTGCAGTCGTTGGTCAGCGAGAAGACCGGACCGACGTTGATGTGAATGATCCGCAGCAGTTTGAACGAGGCAAGCAACGGCAGACTGAGTGAATTGGATTTCACGTTGATATCGTATGCCGCCCCCTTCAGATCGATGGAGTTGCGCACGAAGAGCAGTTCAGGCTGAATAGCCACGATCGGCGTATTGATCCGCACGACGACACCCGCCTGCCAGCCCCACTTGTTGCCCACTTCGACTCCGGTTGCATTGGTCGAATAGTGGGGTACGTTCGCACCGGCCGTGATACCATACTCCAGAAAGTTCTGAGCCGATAGGGCGCCGACCGTAGCCAGAGCCAGGCAGAGAGTCAGAAATAATTTTCGCATCATTACTTTTTATTTGGGACAAAATTATGCTTCTCCATACGTTCCGCGGTTCGTTTCCGCCCCAGGAACCAGGCGGCCCACACCAGATAGCCGATGCACACGATCACAAATGCCAGACCGCTCCTCACGTTTCCGCTCCAAGCCACCAGGCTACCGACCACGGGACCGGAGATGGCCCCGGCCGAGATCATGAGGATCATGAGTCCGGCCACCTCATTGGTTCGTTCGGGTTCGCTGCGCGTGGCCTCGGCATAGAGCGTTGCAAAGACACAAGCCATCGCAAATCCGAGCATGCCGATCAACAAATAGACCGCCGCCTCGCTACGCACGAAGATGAGCGCCAGACACAGCAGCAACGCGCCGCACATATTCCACAGCAGGTAACGCACATCCGAATACCGCACCAGCAACCACGCCCCGACCAGTGTGCCGACAATACGGCAGGCATAAAATCCGGTAGTCGTCAGGATCGAATCGGGATTATCGAGCAGCCGCGACGAGAGGAATCCGATCCCCACGTCTGCCGCGATGAAGGCAGCCACACCGACGGCACAGATTGCCACAATCGGCCGGGCCAACAAGCGGAAGCAATCCATCGCACCGGCCGCCTTGGCTCGGGCGGCGCGCGGCGGCTCGGGCACTGCGGTTCGCTGCAGCCAGATTCCCCCCGCCACCGTGAGCAGGGCATAGATCGGCAACAGCAACCGCCACGACCCCGTAACAGCCACCAAAGCGGTCAACAACGGAGCCATGAGCAGCAGCGACGTATTTCGGAAGATCTGTCCGACGGTCAGATAACTGGTCATGCGCTCCGCGGGAACGATCGTCGCCAACAGGGGATTGACCGCTACCTGCACGGCCGTGTTGCCGATTCCGAGCAGGCCGAAGCCGACGAAGTACCACTCCAGGCCACAGTCGGCACCGGCAGCATAAGGGATCAACAGCCCCGCGGCCGTAAATCCGTAACCGAGCAGCGCCATGGCCTTCCGTCCGATGCGGTTCATCACTCCGGCCATGGGGGCCGAGAGCAGCAGGAACCAAAGGAAAACCATCGTCGGCAGGAAGTTCACCGCTTCGGTGTGGAGGGGATAATCAACGGCGATACGCCCCGAAATGGGTGCCACAATATCACAGAAGCCCATGATGAAGAATCCCATCAACACGGGCCCGAGCAATCGTTTGTCGACAAATGTCCGCTTCATCTCACACCTCCTTCGTTACATCCGATCTTCAAAAATACGTTTTTTCGCGCAAACCACGAAAATTTCGGAACGATTTTTTCAATTCACGCTTCTCCGCGACCTCCACGCCCCGGCCGAAACGACACGTCCTCAGCCCTCTATTCAAAAATAGTGCTACGGCATTTCCACCTTTCCCTTTTTTTCCGTATTTTTGTCTGATTTAATTTACGTTTTACCTTAATTTCCGCTATGCTGCAACTGCTCTCCACCGTATCCTTCACGCTACCCATCGAAGATCCCGTGCTGAAATTCATGCTCATCATGGCGATCGTCCTGGTAGCACCACTGGTTCTCAACCGGTTGCGCATCCCCTATCTGCTGGGACTCATCATCGCCGGTGCAGTCATCGGCCCCCACGGACTCAACCTCGTCCTGCGCGACAGCAGCATCATCCTCTCGGGCACGGTCGGCCTGCTCTACATCATGTTTCTCTCGGGCATCGAGATGGACATGAACGACTTCCGCCAGAACAGCTGGCGCAGCCTCATCTTCGGACTCTACACCTTCTCCGTGCCGATGATCTTCGGCATCCTGCTCGGATACTACGTTCTCGGATTCCCGATCTACTCGTCGATCCTGCTTGCCGGACTTTTTGCCTCGCAGACCCTCGTGGCCTACCCGATCGTCAGCCGCCTGGGCATCATGCGCGACAAGGCCGTGACGATTGCCGTCGGCGGCACGGTGCTGACCGACACGCTCGCCCTGCTGGTACTGACCGTGGTCGTGGGACTCTCGACGGGCAACATCGCCGAGGGATTCTGGCTGCGGCTCGGCGGCTCGGTCGCCGCCTGCATCGCCATCATCATGATTCTCTTTCCGATCATCGGCCGCTGGTTCTTCAAGCAGTGCAGCGACAACATCTCCCAATATGTCTTCGTATTGGTGATGGTCTTCCTGGGCGCCTTCCTCGCCCAGGTCGCCGGCCTCGAACCCATCATCGGCGCCTTCCTCGCCGGCATGGCCATGAACCGGCTCATCCCGTCAACCTCACCGCTGATGAACCGCATCGAGTTTGTCGGCAACGCCATCTTCATTCCCTTCTTCCTCATCGGCGTGGGCATGTTGATCGACTACCGCGCCTTCTTCCAGGATTGGGAGACGCTCAAAGTGAGTGCCGTGATGATCGTCGGCATCACGGCCGCCAAATACATCGCGGCCGTACTGACCCAGAAGACCTTCCGCCTCTCGCGCGACCAGCGGACGCTGCTCTTCGGTCTGAGCAGCGCCCATGTGGCCGCCACGCTTGCCGCCGTGATGGTGGGCTACAACGTGATCCTCGGCCATACGCCCGACGGAGAACCGATCCGCCTGCTGAACGAAAGCGTACTGAACGGTACGATCCTGATGATCTTCGTCACCTGCACCGTTTCGACCATCGCCACGCAGCGCGGTGCACACAACATCGCATTGAAGGATGTACGCGAAAAGGAGGAGGCCGATCCGGCCGACCTGATCCTGATCCCCGTTTCGCACGAACGAACCGTTACGGAACTGGTCAGCCTGGGTACCCTGCTCAAACCCCGCAAACAAAAAAATGCACTCTGTGCCCTGCATGCCGTGAATAATGCCGAGCAAGATGCGCGCGTGGTAAAGCGGGCCCAGAAACTGCTCGACATGGCCGTGAAGACGGCCGCCGCCTCGGACGACTACATGCAGAGCATCCTGCGCTACGACGTGAATGCCGTCAACGCCATCACAAGCACGGTCCGCGAACGCAACGCCTCGGACCTGATTCTGGGTGCGCATCAGGACCACGGGTTCTCGGAGACACACCTCGGCAAGATGGCCGAAGGCATCCTCTCACGCAACAACATCACCACCTTCATCTACAAATCCGTGCAGCCCGTATCGACCGTGCAGCGCCATGTCATCCTCATTCCGGCCCATGCCGAAAAGGAGGCCGGCTTCCCGCTCTGGGTGCAGCGTCTGTGGACCCTGGGCCGCAACACGGGGGCCGAAATGCTCTTCTGCGGCACGGAGGAGACGCTCGACTACCTGCGCGAGAAAAACGGCAAATCGCCGATCAATGCCCGCTTCCGCATCGTAGAGAATTGGGACCATCTGGACGACCTGGCTCACGAAACCCGCACGAACGACGCCGTGTGGGTCGTGCTGAGCCGCCGCGACCGTCCCTCCTACTCGCCCGCCATGACCCGCCTGCCCTACGATCTGGAGCGCTATTTCGACAACCGGAACTGCATCCTGATCTACCCCGTACAGGCCGGCGAAGATCCGAACCGCTTCCTCGTATAAACGACACCCGGATCAGCCGATGGGGCGCGAATATCGTCCAAAACTTTTATCGTTGACGAATTTGCCCTATCTTTGCACATCCGACACACGGAAAAAATAGAAACAGAAAGAAAAAACATATGAGTCTCGTAGCAATCGTAGGACGGCCCAACGTGGGCAAAAGCACGCTGTTCAACCGCCTGGTCGGCCGACGCCAGGCCATCGTGGATGCCACGGCCGGCACCACGCGTGACCGCCATTACGGCAAGACCGACTGGAACGGCAAGGAGTTCTCGGTGATCGACACGGGCGGCTATACCGTCAATTCGGACGACATCTTCGAGGACGAGATCCGTCGCCAGGTGATGCTAGCCATCGAGGAGGCCGACGTCATTCTCTTTCTGGTCGAGGTCTCGACCGGCATCACCGACCTGGACATGATGATGGCCGACATCCTGCGCCGCACGACCAAAAAGGTGCTGCTCGTCTGCAACAAGGTCGACAACAACGATCAGATCTACTCCTCGCACGAGTTCTATGCCCTCGGTCTGGGCGCCCCGTACTGCATCAGCTCGATGTCGGGCAGCGGCACGGGCGACCTGATGGATGCCATTCTGGAGGCCCTGCCCGAAAACCCGCAGAGCGAGATGGAGGACGACCTGCCGCACATCACCATCGTCGGACGCCCCAACGTGGGTAAATCCTCTCTCACCAACGCCCTGCTGGGCGAGGAGCGCAACATCGTCACCTCGATCGCCGGCACGACACGCGACTCGATCCACACGCGATACAACAAGTTCGGCATGGACTTCTATCTGGTCGACACGGCCGGCATGCGCAAGAAGGGCAAGACGATGGAGGACCTGGAGTTCTACTCGGTGATGCGGTCGATCCGCGCCAT
>CALUII010000048.1 GCA_944320665.1 uncultured Alistipes sp. | reverse complement strand
GGGCTCCATGTCCCGGCACATGGGACGGGAGACACCGGCCGAATGAATACCTATGCGGCTGGTTGACAGGTTTATACTATGCTGATGAAAGATACGGAAGGAAAAGAGCCGACACACCCCTTCGATCCCGATGGGGTGGGGGTGGCCAACGGAGCCTATTTCGGATTCCCGTTTGCGCCCGAGGAGGCCGAGGTGGTCTTGATCTCGGCTCCGTGGGACGTGACGGTCTCCTATGGGGCCGGTACGGCCGATGCGCCCGATGCCTTGATCGAGGCCTCGACGCAACTCGATTTTTATGATCCGGCCATGCCGGGACTCTGGCGTCGCGGCATCGCGACGGCCGACATCGACTACACGATGCTCGAACACTCCCAGCGGCTGCGCAACGACGCCGCCCGGGTGATCGAGCACCTCGAGGCGGGCGGCGCCCCCGACGACGAACACATTGCCCGTCGCCTGGCCCGGGTGAACGAAGGGTGTGCGCGGATGAATGACCGGATCCATGCTCAGGCTTCCGAGTGGCTCCGGCGCGGCAAACGGGTCGGTCTGGTCGGAGGCGACCATTCGACCCCCTATGGATTGATCCGCGCGCTGGGCGAACAGGGCGAGTCGTTCGGAATCCTGCATGTCGACGCACATTGCGATCTGCGCCGTGCTTACGAGGGGTTTGAATATTCGCACGCCTCGATCATGTACAACGTCCTGCGTGACGTGCCTCAGGTGGAGCGCATCGTGCAGGTCGGCGTGCGCGACTACTGCGAGTCCGAGGCCCGTCTGGCCGACGAGTCGGGCCGGGTCGTGCGCTTCGGCGGATACGAACTGGCCTGGGCCCGTTTTGCCGGCACGACGTGGGCCGACCAGTGTGCGCGCATCGTCGAAAAACTGCCGCAGCGGGTCTATGTGAGCTTCGATATCGACGGACTCGATATCGGCTACTGCCCCCATACCGGTACGCCCGTGCCGGGCGGCGTGTCGTACGACGAGGCGGTCTGGCTGATCGAGGCCATTGCCCGTTCGGGACGTCGCATCATCGGCTTCGACCTGGTGGAGGTCGTCTCGCCGCAGGGCGATGGAAAGGTCGATGCTGCGGTCGGTGCCCGCATGCTCTACAAATTGTGTCTGGCAACCCTCCTCTCGCAGGAGGAGCCGCAGAATAAAAACGACGAACAATGAGACTCTTCTCGATGTACAGCTGGGTGCGCTGGCGCTATCGGCTCGAGGTGCGCGGCCGCGGTATCTTCGGCGCTCCGTGGGCCGGAGGTGTGGTGCTGCTGATCTGTGTGGCGATCGCCATGCTGCTGGCCAACCTCCCCGCAACGGCCCAATACTACAAACACCTGCTCGAAACCGATCTGGCCCTTGCCGTTTCGAGCCCCGATGGCGTGATCGACTGGCTTTTCCCGCGCGGAATGACGGTCGAGAAACTCGTAAACGACGGCCTGATGGTGGTCTTTTTCTTCTCCGTGGGACTCGAGATCAAGCGCGAGATCGTTTGCGGACAGCTCTCTTCGGTGCGCAAGGCCATTCTCCCCGTGCTGGCTGCCGCGGGCGGCATGCTGGCTCCGGCGCTGATCTTCCTCTGCTTCAATGCCGGAACGGTGGCCGCCAACGGATGGGGAATTCCGACGGCGACGGATATCGCCTTCGCCATCGGCATCCTCTCGATGCTGGGCAACCGGGTGCCCGTGTCGCTGAAGATCTTCCTCACGGCCCTGGCCATTGCCGACGACCTGGGGGCGATCCTCGTCATCGCCCTCTTCTACGGCGGAACGATTCAGGTGAATTACCTGTTGCTGGCGCTCGCACTGATGCTGATCGTCTACGTGATGAACCGCCTGGGCGAAACCCGGGCATTCTACTACCTCGTGCCGGCCATCGCCATCTGGGTGCTCTTCTACTATTCGGGCATTCACTCGACGCTGGCGGGCGTGGCCATGGCGATGCTCATCCCCATGAAGCCCCGGTACGGACGCGAATACCTCACGCGCAAGATGCAACTCTATCGGGCCGAACTCGAGGGCGTGCCCGACGACGGAGAGGATTTCCCTTCGGAGGAGCATCGCTACTATCTGCGCCACATGGCGCACCTTTCGTCCGAATCGGTCGGCCTGAGCTACCGGCTCGAACACGCCCTGGCGCCGTATGTGACCTTCCTCGTGATGCCGATCTTCGCACTGGCCAATGCCGGAGTGCCGATCGCCTCGGTCGAATACCTCAATATCTTCCACTATGCCCCCGAGACGGGATGGATCGGTATGGGTATCTTCTTCGGCCTGCTGGTGGGCAAGCCCCTCGGCATCTTCCTCACGAGCTGGATCGCCGTGCGGACAAAACTGGCCGTCATGCCCGACGGCGCCTCGTGGCGCATGCTGTTGGCGGTGGCCTGTCTGGGCGGTATCGGATTCACGATGTCGATCTTTGTCGATTCGCTGGCCTTCACGGATCCGGTGCTGATCGACCGCGGCAAGATCGCCATCCTCATGGGATCGACCTCGGCCGCTCTGCTCGGTACGATCCTCATTCTGTTGTTTACGCGTAACAAAACGAAAAATCTGTCATGAGAAAAACCTCTCTGGCTGCCGCCTGTGCCTTGACACTGGCCGCGGCCTGTTCGTCGAACGGGGGCGGTAACTCCACCGCAAAACTCGCTTCGGCAGCCGACTCGATGGCCTACATCATCGGCATGAATGTCGGCCTCAATCTGCTGCACATGGATTCGACCCTCCACCCCGAGGCCGTGGCGGCCGGCGTGCGCGACGTGCTGCGCGGCGAACCGCGTCTGTCGCTCGACGAGGCGCGTACCTATTACCTGCGTCAGATCACCTTCGAGGAGCCGGCCCGGATCCGTGCCTACGAGGAGGAGTTCCTCGAGGAGATCCGCCAGTCGAATCGCTCCTATGCCCGCACCAAGAGCGGCCTGACCTATACGATCGAGGAGATCGGCAACGAAAAGCTTACGCCCACGAACAGCCGGGATACGGTGCTTCTGCGGTATGTCCTGCGCGATGCCTCCGGCACGCAGCTCTACTCCTCGTACGATCGGGGCGATACGCTCCGTTCGGCAGCCGGCGACCTGTTGCCGGGCGTCGAGGAGAGCCTGCGCCTGATCGGCGAGGGAGGAAAGATGGAGGCCTGGGTGCCGTCTGCCGAGGCCTACGGCACAATCGGCGACAAAACGCTGGGGGTGGCTCCGAACGCAACGCTCTTTTTCGAACTCGAACTGGTCGGCGTCGAGAAGTACAACGCCCGCCGTGGCGGAGGCCGGTAGTTTTTTGCCGGAATTGCAGCAGTTTGACAATATTTGCGTATCTTTGCGCGTTGTTGCAACTTGAGAATAGAACGCTTAAATACAATAATGTCTAACATCATGAAAAAAACGTTTTTTGGCGCGGCTCTCCTCTGCGCCGCAACGCTCGCCGCATGCTGCGGCGGTAATCAGGACGAGGTGCGTATGGGCAGCCTCTCCGGCGAATTCGACTCGTTGTCCTATGCGCTGGGTGCCAATATCGGATACGGCATCGAGCGCGATCTGAGCGACATCCCGTTCAACTACGAGCGCTTCGACAAGGGTCTCGAGGAGGGTGCTCTCAATAAGGTCAAGGTCGATCGCGAGGCGATGATGGGACAGTTGCGCGACTTCTTCCTCGTCAAGCGTATGGCACGTCTGCAGGAGGTGCACGCCGAGCGGGCCAAGGCCGACAGCATCCGTATGGCCAACGGCGACAGCACGAAGGTGGAGTATGGCAGCGATCCGTCGCTCTTTGCCACGGAGGGTGAGCGCGATTCGATCTCGTATGCCTTCGGTAACAACTGGGGCTACAGTTTCCGTCGCGCCAATGCGCCGATCCAGGTGGTTTGGGTGCTCGAGGCCATGAAGGAGGTGCGCGAGGGCAAGGCCCGTATGACGCAGGAGCAGATGAATGAGTACATTCAGTATTATTTCATGGTGAAGGTTCCGGCCGAGAATGCCAAGGCTTCGGAGGAGTGGCTCAATAAGGTGGCTCAGAAGTCGGGCGTACATAAGACCGAGAGCGGCCTGCTCTACAAGATCGAGAAGATGGGCGATACCTCGGTGATGGCGAAGGACAACCGCGACTACGTCCAGGTACACTACAAGGGAATGACGCGCAAGGGTAAGGTATTCGATGCCTCGCGTTATGCCGACAAACCGGCCGAGGTGCAGGAGATGCTCAAGGCCCGCTTCCCCGAGGATTACGACAAGGATGAGCCCGTCAGCTTCCCGCTGGCTCAGGTGATCAAGGGCTGGACCGAGGGCGTGAAGCTCATCGGCAAGGGCGGTAAGATCACGTTGTGGATTCCGTCCGAGCTGGCCTACGGTTCGCGCGGCGCCGGTCAGATGATCGGACCGAACGAGGCCCTCGAGTTCGAGGTGGAGCTGGTGGATGTGGAACCCTACGTGGAGATCGATACGACCAAGGCCATCAAGGTGGAGGATCTGATGAAAAAATAGGCTGAATGCCTCGAGAAGAAGCGGCACAACTGTGTGTGCTGTTGCAGTGAAAGCCCCGTTCATGCATGACGCATGAACGGGGCTTTCATTGTGTGGAGGCGATGCGTGTGCCTCACACTGCTTCGGAGCGGGACGCCTCCGATCAGAACGGGAGGTCGTCCACCTCGTTGCTGGACGGCGTGCTGAACGGGGGCTCCTCGCCGATGGGGGGCATTTCGCTTGCCGGTCCCGTGGGCGGAACGGTCTCCTGCTGTTTGGGTTGCAGACGCCAGGC
The DNA here is from genome assembly GCA_944320665.1 of uncultured Alistipes sp. Classification (GTDB taxonomy): domain Bacteria; phylum Bacteroidota; class Bacteroidia; order Bacteroidales; family Rikenellaceae; genus Alistipes. Next base: position 8,389 of record CALUII010000048.1, on the reverse strand, counting down.
ACGGACGTCGGTGTACCAGCGGCCGTTGTACTCACGCGACTCGATGTTTACCGAGACGGTGTAGGTGGCCCCTTCGTGCAGCCGGGCCACGTCGTCGGGTTTGTTGAAGAAGGTTACGCAGATCTTGCGCGTGAACGATCCCTCGTTCATCTCGAATACCACGTCCTGACGCTGCCATTCACCGCGGGCCGAGGTCCCTTTCGTGAGGGGAAGTATCTTGTAGACGGTCCCTTCGAATTCCATAGTTTTTCGTGTGTTTTTAGTGTGTTTGCAGAACAAAGATAGTGCTTTTTTTGCAGCTTCGGGGGGCGGGGCACATCTTTTTTCGGACCGGGTGAACGATGTCTCGTTATATTGCTTACATTTGCGGCATCAGGCAAGTAGTGTCGCGAAATTCAAGTTTCGTTATGAAAAGAATCTCTTTTGTTGCGTTGTGCGCACTGTGTATGTGCGCCTCGTGTGTGAGCCGCGGTACGGCGGAGAAGATTGGCAGCGAGCGTGATTCGCTCGCCGTGGCCCTCGACCAAAAGGACTCGTTGTTGAACGAGGTCTTCTCGGCCGTCAGCACCATTTCGGAGAATCTCTCGGCAATCCGGATGCGTGAAAACCTGCTGGCGCTCGACAACAGCGAGAGCGGGCGTCGGCCGCTGGAGCGGATCAACGAGGATATTGCCGCTATCGACAACCTGCTGGTCGAGAATCGGCTCAAGATCGAATCGCTCGAGCGTTCGGCCGCTGCGCTGCGCAAGGCCAAGGTGAAGATTTCGGGGCTCGAACAGATGATCGGGACGCTCCATGCGCAACTCGATGAGAAGAGCCAGCAGGTCGAGCAGTTGAAGGAGGAGTTGGCGCAGATGGGTGTGCGTGTCGAGGACCTCTCGACGCAGGTGGCCGAGCAGGAGCGTGCGGTCGAGGAGTTGTCGGCGCAACGCAGTGAGTTGGAGGCCAATGTGGCCGAGACGACCACGCAGCTCAATACGGTCTACTACTTGGTGGGCGAGCAGAAGGCCCTGATCGATGCGCAGGTGGTGCGTAAATCGGGCTTCATCGGTCGGACGCTGACGGTGGATGAGCGCCATACGCTTGACCGCTTCACGAAGGGCGATGCCCGCGAACTGGAGGAGATCCCCGTTGGGCATAAGAACGTGACCCTGGTCACGACCCATCCCGAGGATTCGTATCAGTGGGTCGAGGGCGAGAATCGGGAGGTGAAGGCGTTGCGCATCCTTGATCCCGAGCGCTTCTGGGAGTCGTCGAAGATCCTTGTAATCAGTTATAAATAAATAGTCTGTCGTGTCGTTCGCGCGACCCGAAAGCCATCAGGGCCGAACCCCCACGTTGAGGGTTCGGCCCTGAGTATTTTCACCTCATCTGCAGCGGGTCCTGCCACAAGCGGGTCTTTGCCTCGATGCGGGTCTCACTTGGCGGGGGGGGGGAAGAGGGTCCTGGCGGTGCTTTCGAGGCCGGAGGTCGGCGTTTTATTCGTCGCAACCGCATTCGACGCGGTCGAGAATGCCCAGCAGGGCGGCGATCGCAACGCCGTAATTCGTGATGGGAACCTGTTGCTCGCGGGCCCGGGCTACGCGGTTGAGGACGTGGCGGCGGTTGAACATGCAGGCACCGCAGTGGATCACCAGATCGTAATCCGTCAGATCCTCCGGAAAATCATTGCCGCCGACCACATCGATCTGCAGGTCGGCGCCGATGCGCTTGCGAAGCAGGGCCGGAAGTTTCACGCGGCCGATGTCCTCGTTCTGCGGAGCGTGTGTGCAGGCCTCGGCGATCAACACGTGCGACGACGGTGTGAGCCGAGCCAGGGCCGCGGCTCCCTCGACGAAGGTGCGGATGTCGCCCTTGTAGCGGGCGAAGAGCACCGAGAACGACGTGAGCATCGACTCGGCCGGCTTCAGCGCATATACCGCCTCGAAGGCCTGCGAATCGGTGATAATCAGTTTCGGCGGGCGGGCCAGCGCTTCGAGCGCCGCCTTCATGCCACGGGTCGTGCAGCTCACTACGGTGCACTCCTTGTCGAGCAGTTCGCGGATGGTCTGCACCTGCGGTTGGATCAGGCGGCCCTTCGGAGCCTGGGCATCCTGCGGCATGACCAGCAGCACCGTGTCGCCCGGCTCGGCCAATCCCTCGGTGATGCGGCGCTCCTCGTCGCGTCGCGACGAGGCCAACGCCCGGCGCAGGGCATCCATCCCTTCACCCGTACGGGCACTCACGCACAGCGCGCGAACGCCCGTCTGCTGTTCGATGACGGCCAGTGCGCGCGCGCGCTCCGCTTCGTCCATCCGGTCGCACTGCGTCAGCACGGTGACTACCGGCACCTCGCGGCGGCGGAACTGGCGCAGCCACTCCTGCTCGTCGTTCAGTGAGGTTCCTTCGCAAGCGCCCTCCGGCCCGATGAGCAACAGGGCCATGTCCGTCCGGTCGGCCGCCTTCAGCGTCTGGGTGACGCGCTGCGGGCCCAGGTCATCGTCGCGGTCATCGAATCCCGGCGTGTCGATCAGCGTGCAGGCCCCCAGTCCGGGCAGCTCCATCGCCTTGGTCACGGGGTCGGTCGTCGTGCCGGCACGTTCCGATACCACGGCAATCTGCTGGCCCGTCAGGGCGTTGATGAGCGACGATTTGCCGCTGTTGCAGCGGCCATAAAATCCGATATGCAGCCGTTCGGCTGCGGGTGTTCCCTGCATGGTCTCTCTGTGCTTGAGTCGTTGATACGAAAATCAGAAGCGGAAGTCGCGCTTGCCGGCAACGATATCCTTCAGTCGTTCGGTCGTGATGCGGCGTACGTGTTCACTCGGGATCATCGGGATCGAACGGGCGATCATCTGTTCACCCAGCACCTTCGTGCGAGGCGAGGCGTAGTCCTCCAGGTATTCGCGCAGCGTCATCAGGGCGTTCGGACCGCAGCAGTCGGCAATCTTGCCGCTCTTGACCAGCGACATGAAGCGGTCACCCGTGCGTCCTTCGCGGTAGCAGGCCGTGCAGAAGCTCGGAATGTAGCCCAATTCGAGCAGCCAGGCCACCACTTCGTCGAGCGTGCGCGTGTCCGAGACGTCAAACTGGGCCGACTCCTCGGCATCCTCCTCGCCCTCGGCGTAGCCGCCGACGCTCGTGCGTGAACCGCCGCTGATTTGCGAGATGCCGACGTCGAGCACCAACTCGCGCGAACGTTTCGATTCGCGTGTCGAGACGATCATGCCCGTATAGGGAACGGCCAGGCGCAGCACCGCCACGATGCGGCGGAAGACCTCGTCGGTCACGGCATCGGGGAAGTCGGCCGGGTCGATGTCGTCGGCCGGGCGGATACGCGGCACACTGATCGTGTGCGGGCCTACGCCGTAGCGGGCTTCGAGGTGTTCGGCGTGCATCAGCAGCCCCACGAAGTCGTAGCGGTAGTTCGTCAGTCCGAAGAGAGCGCCGATGCCCACGTCGTCCACGCCGCCCTCCATGGCGCGGTCCATCGCCTCCGTATGGTAAGCCCAGTCGCTCTTCGGGCCGGTCGGATGCAGTGCCTCGTAGGCCGTGCGGCGGTAGGTCTCCTCGAAGAGGATGTAGGTACCGATGCCCGCCTCGTGCAGGCGGCGGTAGTTCTCGACCGTCGTGGCGGCGATGTTCACGTTCACGCGGCGGATGGCGCCGTTGCGGTGGTGGATCGAGTAGATCGTGTCGATCGACTCGAGGATGTATTCAATGGGGTTTTGCGTGGGGTGTTCGCCCGCCTCTACGGCGAGGCGCTTGTGGCCCATGTCCTGCAGCGCCGTCACCTCGCGGCGGATCTCCTCCTGAGTCAGTTTGCGGCGCGGAATGGTGCGGTTCTTGGCGTGGTAGGGGCAGTAGACGCAGCCGTTCACGCAGTAGTTCGACAGGTAGAGCGGTGCAAACATCACGATGCGGTTGCCGTAGAGTTTGCGTTTGATCTCGCGGGCCAGCGTGAACATCCGTTCCACCAGCTCCGGACGGTCGCATTCGAGCAGTACGGCGGCTTCGCGGTGGGTCAGGCCCTTGCCTTCGGCCGCCTTGTCGAGAATCTCGTTGACGAGGGCCTCGTTATTGCGGTTTTGAGCGGCGTATTCGAGCGTCGCACCGATTTCGCCGTCGTGGATAAATTCGGCGGCTTTGTCTGAATCTTTGCGGTACATAGTATGCTTCCGTTAGTTTGTCATTCGTTGATTGTTCAATTGGCGTCGGCCCGTGTGTCCGGGGCCCAATAGTCTCCGCGGCCGTAGTCGATCCGGCGGCCGATGCGGTTCAATTCACCTTCCAGCGCAGCCAGCCCTTCGGCCGCCTCGCAGCCGAAGGCCGCCTTGTTGTCGTAGAGCATGTAGCGGTTGCGCACGTCGGCCGGCGAGAGGTTGGGCATCACCACATTGGCACCCGAGAGAATCCCCTCCATGCGTCCGGCGGACGAGAGCGTCGCCAGGGCCGTGGTCGAGGGAATCAGGGCCTCGGGAAACATCAGGCGCAACATGGCCAGCAGCAGCAGCGTGAGGCGCAACGAGCCGGCCGGTTCGTGGGCCAGGGGTGTGCAGCTGTGTGGAAGGAAGGGGCCGATGCCGATCATCTGCGGACGGATGCGTTCGATCAGCAGCAGGTCTTCGACCAGCGTGTCGACCGTCTGCCCCGGAGCGCCGATCATCATGCCCGTGCCGGTCTGATAACCGATGCGTTTGAGTGTTTCGAGGCAGGCGATGCGGTGGGCGTGCGACATTGCGGCAGGGTGAAGCCGGGCATAGAGTGCCGGATCGGCTGTTTCGTGACGCAACAGGTAACGTGTGGCGCCGGCGCGGAAGAGGGCCTCGTACGACTCTGCGCTGCGTTCGCCCAGCGAGAGCGTAAGGGCGCAGTCGGGCCAGCGGCGCCTTATTTCGGCCACCAGGGCGGTGAGCCCCGCATCGTTCCATGCGGGATCCTCACCGCCCTGCAGGACGAAGGTGCGGAATCCGAGTCCATATCCGGTTTCGCAACAGGCCAGAATCTCGTCGGCCGAGAGCCGATAACGTTCCACCGTGCGGTTGCTGCGGCGGATGCCGCAATAGAGGCAGTCGTTGCGGCAGTAGTTGCCGATCTCGATCAGCCCGCGGATATAGACTCCGTTGCCGAAATGGTCGAGCGTCGTGCGGCAGGCGGCGGCACGCAGACGGTCCAGGGTCTCGTCGTCGCACGTTGCGAGCAGCGTGCGGTACTCTTCGGGACGGAGCCGGTGTTCCTGCTCCAGACGTTCGGCCAGGTGGTTCATCTCCTTAGCGTTTGGCCATCTCCTTGGTGAAGAGCTGCTTGCCCACGTCGTACGTGATGTGCGTGCAGGGACCCGAGATGCAGCCTCCCTCACACGCCATCACCTCGATGAACTGTGCCGGAGCTTTGCCCGTTTTGCCGTAGGCGCGCAGCAGGTTGACATTCTTCTTTGTGAGGTTCGAGATCTGGATGCCGGAGAATTGGAGTGTTCCGTTGATGTGGGCCTGCACGGCAGCCATCACGCCGCCGTTCTGGGCAAATCCGTGGGCCGTCTTGATCGAGGTGAAGGCCATCGGGTAGCTCTGCTCTTCGCTGAACTCGATGCCCAGGCCGCTCATGACCGAGTGGATCTCCTCGAAGGTCATCACGTAATCGACGCACTCGTCGCGGCGGGCCTCCTTGCGTTTGGCGATGCAGGGGCCGACGAAGACGATCTTCGCATCGGGATACTTCTCGCGTGCGATGCGGGCGGCATAATACATCGGAGAGCCCGTGCTCGAGATGTATTTCTTCAGGTCGGGGGCATGCTTCTCGGCCATCTCCACATACGACGAGCAGCACGACGTGGTCATGAAGGGTTGTCCTTCGGCCAGCTTCTCACCCAGCTCTTCGCTTTCGTGACGGATGGTCTCCATGGCACCCTGTGCCACCTCCAGCACGTCGGTAAAGCCGATGGCCTTGATGGCACCGTAGACCTGATCGACCGGTACGTTGTATTGTGAGAGGATCGACGGTGCGACGATGGCCACGACCTGTTCGCCGCGGCGGATGGCCTGCAGTACGTCGAAGACCTGCGAAATTTCGAAAATAGCACCGAACGGGCAGCTGTTCAGACATTTGCCGCAGTAGATGCACTTGCTCTCATCGATGTGCTCCACGCCGTGCTCGTCCTTCGTGATGGCCTGAACGGGGCACGACTCCTCGCACGGTACGGGGATGTAGACGATGGCATGATAGGGGCAGTTGTTGAAGCAGAGACCGCAACTGATGCACTTTTCGTGGTCGATGCGTGCCTGTCCGGTTTCGCGGTTGAAGTCGATGGCATTTTTCGGGCAGTTCAGTGCGCAGGCGCGTGCCACACAGCCGCGGCAGAGGTTGGTGATGTCGTAGTTGATGCGCACGCACGACGAGCAGGCCTCGTCGATGACACACATGATGTTCTCCTTGGTGGTCTGTGTGCGTTCAAGAGCCCGGCGGGCATAGTCCGACAGCGGGGTGAGCTCGTCGGTCTCGTCCTTCATGTCGAAACCCAGCAGGGGCAGCGATTTGTATTTCCAGACGGCGCGCTCCTTGTGGATGCAGCAACGTCCTTTGGGGCGTTCGCCGCGCGGGCTGAGTTCGAGGGGCAGGCGGTCGATCTGGTCGACCAGCTGGTTCTCTTTCCAGAGTTTGATGAGTTTCGTCAGCAGGCGTTGCCGAACGATCATCACGTTGTTTTTGATGGCCATGATTCAGGTTAAAACGGGTTATGCGTACAAAGATACGAGTTTGTTCCGCATTCAACAAATTTAAGACCGAAAAAGAACATTTTTCTCTTCTCCCGATGGGGCTTGTTTTGCGGGGCAGGGGTTGTCCTGCTTGTCGGCAATCTGTGCAGAGGTCGTTGTTCGGCACTCGGGGGCATGCCTGTCGGTTTGTGCGGGGAGGCGGATACTCTCCGGGGGCATGTCGCGGCCGTAAAAAAACGGCCGCCTCACCAATCGGTGAGACGGTCGTTCGGTCTGCAGGGGGCAGGTCTTCCCGTTTCGGACGGCGCCCCGTTGTGTGCAGAGGCGGCCTTCGCGTTTCGGATCCCTTCACCCGGCTGTGTGCGGGGAGCCGTTGGCCGATCCTTCGGACTGCGGAATCATCGGTCGGACTGCCCCGATGCTCCTGAGGACAGTTCGAGGGTGAGGGTCTGGATGCGTTCCTCGCCGTCGGCGGTGACGAACGTCACTTCGAGTTCGTAGGAGCCGGAGGCGGGAAGGTAGCCGTCGCGGGCATGGAGCGAGAGCTGCGGTTTGATGAAACTCAGGTCGTCCGCGGCCAGCTCCGTGAGTGGCTTGCGGTGGTTGGCATACCCGAATGGGTAGAGGTCGTGGTTGTATTGGCTGGCAATGAAATCGCTGTACGAGCCGTAGGAGATCTCCAGCCGCTCGTCGATGAGCGATCCGGCCGGCAACTCCTCGTCCCAGGCGCGGTTCAGGCAGCGCACGTGCACCTCTTTATAGTCTATGGCCGGTGCAGATCGCTCATAGAGAATACTGGGCATGATAGCCGTTCTGCGGTTGTACGAGAGGTCGTTGTGTTGCTCGGCAAGCTCGAAAAAACGCTGCTGTTCAGCCTCCGTGGCCGACGCACCCAGGGACTCATTGATCTGCGGCGAGGTGTAGTTGGTGTATTGCGTGTGGTAAAATCCGTTGTGTAGTGAGATGTTGATGAGTCGGTAGTGGTTCTCTTCTGTGTACGGACCAGTATTTGCCCGTATAACGATGGGGCCATCAATGTAGTTTATGACGTAGGATTGCAGTGTAATGACATCTGTCACTCCATCGTCACCTTTTTCGCAACTTGATGCCAATAGGGATAAGATCGCAGCGACCGATAAAAGATTGAGACGTTTCATAAGGCGTAAGTTTTTAGAGGTTGTACCTCAAAGGTATCGGTTTTTTATTGAACTTGCAAGTGTCTGCGTGGGAGAATATAAAATATGAAAAGACGGAACAGCACGTTTCCGTATGCTGCTCCGTCTCGATGGTGGGCCCAGAGGGGCATGATCCCACGACCTTCGGATTATGAGTCCGCTGCTCTGACCAACTGAGCTATGGGCCCCCGTGTGAATTGGTTGCGCAAAAGTAGCCATTTGCACCGTAATTTCAAAAAATCACGTCAAAAAAACGTTGCCCCGATTGCAAATCGGATTTTATTTATTACCTTTGCTCCGCTAATTAGTACTAATTTACAAAAACAAAAACGTAATGAAACAAGGTATTCATCCCGAGAATTATCGTTTGGTGGCGTTCAAGGACATGTCGAACGACCACGTGTTTTTGTGCCGGTCCGCCGTTTCGACCAAAGAGACCATCGAAGTGAACGGCGAAACCTATCCCGTGTATAAGATGGAAATTTCCAACACGTCGCACCCGTTCTACACCGGTAAGATGAA
>CALUII010000047.1 GCA_944320665.1 uncultured Alistipes sp. | reverse complement strand
GCATCTATTCGATCTGGTCGAAGATGCAACGCAAGCAGATCCCCTTCGAAGAGATCTACGATCTGTTCGCCATACGAATCGTCTTCCAACCCCTGCCGTTCCCTTCGGAGAAGACCCAATGCTGGCAGATCTACTCGACGATCACCGACATCTATACGCCGAAACCCGATCGTCTGCGCGACTGGATATCCATGCCTAAGGCCAACGGCTACGAAGCCCTGCACTCGACCGTAATGGGGCCGGACGGCGTATGGGTCGAGGTGCAGATCCGCACACAGCGCATGGAGGACATTGCCGAACGCGGCTTCGCTGCCCACTGGAAATACAAGCATGCCACCATCTCGCAGAATGAGGATGAATTCGACAAATGGCTGGCACAGATTCGCGATGCGCTGAACAGTCCGACGGAAAACGCTGTGGAGTTCCTGGATAACTTCAAGTTACAGCTGTACACATCTGAGATTGTCGTGTTTACACCAAAGGGAGAAGCCCGAAAGATGCCTTACGACGCTACGGCCCTGGACTTTGCCTATGAGATTCACTCCAAGATCGGCAACAGCGCTATCGGAGCCAAAATAAACCACAAGATCGAACCAATTACGGCCCGCATCAAGAGCGGTGATCAGATCGAAATCATCACTTCCGATACAGCTCGCCCAAAACCCGAATGGCTCGATGTGGTGACTACGAGCAAGGCAAAGCAAGGCATCAAGAACTTCCTCAAACGCGAACGACAGCACAACATCGAACGCGGACAGCAAGCCCTTGAGGCCAAAATGCACGAACTGAATATTCCTCTGAGCGGCAGGGTATTGCGCAAAATCATACCGATCTACGAAAGCAATAACAAGGAGGAATTATACAGTAAAATCGGCGCCGGAATCATCAGCCTCGACAACTTGGAAAAGGTCCTGAAGACCAATGCCACAAGTAAGATTCTGAAGTTCTGGACCTTATTCATACCTCAAAAGGAGGAGCGCGACGACCGCGATCCCGCGGGCACGACCGGAGACACCAAAACCGACTCCTCATCGGCGGCCAATGACACAGAACAGCAATTCGTCATTGCGGAGTGCTGTAAACCCATCCCTGGAGACAGCGTAGTAGGGTATCGCGACCCGTCCACAGGCAAGATCATTGTACACAAAGCCACTTGTGAGGAGTTGAATCGCTTGGGTGCCCAGTTCGGCAAACACATCGTCAAGGAGGAGATCAAATGGTCTCAACACAAAGCCATGTCCTACCTCTCGACCATCCTGATCCGCGGCATCGACCGCATGGGCCTTTTGTTGGATCTGGCCAAGGTCGTGACAGACGATTTCAGCGTCAATATCCGCCAGGTGAACATTCAGAGTCACGACGGCATCTTTGAAGGCAACGTGAGCCTCTATGTCAAAAATGCCGAAAGCCTCCACGATCTGATGGACCGCATACGCAAGATCAAAGGAATCGAGACCGTGAAACGGGCAATGAATTGAATGATTCAGAATTTTTACACGATAGAAGCTTATGGCATCAATTTTTTCACGCATCATTGCAGGTGAAATCCCCAGCTACAAGGTGGCCGAGGATGACCGTTTCTACGCATTCCTGGACATCAATCCCCTTGCCAAAGGACATACACTTGTCGTACCCAAAAAGGAGGTAGACTATCTCTATGACTTAGATGACGAAACCCTGGCTGGCATGATTCTCTTTGCCAAAAAGATTGCGGCACGAATCCGACGCGAAACCGGCTGCAAAAAGGTGGCCACAGTCGTTCTGGGACTCGAAGTGCCGCATGCACACATCCATCTGATCCCGATGAACGACGAAAATGACGTGGATTTTCATAAGGAAAAACTCTCCTTGACACCAGAAGAATTCAACGAAATTGCAGAAAAGCTGAGCCGATAAAAGCCTGTTTACAACTCTGTAACCACTTGATTTACGGGTGGGTGAATAGTTCAAATATTCACTCACCCGTTATTGTTTTTAACATAATACAACGACAACAAAATAAATTGTTGAAATCATTACTGATACACTAGAATAGATGCAAAATTTGATAAAAAATAGAGAAAAGGGGAGGGTAGTTTACATTTGTAACACACAAACAAAGCACTCCACAAAATAATTATTTACTTTTGTAAACAACAAACACCTAGACTTTACTGTCAATAATTTACATTTATAAAACCCACCCCTAGGGTGATCAGTCCCTCACTCAGACTCAACATATCACTATTAATTTACTAAACATTATATATATTAGAATATGAAAACCAGCAAATTACGAAGATTAAATAAACCGATACTCAAAGAGTATCATCTGCACACATAACAAAGCCAACATGTTGACGTTTCCCCTGCTATTATGAAGTAAAATGTACTATTTATCAACATATTAAGTGTATTTATATAAACAAACGCGCAAAATATGTATTAGACTATGTTTTAACATTTAATCGAATTTTACAAATGTCAACAACTTCTTCTTTTGTTGATTATTTACACTTGTAACTTACACTTGCTTTACAAAAGAAAAGTTTTTATATTTGTGAAAAAATCACGGATATGCGCGAAAAACTGCAGAAATTGATGCACGACCAAGGATTGACCTCCAGCAAGCTGGCTGAACTCCTCGAAGTACAACCTTCGGGAATTTCCCACCTGATGGCTGGACGCAACAAACCTGGATTCGATTTGCTACAACGAATTCTCAGAAGGTTCCCGCAGATCAATCCCGACTGGTTGCTTCTGGATTCAGACCAAATGTATCGTGACGAATACAAACCTCACAGTCCGGATGCATTGACTCCATCTTTGACTGAATCCATCTCCGCGCGTCAACCCGATCCTGCACAATACCCGGCGGAACAACAGACACAGGATCTCTTTTCGCGTGCGGTCTCGACTGCCAACTCTGCTCGGACCAATCAGATTCCTAATATTGAGGATGGCACACCAACTATGTCGCCACAAACGGAGCAAATCAATAGAAATGCTCGCGCAGTACAACCGTCCGGCTCAAACCGGATTGAACGGATCGTAATTTTCTATACAGATCACACGTTTGAAAGTTTCGATGCGCAAACAAACCGTGTAGAAACTGGCCAAAGAGAAATGAAATAATATTTACATTATGTTAAATAATATTCAGGGCAAAAAATACAAATACCTCCTATTCGATCTGGACGGCACGTTGACCGATTCGAAACCTGGAATCACACGCTGCGTCAAGACGGCACTGAATCATTTCGGTATAGAGGTTGCCAATACTGAAGATTTACAAGCATTTATCGGTCCACCGTTGCGTGATTCCTTTCGGAGTCTTTATGGATTTAGCGACAGCCAGGCCGAAGAAGCCGTGGCTGTATTCAACGCCCAATACGATACAAGCGGACTACACGAAAATGCTGTATACGACGGTATTCCAGAGATGTTGAGCGCATTGACAGACTGCGGTTACAAACTCGCCATAGCTACCTCAAAACCAGCATCTTTGGCCGAGCGAGTCTTGGAACACTTCGACCTGAGACATTGGTTCTGCGCTCTCTGCGGGGGCCTTCCCAACGGTCCACTCAGCACGAAATCAGGTGTTATTACACACGTAATCAAAGAGTTAAACATAGAATCCCCTCACACCAAAGCCCTCATGATTGGCGACAGAAAGCACGATATGATCGGTGCCCGCGACAACGGCATCTCGGCTTTGGGTGCATTGTGGGGCTATGGATCCCGCGAAGAGTTAATGAATGCAGGTGCTACGATGTTGGCCGAGGCCCCCATGCAGGTCGTCGAGTTGCTGCAACAAAATAGATAAGGCGCAAACAAGGGGAATATTTCGTATCTTTACCCCCCGGAACAGGCCGCTCTCGGCAAAGAAGGCACGACGGCTATCCGGTATGTATTATGAAAAGGTATCTGCTTCTCCTTGTTTGCACATGCACGGTCGCCTATGCGGCATGTTGCAGTTGCACGCCACACGACAAAACATCTTCATCCGAAGATCTCTACGTAACGATCTACCCTTTGAGATCGATCGTCGGACAAATCACCCAGGAGGATTTTCCGATCCATGTTCTCGTTCCCTCGGGAGCCAGCCCCGAAACGTTTGAACCTACACCCAAACAGATCGCCGGACTACGTCGTGCACAGCTGATATTCAGTGTCGGACTACTCGATTTCGAGCGTACGCTGCTGCCCAAAGCGCTCTCAGACAGCAGCCGTTTGATCAACATGAGCCATGGCATCGACCTTATTGCAGGCAACTGCTCGCACCTGCACGACGGAGAGCATACTCACGGCATCGACCCACATGTCTGGCTCTCCCCTCGTGAACTGCGCACCATGGCGGCCAATGCCTACTCAGCCATACACCGGCTCTATCCCGATTCGACACGCTACACGGACAACTACCGAATGCTTGATTCAGCATTGGCCCGCCTGGATACAACCCTCAACGGACGCATTGCACGCAGCGGCGTACACCGACTGCTGATTTACCATCCGGCCCTCACCTACTATGCGCGTGCCTACGGTATCGAACAGATTGCCATCGAGGAGGAGGGAAAAGAGCCCTCGGCCCGCCGATTGGCCGAATTGATTCAACTGGCCCGCAAAGAACATATACGCAGCATATTTTATCAGAAACAATTTCCTGCGTCAACCGTTGAGACCATCAGCCGCGACATCGCGGGAGAGGCCGTTGCCCTCGATCCTCTGGCCGAAGAGGTGATGCAGAATCTCGAAACGATTACCGACCAACTAATCCGATCGAACCAATGAACCACGCAGCACCCGCACCGCATACCCCACTGGTCACACTGCACCACATGGGAGTGCACTACGACCAACACGAGGCCCTGCACGATGTCGACCTGACGATCTACAGCGACGATTTTCTGGGTATCATTGGCCCCAACGGCGGTGGAAAAACCACCCTCATACGAGCCATACTCGGACTGATCCCCCACACGGGGGAGATCCAGCTCGCACCCGAACTAATGCAAGACGGGGAGCGCCTGATCGGATATATGCCCCAGATCTCGGGCTTCGACCGCACGTTTCCCATCTCCATCGCCGAGTGCGTTCTTTCGGGATTGCAGGGACGGAAGGGCATCTGGGGTCGCTATACAAGAGAAGAGCGCCAGAAGGTCCGCCGTCTGCTCGATGTGGCAGGCATCGGCGACACGGCACATCAGGCCGTAGGAGAGGTCTCGGGCGGGCAACTGCAACGAGCACTGTTGTGCCGCGCAGTCATCGCCGATCCGAAACTGCTGATTCTTGACGAGCCGACAAACTTCGTCGACAATCGATTTGAACATGAACTCTATGCGATGTTGCGCGAACTGAACGAACGGATGGCCATCGTAATGATCTCACACGATATAGGAACGATCTCCAGCGTCGTGAAAAACATCGTCTGCGTCAACCGGACGGTCCATCGCCACGACTCCAACCTCATTACAGCCGAACAACTCCAGGCCTACGATTGTCCGATTCAGCTCATTTCACATGGAACCGTTCCCCACACGGTCCTGGGACCGCACGGCACACCACATACGCCGCCCTACAACACGAAGCAGCCTGTCTGATATCCCAACCACATTTCAATAATAACGGTGGTACGACCGCTCCAATCCAGAGCATCGTACCACCGTTTTATTCAACAGTCCGCACTCGTGACCTCACACGACACGCGGCGTGCTGCGACACTAACAGAAGTGTTCGCTATTTGTTGATCTCGCTGAGTTTCTCGAACAATTTATCGTAGGCCTCGATCATCTCGCGACGCAACGCAGCATAGTGCTTGCGGACGAGCGAACGGTTATGCGGCTCGGCCGGATTATTCGCCTTGACGAAGAGACCGTTACGCACAGCCACAGCCTCCTGCATCACGGCAAAGACCTCCTTCTCTTTCGAAGGCTGGAAGCAGATTGCCATATCGCAGTCGAAAACCACCTCTTCGAGACGGTAGTCGATCTCCTTTTTCAGGACTCTCAAATTTGCCATATCGTTGTTGTTTGATTAAAAAATTCGTTCGGACAAAGATACGAAAAGTTTCCGATTTGCAAAACACCTTTTCTTCCCCTTTTTCACGCGACACGCCACAGGTCTCTACCCTATCGTCCCGCACCGCAAACTACCCCATGTCCTGGCCCGCACAGAAAAAAAGATGCGGATCCTGCACGCATGAACAGGATCCGCATCCATTCTCTGGTCCCCGACCGGTCCCATCGCGCGAAAAAAGACTCACGCGATCTACCGGACCGGGCGCACACATGTCGCAGCATGCGGCATCAAAAGTCGACCGGCACGTCGGGCATCTCGACGATGATTCCCGTAGCCACAAGATCCGCACAACCACAATGTCTGCGGCACCGGCGTCGCGGTTCGCACACCTCTTCTTCCACCTCCTCGACGATCACCACCTCGGGTTCGGGCTGCGGCTGCCACATGCGGGTCTCGACAACCCGACCTCCCGAATAGGCAATCGCTACTTCGGCGTAACGCATCGGCGGAAGAATCCGCTCAGCCAGGTAGCTCCACACGGCAGGAGCAAGGGCTTTGAGCCGCTCCTCCTTGGCCTGCGGAGCATCACGCTGGTCGATAATCTGCAGTACGGTCTGTTTCTCAGGAATGGCCGACTGGGCAATGGCCTTACGTGCCGCATTCCAGTCAGAGGACACCCCTACCGTACGCACGTCGTAGCGTTTCGACCATCCGAAATGCTTGTCCAGATAGTTCTGCAGGCTCTGCGCCCGCATCTGGGCCAGTTGCTGATTACGCTGAGGCACCCCATCGGGCGAAGCATAACCCGTAATGAGGATGGATCGAATCTGCATCATCGAATCCCGATCGACTGTCTGCAGGAACCGATTCAAACCATCGAGCGTTCCGGAATTACCATCGAAATCGGTCGTCAACTCCGACGAACTGATCCGATAACGCAATGCATAATCCGCATCGGCATCATCCCGAATCAGGTAGCTGCGTACCAGATAGTTTCCCTCCGTCCGCTCGGAGAGCAGCACCGAATCCCCCTTGGGTGCACCGGCACCTCGGGTTGTGGACTGCGCCACCGCTCCTTGAGCAGCGCACAGAACCACGGCAAAAGCAAAAGTTCGTAGTATTGTTTTCACATCAAAACGGTATTTGGTTGCATACACCGTCTACCGTCACAAGATTCGTACCACGAGTTTTTCCACTTCACTTTTCCCGGCACGTGGAATCCACGCAGCACCTATTATATACGCCAAGGCCGCCTGTCTCCTCCGGACAAGCGGCCTTGCACACTATTGCTGACGTATTCGGGCATGCAACCGAACGCTTCCACACGTCCGGACGCTCCGCGGAGCCCTACATACGCTCGGGCACGTCGATACCGAGCAGTGCCATCGCAGATTTCAGCACACGAGCGACCTGCTGGGCCAACTGCAGACGCATGCAACGCACATCGGCTTGTTCCTCGCGCAGGATCGAATGGTCGTGGTAGTACCCGTTGAACTGCTTGGCCAACTCGTAGGCATAGGCCGCAACAATCGACGGTGCAAAATTCTCGCCGGCAGCAGCCACCGTCGCAGGATACTCCGTGAGGCTCTTCACCAACTCGATCTCTTCGGGCAGATAGGTCGCCGTAACCGGAGCATCGTAGGCGATTCCCGCCTCGGCGGCCTTGCGCAGAATCGAGCGGATACGCGCATGCGTATACTGGATAAAGGGACCCGTATTTCCGTTGAAGTCGATCGATTCACGCGGATCAAACAGCATCGTCTTCTTGGGATCTACCTTGAGGATAAAGTACTTGAGCGCGCCCAAACCGACCATATGCGATACGGCAGCAGCCTCCTCCTCGGAGCAGCCGTCCAGTTTACCCAATTCGTCCGACATCTCGCGTGCCGTCTGTACCATGGCCGCAATCAGGTCATCGGCATCAACCACCGTACCCTCACGCGACTTCATCTTGCCCTCGGGCAGCTCGACCATACCGTACGACAGGTGGGTAATGTGGTCACTCCAGGCATAGCCCAACTTCTTGAGGACGAGTTTCAGCACCTGGAAGTGGTAGTTCTGCTCGTTGCCCACGACGTAGATCATGTCATCGAGTTTGTTATCCTCGAAACGGCGGTAGGCCGTACCAAGGTCCTGCGTCATATAGACCGACGTACCGTCACCGCGCAGCAGCAACTTCTCGTCCAGACCATCGCCCGTGAGGTCAATCCACACCGAATTGTCCGGACGACGATAGAAGACGCCCTTCTGCAATCCCTCCTCTACAATACTCTTGCCGAGCAGGTAGGTCTGAGACTCATAATACACCTTGTCGAAATCAACACCCAACTCCTTGTAGGTCACATCAAAGCCCTTGTAGACCCATCCGTTCATCGTCTGCCACAATTCGTAGACCTCCGGATCCTTGGCCTCCCAACGGCGCAGCATCTCCTGCGCCTCACGCATGATCGGGGCATTCTTCTTGGCCTCCTCTTCGGTTGCACCGCCGGCCACGAGCTCCTTGATCTGCTCTTTATAGTGTTTGTCGAACTCGACGTAGTATTTACCGACCAGATGGTCGCCCTTCATACCCGACGATTCGGGCGTTTCGCCACCGCCATAAAGTTTCCAGGCCAACATCGACTTGCAGATGTGAATGCCCCGGTCATTTACCAGGTTGACCTTGATGACACGGTGTCCGTTGGCCTTGAGGATCTGAGCCACGGAGTAACCGAGCAGGTTGTTGCGGATATGTCCCAAATGGAGGGGTTTGTTCGTATTGGGCGACGAGTATTCGATCATGATCGTACGCCCCGTATCGGGAGCCGTACCATAGGCCGCATCGGCCGCAATCTCGGCAAACCGCGCCTGCCAGAACGAAGCATCCAGCGTCAGATTGAGAAAACCCTTGATCACGTTGAATGCTCGGATCTCAGGCGTGTGGGCCACCACGTGTTCACCGATTTCGGTGGCCGTGGCCTCGGGCGACTTGCGGCTTCGTCGCAGCAACGGGAAGGTTACGAGCGTATAATCGCCCTCGAACTCCTTACGGGTCTTCTGGATCTGCAACTGCTCGCCGTCGAGCTTACCGTAGAGCGCCTCTACGGAGCGGAGGATGGCCTCCGAAACGAAGTTTTCTGTCTTCATCATCTTTCGCAACGAAATTTTGGGGCAAAATTAACACATTTCACCGAATAATCAATCGGCAAAACCGCCGAACTGCAAGAAAGCCTGCACCGCATGCTGGGAATGTCCCGAACAATCATTATCTTTGTCCCCAATCATACCACTATGGAAATAGTCATCATTCTACTGCTGATCCTGCTCAACGGACTCTTCGCCATGTCCGAAGTAGCACTCATATCGGCCCGCAAATCGAGCCTCAACACCCAGGCCAAACAAGGAAGCAAAACCGCCCGTCAGGCCCTGCGTCTGGCCGAGGACCCCGACAAGTTTCTCTCCACGGTGCAGATCGGCATCACGCTGATCGGTATCCTCACGGGTATCTACTCGGGAGATGCCTTGGCCGACCGTTTCGGCGAACTGCTTGCCACGACGGGCCTTTCACTCACAACGGCCAGAACCATCGCCCAGGCAGCCATTGTCATCATAGTCACCTACGTGACGATCGTCTTCGGCGAGTTGGTGCCCAAACGCATCGGCATGAACGCGGCCGAACGGGTGGCCATGCTCGTCGCCCGCCCGATGCACCTGCTCTCGGTGATCGCCTCACCCTTTGTCTGGATCCTCTCGCACAGCATCGAGGCCGTGACCCGTCTCTTCGGGCTCAAGGAGGCAGAGAGCAAAGTCACTGAAGCCGAGATCAAATCCATCATCCAGGAGGGAGCCGAGGACGGCGAGGTGCAGGAGGTCGAACAACAGATCGTGGGACGCGTCTTCTCGCTGGGCGACCGCAAAGTGGAGTCGATCATGACCCACCGCAGTGAAATGGCCTGGCTCGACCTTTCGATGAGTCCGGACCAGATCCGCGAAGTGGTGGCCAGCACCCCCCACAACCGCTATCCGGTGGCCAACGGCAACCTGGACCGCGTCGAGGGCGTCGTCTTCCTCAAGGACCTCTTTGCCCACATCGGCGACAAGGGATTCACGCTGAAAAGCATCCTGCAACCCGCCAAATACTTTCACGAAGATACCGAGGTCTACAACGTCCTCGAACAACTGCGCAACGAACACCTCGGCTACGGTGTCGTGTGCGACGAATTCGGCGTCACCCAGGGCATCATCACGCTGCGCGACATTCTCGAGGCGCTGATCGGCACGATGCCCGAGGAACGGGAAGAGCCCGATATCGTAGCCCGCGAAGACGGCAGCACTCTGGTCGACGGACAATGCCCGTTCTACGACTTTCTGTGCTACTACGGTCTGGAAGACGTCTTTCCACACAGCGAATACAACACCATCAGCGGACTGATCCTCGACGAGTTGGAGCACATTCCTCAAACGGGCGAATGCCTGCAGTGGCATATGTTCCGTTTCGAGATCGTCGACATGGACGGGGCGCGCATCGACAAGATTCTTGTTACGAAAACCGAAGAGAACGACCCAGCATGAAGATAGCCGACATGGAGTTGGGCGATCGCCCGCTGTTCCTCGCACCGATGGAGGATGTGACCGATCCGTCGTTCCGCTACATGTGCAAGCGGTTCGGAGCCGATGTGGTCTACACCGAGTTCATTTCGGCCGACGGGCTGATCCGTGATGCGGCCAAATCGCTCGCCAAATTGCGCATCGACGAAGCCGAACGACCGGTCGGCATCCAGATCTACGGCAACCGCATCGAGCCGATGGTCGAGGCGGCCCGCATGGCCGAAGCCGCCAACCCGGACCTCATAGATATCAACTTCGGCTGCCCGGTGAAGAAAATTGCCGGCCGTGGCGCCGGATCGGGTATGATGCGCGACGTACCGCTGATGGTCGAGATGACGCGCCAAATTGTCCAGGCCGTGCACAAGCCCGTGACCGTAAAGACGCGTCTCGGATGGGACGACGAGTCGAAGAACATCGAGGAGATCGCCCTGCGATTGCAGGATGTGGGCATTGCAGCCCTGACCATCCACGGGCGCACCCGGGCACAGATGTACCGTGGTGAAGCAGACTGGACGCTCATCGGCCGCGTGAAAGCCAATCCGGCCATCCACATTCCGATCATCGGCAACGGCGACGTCGACTCGGGTCCCAAAGCCTGCGAAATGTTCGATCGCTACGGCGTGGACGGCGTAATGATCGGCCGTGCGACCTACGGACGTCCGTGGATCTTCCGCGAGATCCGCCATTACCTCACCACGGGCGAAGTACTGCCCCAGCCCTCGGTACGTGAACGGGTAGCCATTGCCCGGGAGCATCTGGCCAAGTCGATCGAGATCAAGGGCGAATACGTCGGTGTGATCGAGATGCGGCGCCACCTGTCGAACTACTTCAAAGGATTGCCCGACTTTAAGCCCACACGGCTCAAACTCGTGACGCTGACCGATATTCCCGAACTCTTCGCCACGATTGATTCCATTGCCGAACGTTGGGGTGACTACGACGTCTCGGCCGTAGTTCCGGCTCCGCTGTCGCACGAACTCTGACTCCGGAACTGCCCTTCTACAACAGGAGGCCGGATCTCCATGCGCAGATCCGGCCTCCTGTTTTTTCAACTGCCAACGGGCCAACGCCCCCTCTTTCACTTCAATACCCGCTCGATGTAGGCCTTGTAGTCCTTGACCACGGGGACATACTCTTCGTCGTCGAACAAAGGTGACGAGATCAGGAAATCGGCCGTCGACCGATTCACAGCCGTCGGAATATTGTAAAGCGTAGCCAAACGCAGCAACGCCTTCACATCAACGTCGTGCGGCTGGGCCGACATCGGATCCCAGAAGAAGATCAAGGCACTGATTCGTCCGTCAGCAATCATCGATCCGAGTTGCTGATCTCCCCCCAACGGTCCCGACTTGAGCAGCGTAATATCCAATTCGAAGGGCTCCTCGGTTTCGGCTGCATCGTGTCTGGCCCGATGATCCCGCAGGGTCTTCTCCACCATCTTGCCGGTCGTTCCGGTACAAACCAAACGATACCGACTCAATTTCCGAGAATTCCAATCGACCCATTCGGCCAAATCGTGTTTCATGTTGTCGTGCGCCACAAGCGCCACACTCTTGTTTCGTCGATCCATAAAAAACTGGTATTTATTATTTAAGGTATCGTAGCACAGCTCCATTCCACCGGCGGAGCGCTCAACAAAGATACAGCCAAAGACCCGATTCACCAACAAATAAAAAACACGCCCCCGATTTTGAGTTTCAAAATAAAGCACTATCTTTGCTGACGATATTCCGACAGCCGGGCAACCGCTCGGCGATGAAATCACTCTGAAAACACACACCTATGCAAGATTTGAGTGCACTCGAAGGCAAAACCCTTGCCGAGTTGCGTGAGATAGGCAAGGTCCTGGGCCTTGCCAACGTCATGGTCAAGAAACGCGATCTGATCGAAATGATCGCCGCCGCCACCCGTTCAGACGAGGGCGAAAGCCCCGCTCCCGAAACGAGCACACCCCCATCAGAGATCCGCCCCATAGCAGAACCGTCCGACGAACAACCCGCCAAACGGGGCCGGCGTCCGCGTCTGGCAAAGGTCGAGGCGGCTGCGCCTCAATCGGCCGCAGTTGCAGAACCCCGCCCCACCGCCTCAAACGACGCCTCCCAAGACACCGAGAGTCCCGATACCTTCTCTCCGGCCGCAACGCCTCAACAAGAGCCCAAACGCCGCGGCCGCAAACCCAAACAGCGTCCCGAAGCCCTGAACGACGAACAATCGTCCGTTGCCGCAGCACCCGCCCCGCACCCCCACCCTGCCGCTGCGCCACATCAGCCACACGCCGCAACCCAGCATCACGAAACAACCGAAATATCGGCACAAGCCCACGCATCCGACCCAGGAAACGAACCGTCGCTTGACGACGAAGTGATCACGAAGGATGATTTTGCCGGCGAAATCGAGGGCGAAGGCGTATTGGAAATCATGCCCGATGGCTACGGCTTCCTGCGTTCGGCCGACTACAATTACCTCAATTCACCGGATGACATCTACGTTTCGCCCTCGCAAATCAAACTCTTCGGTCTGAAACCCGGCGACACGGTACTCGGTACGATCCGTCCCCCG
This sequence comes from uncultured Alistipes sp., assembly GCA_944320665.1. Classification (GTDB taxonomy): domain Bacteria; phylum Bacteroidota; class Bacteroidia; order Bacteroidales; family Rikenellaceae; genus Alistipes. The sequence goes on along the minus strand of CALUII010000047.1, from coordinate 176 downwards.
AAAGAGGGCGAGAAATACTTCCCCCTGGTACGTGTGAACGAGATCAACGGGCTGAAACCCGAGTATATCCGCGACCGCGTGCAGTTCGAATACATGACGCCGCTCTTCCCGAGCGAGAAGTTCTGCCTGACGGGCAACGGACACAACAACATGTCGACGCGCATCGTCGACCTCTT
>CALUII010000046.1 GCA_944320665.1 uncultured Alistipes sp. | reverse complement strand
GGGCTTTATCCCAAAGTTGACCGTGGGCCTGATCGTAGTAGAAACATTGCGTATAGCACATGCCGTAATCGGGATGCGTCTCCAAGAAATCGACCTGCCGCTGCAACTTCAACGGGTCAGTCCAGTAATCGTCTCCTTCGCAAATGGCAAGATACCTGCCACGGGCATGCGGATACTGAAACTCCTGTGAAATCTGCACCCCCTTCGAAAACTGATTTTCGGTCTGATACACGGCATGGATCCGATCCGGATACCGGGCCTCATACTCCCGAATGATCGCTGCCGTCGCATCGGTCGAGGCGTCATCATGCACCAGCACTTCGAAATCAAAGTCGCATTGTTGCATGAGCAAACCATCCAGACACTGGCGGATGTATGGTTCGTGGTTGTAGGCCGTACAACAGATGCTCACCAACGGTTGGCGTTGCTCCATATCTTCTCGTTTGCCGTTAATATCTCCAGTCCAACAAAAATTCCACACCGTCCACGTCGAATACCGGGATTCCACACACGCGAGCCACTTCATCCCGTTCCTTGTAGGCATTGTCGATGAAGATGGCCCGTCGGGGATCGATGAACGACGACTTCGACTCCGTGTCGCTCACCGACACGATCTCATCGAACAACAGTTCCGACAGAGCATAACGCCTCAACGTCTCGCCAATCACCTCGGCATGACGTGTCAACAGAACGATTCGCTTGTGCTGGTTGCGGCACTGATAAAGATAACGGATCACGTTCAGATTGACGGCACCTCGGAGCGTAATCGTGTCGTCGAAATCGATGTAGACCGTATCGTACGGATAGTCGATCTCGTAGCGGCCGATCAGCGCCCGGTCCATGCGCACCTGATAGGGGTTTTCGTGGATGGCGATCTCGTATCCCAAAGCGGCATAAACGCTCAACAGCGGCAGATTCACGCCGCGGGCACGCGTCAGACACATCGTGCCGGCACACCGTGCCGAAATCTCCATCAAACGAAACGCTCCGGCCGCATTCCGGCGGATCTGAAAGTACCAAAGCCCCACAAAATGCAAGCGCTCGTTGATTATCCGCGCCATCCGCTCGATCTCCCCGGTCACGGGTTGCGTCCGCCCGGCCACGGCAATGCCGGCCATTAACCGCTCGCGGGAACGGGGCGACACGTAACGCAGTTTGCCCTGTGCATCGGTCAGACAATCGACCGTATACTCCTCGCCGGGCAGATACTCCGTTACCAGGTAGTTATTGAAATCAATCGTCTGCAACTCCTCGGGGCGATCGATCCGCCGTGCCCCGACAGCTCCCTGACCTTCGTCCGGTTTGGCGAAAAGAGGGTAGTCGATCGCCTCCATGAAGCTCGTCACACGCCGGGGCACGAAATCGCAGTCGGCAAAGCACTCGTGGGTCCGTATCTTGCTGCGGCAAATCTCCGTCGTCCGCAGGTCTCCGCCCAGCACTCGTGCCGCAAGCTGATCCTGGCGTGCAGCCAGATAGCGCACCACCGTATCGTGCGTCGGAAAGACCAGGTCGATTCCGTAGTCGGTCAGGATACGGTTGAAGGCCTCAACGAAATGTTCGTCGCTGATTGGCGGCACGTGGCCAATGAAATTGCGGAAAATGAAGCGTCCGTGCCGCTCGACAGACGAGGCTCCGTAGACCTCCGTATTGACACACGTCGAGAGGGCATCGTGCAACTCGATGGCATTGGCCCCCTCGGCCGGAAAGATCAAAATGCGTATCTTCTTGTTTTGTTCCATGTTTCTCCTGTTTTACCCCTTGGTGTCCGCTTCAATCAGCCCGACAATCCGCAACATGTCGTCCGTATCGTATCGCTGGTCAATCGGCAGGGCCAACATCCGGTCTGCCAATACGCGTTCCCATCGGCCTTCGCCACACCAGTCCGCAACATTGGGCCAATACGACGCCACGTAGATCCGCTCACCGATCAATGCGCGGCGCAGACGCGCCCCTTCGTCCGTCATGTAGGGATAGACCATCGGGACCGCCTCCCCCTCAAGTGATTCGACAACCTTCCGCAGGTGATTGGTCGCTCCGAGGTGTTCGTGCATACAGGCAAAATTGCGACGCCGACGCCGACGCACCTCCTCGTAATCCACTCCCGTCAACAACGCACGAGTCAACACCGACATCGTACGAATGGGCTGGTTGTCCAGCGCCCCCTCGGCCTGCCGGAACTGTGCATATCCGCCCTCGGCTCCCTCCTCGATCCGTCGCAACAGATGTCCCATGCGCTCGTACGACCGATCCTGTTCCCAGACATCGGGCAGGAGAGGAGCATCCGTATAGAGATACCCACCGTCGGGGACACCGAAGAACTTGCGCGGCGAATAGATCGTATCGATCCCCTCCACGCGCGGTGCATAGAAGGCTTGCGCATTATCGACGATCAACTGTTCGCCATACCACCGGGCGTGTCGCTCTACGCAGCGTTGTTTGAGACCGAAATAGTTCGTATAGATCAGCCCCTCGTCGGGTTTCAAGTCGATCGTCGCGGCTGGTTCGAGTGCTGCGTCGATCGGATAAAACTCATGTTTGACCTGCAGCCGACGGATCGGCTCCATCACCGCCTCGCATGTATAGTAGGGCAGGTAGACCTTCGTATAGCGTCGTGCCCGCAACAAATATTCCAAACTGTTGCGTGCCGTGTTGAATTTCAGGGCCCGAGCGTGGTATTCGCCCCGGGACTGCAACTCCAGTCCGAAGTATCCGCCAATGGCCCGATCCATGATTCCGTCCTTCATATCCGTTCTACCTGGTCAGCACCTGCAGCCACTCGCCCTGCGAAGCCAAACGAGCCTCCAACTCCTCGGCCCGATCGAAACGCAGCACCAGCGTCCCGATTGCATCGTTCGCTCCATGGAATGCCCGCACCCGGTCACCCGGCTGTACCCAGAGATCGGTCTCAACCACATGCGGCATCATCTCCCCGGCAATCGACAGGCCCGCAAAGGCACCGTCGACCGGACTGTGCAGAATCACCTCGGCCCAATGCCCGTCGTAGGGGCGCTGTTCGAGACCACACACCTCGTCGCCAACCGCCGCACGCACGGCATTCGCAATCAGATCAACACCCGTCGCATAGCGCAGCATCTCGGACAAACGGTTGCCTCCACCACGCGGCGACACCTCCATGATGTAGGCCTTGCCGTCGGTCCCCACGCGTACTTCGATGTTGTAGATCGACGTGCGCATCTGCAGCAGCGAGAGCAGACGCTGCAACTCGCTCCGCAGCTCCTCCTCGTGTGCCGGGCTGAGCGACGAGGGCCAGCTATATGCCGCAGGGGTATAGGGGTTGGCCGCCGAGGCATCGAAACGCTGGCTCGAAAAAGAGACGAACTGCAACCGTCCGTCAACCGAAAAGGCATCCGAATCGGACGAGAACCCGGCCTGCTCGATGAACTCCTCCACGATGAAAGCCTTGGAGAGAGAGTGTCTGACCGCATATTCGATGCTGTGCGGAAGATCCTCGATTCGGTCCACACGCGTCACCCCTTTGCTGCCGGCCGAATCGACCGGTTTCACAATTACGGGCCAACGATATTCCGACGCTTCGCGCAGAGCCGCCGCCGCATCCGTATATCCCTTGGCACGGGGCACACGGAAGCCGTGTTCGGTCAGGAACTGACGGAACAGCGCCTTGTTCTGCAGAATCTCGACCGAGGCGTAGGGTCCCGGAGCCGGCAATCCCATCTGTTCGGCCACATAGGCCGCCGTACGCACGCCGGGATCGACGGCAAACGACAGAATGCCATCGATCCGCAGTTCTCGAGCGAGTGCCAGCACCGCCTCACGGTCGATGATGCTCACGTTGTGGTATTCGTCCGAATATTTATGGGCCATGTTGTCGGGCAGGTAATCGCACGTAATCACGTAGTAGCCCTCCTTGTGCGCGGCCTCGATCACCGGCAGCAGGTAACGCAACCCTCCCAACAACAGCAGTCTCTTTTGTGGCAACTTCATCTTACGATACATGCAATTACACGTTCCACATCCTCCTCACTCAATTCGTGGTGCAACGGCAGGCAGATCACTTCATCGGCCATGCGCGTCGCCACGGGCAGATTGGACGTCGTGGCCGACGGCAATCCCCTGTAGGTCGAGAAGGTACTGATGAGCGGATAGAAATACCGCCGTCCCAATACACCGACATCCCGCATCTTGAAGTAGAGCTCATCGCGCGACATGCCATACTGCTCCGCATCGACAAAGATCGGGAAGTACGAATAATTATGCCGGACATGGGGCATATCATCAAAGAACGTAATACCCTCAATACCGCGCAATGCCGTACGATAGCACTCGGCAACACGACGACGGGCCTCGATGGCGGCATCGACATGTTTCAGATTGATCAATCCATAGGCTGCACGCACCTCGTCCATCTTCGAATTGATTCCCGGGGCGACCACCTCTGTTTCGCCGGCAAAACCAAAGTTCTTGAGGTAATCGATCCGCTGTTTGGTCTCGGCATCATGGCAAATCAGGGCTCCGCCTTCAATCGTATTATAGGTTTTGGTCGCATGGAAACTCAACGTGCTGATGTCCCCGGCATTCAGCACCGATTCCCCATTGACCCGCACACCGAAAGCATGGGCCGCATCATAGATCACGCGCAATCCATACTTGCTGGCAATGGCCCGGATACGTTCCGTATCGCACGGATTGCCATAGACGTGTACCGGCATGATGGCCGTTGTGCGAGGGGTGATGGCCGCCTCAATCTTGTCGGGATCGAGGTTGCCGGTCCGCGGGTCGACATCGACAAAGACCGGACGAATCCCGTTCCACCACAACGAATGGGTCGTAGCAACGAAACTGTACGGTGTCGTAATGACCTCGCCCGTAATGCGCAAGGCCTGCAAGGCCGTAATTAACGGCAGCGTACCGTTTGTAAAGAGGCTGATATACTGTACCCCCAAATAATCGCATAGTGCCTGCTCCAACTCGTGGTGATAATGTCCGTTGTTGGTGATCCATTTACGTGACCATATATCTTTCATATAAGACTCCAACTCCTCCAGGGGCGGCAGCAAAGGAGAGGTTACCGTAATCTGTTTCTGTGCTTCCATTTTACTTATTTCTCGTTAATTGTTATGTTTCCGTTGAATAATTGCAATAATTTCTTTCCAATCGCTGGATCGGGTCAAGCTGGAAATCAGAATATACCAGACACACCCGACCATGATTCCAGCTATCAATTTCCACACGTTTGATTCAAAACACCCTGCAACAATCCACACCACCAATCCCATCGTTGCAACATATACCAATGTCGGCATGAGATCGCGCATCTGACGGATAAATCCCAGGGAGATAAGCTTCTGCGTATAGTATGTATTGACGACCAATCCAAGCAATGACGAAACGATCGAGCCAATACACATCGCCTTGATTCCCAACGGAACGGTCAGGCACAGAATCCCAATTCCAATCAATTTTTTTATGATCTCCAATTTCAAAAAAAGGTCTGAACGTCCCTTTACCTGCAATAAATTGAGGTTGATGGCATGAATGGGGTACCACATACCACATAATGCAAGCAGCGTCAGTAATTCACCCGCAGGTTCCCATTGTGGGCCCAACACAACCGTAACAAGTGGTGTTGCCAAAACGGAGAGCCCGACCATCAACGGGAAAATCACAAAAGCCGATAGCCGTAAAAATTTGCGATACGCACCTCGCAACCGCTCATCTTCGTCTTGTATATTGCACAAGACCGGATAAGTCACTCGTTGCAATATGCCCGTCAGATTGGAAGAGGGAAATTGTGCAAATTGATCTGCTCGCGTATAGTATCCCAGATCGGTTGCCGCAAATCTTCGACCAATAACCAAGGTGTATAAATTCTTATACAATGTATCAATCACGCCCGATACCATCAATTTCGACCCGAATGAAAATAGTTGTTGGAATGAAGCCCCCGAAAAGATCCACCGGGGCTTCCATCGCAAGAAGAGCCACAATAAAGCAGCATTGATCACCGAATTACAAAGTGTATATGCTACGATGGACCATACACCCCAACCCCCGTAAGCTCCGACGACGCCGACAACACCAGCAACGACAGCGGCAACGATCGATGCTTTTGCCTGAGTCCTGAAATCAATCCGACTCGACAGCAATGCACGTGGAACTACCGTCAACGAGTTAAAAAACAATACCCATGCAATGACTCGTGTGATCTCCGTCAATAAGGGCAAACGATAAAACTCCGCAATGAATGGAGCACATACCCATAATAACCCATAAAGCAAGAGTCCGACGACTATATTAAACCAAAAAACTGTTGAATAATCCGTCTCCGAACAATGTACCTTCTGAATCAATGCATTTGAAAATCCACTATCGATCAGCGACTGGGCTACGGCCAGGAAAATCGCCAGCATTCCCACCATACCATAGTCATCAGGCGACAAAACACGAGCCATCAGGATCAGAATCAAGAACTGGACACCTTGTACGGAAAACCGTTCGATACTGCTCCAGAGAGTTCCTCGTAATGTCTGTTGTTTAAGGGAGCCGGTCATAATTGATTATCTTCCTCCAATGATCGATATTTCAAAACATACAGCGTCTCAATATAATCTTTGACAACGCAAAAAATGCCCTTATCGAACATTAAATTATCCATCTAATTTCTCTCAGAATCAACGCAGCCCCCTTTGTATTTTTGCCCATAAAAGGAGCATACAGAAATTTTATTCCAAAGACTACGTTAACTTTTTATTTCCTTGGGATTAAAAAAAACTTCTCATCAATAGGTTAAACCACATTAAATCAATAATATAAAACATCTATTACTTGTAAAAACACAATTTCAACCTATTGGCCCATTTTCATAAATGCCTCCAATCCGATTTCTTTTATCTACAAAGATACGAAAAAAACACAAAATAAGCGACAACTCCTTCATAGCTGAGAAATGCATCATAAAAGCAGCGGAGACATCAGAAACGACATCTCCGCTGCAGTATCAATAATTAATTGTGCTTACTCCAGTTTCAGATCCTTCTTGATCCCCTCGATCCGGGCATCCAGTTCGGCCAAAACCCGATCGTAATCCGATACTTCGTGCAGCGGCGCCTTCACTCCGAAATAGAACTTGATCTTCGGCTCCGTTCCCGACGGACGTACCGACACAATCGTGCCATCCTCCGTAAACCATTGCAGCACGTTGCTTGCATCCTGCTCAAGAGGAGTTCGCACACCCGTACGTACATCCAGCGATTCCAGCGATTTGAAATCGTTGATCTTCACCACGGGCGATCCCAGAATCGTCTGCGGCGGCGTAGCCCGAAAGTCAACCATCATCTGCTGAATCTGCTCGGCCCCCTCCTTGCCCTTGCGGACCACAGAGACCAATCCCTCACGATAGAACCCATACTGGACATAGAGGTGTTGCAGCCACTCGAAGAGCGTCATACCCATCGTATCCAATGCCCAGGCAGCAGCCTCTGCCGCCAGCGAACATGCCGAAACACCATCCTTGTCGCGCACGTAATCGCCCGCCAGGTAACCAAACGACTCCTCTCCGCCACCGATGTACTTCATGCGTCCCTCGAGGTTACGGATGATCTTCGCAATATACTTGAAACCCGTCAGACACTCGTAACACTTCACGCCGTAATGATCGGCCACAGCATTGGCCATGAGCGACGTGACGATCGTCTTCACGACATACTCCTTACCCGTCAAGCGTCCCAGTTCGGCCCACCGAGTCAACTGATAACTCATCAGCAGCACCAACGTCTGGTTGCCGTTGAGCAACACATACTCGCCCGTGCCGGTACGCAGGGCCACACCGATGCGATCCGAGTCGGGATCCGTCGCAAGGACCAAATCGGCCTGCTGCTTTTTACCCAGCTCGATGGCCATCGACATCGTCTTGCGTTCTTCGGGGTTGGGCGACTCCACAGTCGGGAAATTACCGTCGATAACCGCCTGTTCGGGGACTACCGTGATGTTCGTGAAGCCGAATTTACGCAACGAGGCCGGAACCAGGCGTACACCGGCTCCATGCAACGGCGTATAGACGATCTTCAGATCGTGGTGACGCTGCACACATTCGGGCGAAAGCGACAACTCGTGTATTTTATTAAGGTACCGCTCATCAAACTCCTCGCCCAGCATCTGGATCTTCTCGTGATGCGCCCCCGTGCGAATCATGCGGATGTCGGTGATCTTCTCCACCTCGTCGATGATGTTGCGGTCGTGCGGTGGGGTAACCTGCGCCCCGTCGGCCCAATAAGCCTTGTAGCCGTTGTACTCCTTCGGGTTGTGCGACGCCGTAACCACAACGCCCGATTGGCATTTCAACTCACGGATGGCAAAGCTCAACTCCGGCGTCGGACGCAGCGCATCGAACAGATAGACCGTAAAACCATTCGACGCGAAGATATCGGCCACGTGCTCGGCAAACATCCGCGAATTGTTGCGGCTGTCGTGTCCCACGGCCACACGGATCTCTTCCCCTGCAAAGCAGCGCCGCAGGTAGTTGGCCAGCCCTTGGGTTGCAGCGCCGACCGTATAGATGTTCATACGGTTGGAGCCTACGCCCATGATGCCGCGCAATCCGCCCGTACCAAATTCAAGATCCTTATAGAAGCTCTCCGTAAGCTCCTTCGGATCGTGCTCCATCAGATAACGCACCTGTCGTTTCGTCTCCTCGTCATAGGGTCCGTCGAGCCAGGCCTGAGCCTTGGCACGCACCTGCAGTTCCAATTCGTTTTCCATAACTTTATTTATTGATTTTATTTATGAATATGCCTCGTTTGCCTTCAAAAATTTTATACGCAAATATACAGATTTTTTTCCAATCTTCACAATCAACGAGTTAAAATCCGGTGACGGAAACAGGCTGTTTTTCTATATATAAAATTTCAAGATTTGCAACTCGAATCGGGAAATCTTTTCACGATTTTATTCACAACTTTGTCACGTCGAAACTGAGTGCAATCCAATACTATGTTAACTAACACGCAGACATACAACAACATGTGGCAGAACTGCCTTGACTGCATCAAAGCACAGACCTCCGAGGAGGAATTCGTCAAGTGGTTTCAGCCCATCGTGCCCCTCGAGTTCGACGGCACGACCTTGCGCCTGCGTGTTCCCAACGCCAGTTACGTCTATCAGATCGAGAAGAACTACATCCCGTTCCTCCGACCGATCATTTCGCAGATCTACGGCCAACACACCCGGCTGCACTACGCCGTGCCCAAGAATGACTCCCCGAGTGCACCCGCAGTTGCCGAAAGCGACGCTACGGCCATTTCGCGCTTCACCACCCAGACCGATACGGCAAATATAAAGAATCCGTTCGTCATTCCGGGCCTCAAGAAGATCATAATCGACCCGCAGCTCAATCCGAACTATACGTTCGCCACCTTCATCGAAGGCGAATGCAATCGACTGGCCCGCTCGGCCGCCATGTCGGTAGCGGTAACTCCGGGCAACAACCCGTTCAACCCGCTCTACATATATGGAAACTCGGGACTCGGAAAGACCCACATCGTGCAGTCCGTCGGACATGAGGTACGCCAGCGCCACCCCGAACTGCAGGTGCTCTACGTCTCGATGAACAAGTTCCAGGCACAGTTCCAGACCGCATACAAAAACGGAGAGATCCCGGATTTTATCCATTTCTACCAGATGATCGACGTCCTGATCATCGACGACATCCAGGAACTCACCGGAAAGACCGGTACGCAGAACGCCTTCTTCAACATCTTCAACCACCTGCAGTTAGCCGGCAAGCAGCTGATTCTCACATCGGATAAGCCGCCCGTCGAACTGAAGGACATCGAACAGCGCCTGCTTACCCGATTCAAGTGGGGACTGTCGGCCCAACTCAATACGCCCGACTACGAAACCAAGTTGAAGATCATCCGCATCAAGGCCCGCAAACTCGGCGCCGACATTTCGGACGAAGTAGTGCAGTTCCTGGCGGAAAACATCTCGGCCAACGTCCGGGAGATCGAAGGCGCCCTTTCGTCGCTCGTTGCCAACGCCTCATTCCTGGGCCGCAAGATTACGGTTTCGCTGGCCAAGGAGATCCTCAAGGTCTACGTGCAGATGAATCAAAAGGAGGTTACGATCGATCGCATCATCGAAACGGTCTGCCAACACCTGGAGATCAGCTTCGACCGCTTCAACTCGTCGGAGCGTACTCGCGAAATTGCCCAGGCCCGCCAGATTGCCATGTATCTGGCCAAACAGCATACCAAGGCTCCGCTGACCTCGATCGGCGCAGCCATCGGCGGCCGAAACCACGCAACGGTACTTCACTCCTGCAAGGCGGTAGCCAACCTGATTGAAACGGACAAGAGTTTCCGCGCCCTGGTCGAAGAGATCGAAAAACAGGTCTTGAGTTAAAGACAAAGCACCCGGGGGAGGGAGAGAGAGGTGAGCCCTGCAAGCGGGGCCCAGAAACTAACGGAGTAAGGAAACGCACGCCCAACAAACGGGCGCCCCATGAAATATAATCGCGACAGCTCCTATTGGGGAGAGGTTGCGATTTTTTTCGTATCTTTAACCCCGCAAAATGATTCAAATCATGACTCCCAATACGTTGGAAATTCTCCCCGTGCGGGAAAATATGCCCCGTCTCCTTCTAAAAACGGCCCTCTTTCTCATCTCGGGTTGTACGCTGACCCTCGCCCGACATGCCTTCACCAGCAGCTTCCTGCGCTTGTGGTTGCTCATCGGTGGCATCTGCTGCATCCTGTTTTCCCTCAGCCTGATGGTGCGCGTATGGCAAAATGTCCGCCTCAAAGGTCCCATCATGACCCTCTCGCCCACAGGCATTCGCGTGGCTCTCGGGCGCCATGCCTTCTCCCAGATAACCTGGCAACAACTCTGCGGATTCAGCCTGAAACAAACGCGCAATCAAGAATGGCTGCTGCTCCATGTGATCAATCCGGAACACGTCATCAAACAGGTTCGCCGGCCCACCGAACGCCTGATCCTCCGCCTTCACCAACAGAGAACGGGTACTCCTTTTGCCATCCCGACCTCCGTACTGACCTATCCGGGCGACGACCTCACGCAGTTGCTGCACACCTGGCACACGCGTTACTATTCCCAGGTCGCACCCCAATCCAGCGAGAGCAACTTCCCTCAGGCCGACACACCGGCACATTAATCCTTTTACCGCATCACACCCTGTTTCTCGTCCGATGGATCAACCCAAACTCGAACGGCTGCTGCGGCTGATGATGCTGCTCACCGGCAACAGAACCTACGACATCGACCAACTGGCCGAACGACTCCAGATGTCGCGTCGAACAATCTATCGCTACATCGACACCTTTCGCGAGGCCGGCTTCGTTGTCAAACGTTCGGGCTCATGCATCCGCCTCGACAAGGAGTCTCCACACTTTCGCGAAATCTCGCAGCTGGTGCATTTCACCGAAGAGGAGGCCTATATCCTCGGCCGCGCCATCGAGAGCATCGACGATACCAACCTTCTGAAACAAAATCTCAAACGAAAGCTCTGTTCCGTATACGACAACAAGACCCTGGCCGATACGGTCGTGCGCGGCAAGAACGCACCGAACATCCGCGCATTGATCGAAGCCATCGAAGCCCGTCAGCAAGTCATCCTGTGCGGCTATCGCTCGGCACACAGCGGCGCCGTGCGGGATCGGTGCGTCGAGCCGTTCGCCTTCACAACCAACTACGTGGAGGTCTGGTGCTACGATCCCGAAGAGGGTAGGTGCAAACTCTTCAAAACAGCACGCATCGGCCGCGTCACCCGACTCAACACCCCCTGGGCCTATGCCGACAAACACCACGAGGGCTTCATCGACCTGTTTCGCATGCATGGCGAACGACGTTACCACATCCGACTGGTGCTGGGACTCCGTGCCTGCAACCTCCTCACCGAAGAGTACCCGCTGGCCGAACGTGAGTTGAAGCCCTACGGGACAGGACACTGGCTACTCGACACCGACGTAGCCGGTCTGGCCGGGGTAGGACGCTTCGTAGTGGGGTTATTGGACGACATTCAGATCATTGACTCCCCCGAACTGACCAACTACCTGCATCACTACTTCGATCGTTACGCCCACCTGTCGATGGAGGCCTGCAACAACCAATAACCCTGTCCTTAAGCGAGACCTACCTCCCGCATGCACCACTCAGGCCTTGGGGGGCCGCGATAAAAAATAATCACCATGACGCAATCTGTGTCAAAAGTTGTCACGCGCGCCGTGTTATTTTGCATCATCAAAACAACCATCCAACACGAAACGTTATGGGAACTACCTGCAAAATCCGTTGCAAACATTGCGGCGCACAACTCGACCATCCGACACTGCAGTATACGGTCTCGCATCCGACTCGGGAGCGAGCCTCTTACATCGAAACCGAACATCCGATGCGCTGTCCCGCATGCCACCATCGGCTCAACTCCTCACCCGAAGAGTTCCGCGCGCAGGTGGAATTTACCTATGCCTGGGGATAATCCTCGAAAAATGCCTCTCGACCGCTTGGGAAATACACAGAAAAAACGTATCTTTGAATTATAAATTGAGAGTTTATTTGCTATGATGGAAAAATTACGACCGGGCGACCCCGCACCCGATTTCCGATCGACCGATCAGAATGGCAACCCTCTGACTCTGGCTGATTTGAAGGGTGGACGCACCATACTCTATTTTTACCCGAAGGACAACACCTCGGGATGCACGCTCGAAGCGCAGAGCCTGCGCGACGGACGGGAGGAGTTGGCTCGCCGCGGATTCCGGATCGTCGGCGTAAGTCCCGACAGCGAACGCTCGCACCGCAATTTCTGCGCTAAACATGCGCTGAATTTCACCCTGCTGGCCGACACGGACCACAGCGTTTGTGAAGCCTATGGTGTGTGGGCCGAAAAGTCGATGTACGGACGAAAATACATGGGGGTGGTCCGCACGACTTTCGTAATCGACCCAGAGGGACGTATCGAAAAGATCTTTGACAAGGTCGACACAAAGAACCACTATCAGCAGATTCTCAACGCCTACGCCCCGGACGAAAAGTAACCCAACCGGCAGGATGCAAGGCTGAAAATAGGGTAGCCTCCTCACTCTTTTTCACGGGCATTCACACGAATGCCCAAGGTATCCCCAGGAGGAGTGAAGCCCCGATGACCCGGTTGCGACGAACCCGGGCCCGGATGTTAAATTAAGGAACAAATAATACAACAACTGAATAATGGCAGAAAAAGTACAGACCAATCCCGACAAGCTCAAGGTGCTGAATGCGGTGATGGAGAAAATTGAGAAGGATTTCGGCAAAGGGTCGATCATGCGCATGAATTCGCAGGAGGTGAACGACATCCCGGTCATTCCAACGGGGTCGATCACCCTCGACATGGCCCTCGGCGTCGGCGGTTATCCCAAAGGTCGTGTGATCGAGATCTTCGGTCCCGAATCGTCGGGTAAAACGACTCTGGCTATTCATGCCATTGCCGAGGCCCAGAAGGCCGGCGGCATCGCTGCGTTCATCGACGCCGAACATGCGTTCGACAGTTACTATGCCCAAAAATTGGGCGTAGATGTCGACAACCTGCTCATCTCGCAGCCCGACAACGGCGAACAGGCACTCGAAATTGCCGATTCGCTG